>CAMZEC010000026.1 GCA_947305645.1 uncultured Bacteroidales bacterium | reverse complement strand
CAGCGGCGGTGCCATGAAAATAGTTGAGAAAACACTTGGAAAAGTCTTAGAATACTGATAAAAAACAGGCCGCCGCGCCTGTTTTTGTGTTTTTTTCTCTATCTTTGTAAGACTGACCAATATACACTGACGCTACTATAACCGATATGAAAAGATGCGATAATTGTGGCTGGATGAACCAGGACCACCTTGATCGATGTGAAAAATGCGGTAATGTTCTCGGGCTTTCAGAAGAGGAGCAGCAACAACAAGAACAGAGCCGGGAAGATAAGCCTCAGCCGGAAGCTCCGGCCAAATCCTCGAAGTATAGTGCTACCATGTTGAATACCAGCAGGTTGGCAGACACGCTCGCAGAGGGATCTTCCAGCGATTGTCCAAAATGCGGCTATCCGCTTACCGGCAAGCCGGAAAAATGCCCCAATTGCGGCGCGCGCCTTGTGAACACTACTGTGAAGGACACTCCGGCTTCTCCCTATTCCGCCACCGTGCGTGACGTTTCCGCAGCCAGGGCGGGCGCCGCTCCTGCACCCCAGGCCGCCGGCACCCCTTCCGACAAATCTATCAAAGGAACCGTAAGGGATTTCTTCGGACATTCTTCTTCCCGCAAACCGGAGTCCGCTCCCGCAGCTCCCGTCGCGTCTGCCGCCCCTCAGGGCCAGGTGTACCGTCTGGTTCCCGTGGGCAATGCGTCATACCCCGTAATCTACGTGAGCGAAGGCGATATAATCACGATAGGCGACAGGCGATACAAGTTTGAGAAATGAGCGACGGCCTTGTGAATACGTATGCCGTCCCTGAACGGTACGACTGCCAGGTAGGAGACCTTATCGGCGGCCGTTACGTGGTGGAATCCGTCCTCGGACAGGGTTCCTTCGGCTGCGTTTACAAGGTCAAGGACGCCCAGGGCCGCTTGTGGGCGCTTAAGCTCCTGCGCCTGTGGGAGGTGCCCGCCACCATCCGCCAGCCGCTCATCGAGCGCTTCGACATGGAATACAGGACCGGCCGCATCTCCAGCCGCAACCTGGTCCATTCTGCCGACTCCGGCTTCCTCAAGGGGAACCCGTACATAGTGATGGAGTTTTGCGACGGCGGCGACATCTCCAAGTTCATGGGGCGTGCCGACGCGCCGCTGCCTCTGCTGGCTACCGACATACTCAGCGGGCTCGCCGCCCTGCACTCGAACGGCAAGGTACACCGCGACCTCAAGCCGGAGAACGTTCTCATCAAGCACGACGGCACCGCAGTGCTGACCGACTTCGGCATCAGCGGCGACCGCAACAAACGCATGACGGAGCGCAACATCTTCGGCAAGCCGTATCAGATTTTCGGCACCTATGCATACATGCCGCCGGAGCAGGTCAACCGTGCCAGGGGCAACAGCACCGTGCTGCCGACTACGGACCTTTTCTCCTTCGGCGTACTCGTTTACCAGATGGTGACCGGCAAGCTGCCGTTCGGGCCGCTGGAAGACGAGAACGACCTCGTCCGATACCAGAAGCGCGGGCAGGCCGGAGAGTGGAACCGATCGCTGCTGCTGGCGTCTCCCCACGGGGCCGAGTGGGAGGCCCTCATCTCCCGTTGCCTCGTCCCCGACCTCAGGATGCGCATACAGACGGCCGACGAGGCGCTGTCCCTCGTTCCGCGCTACGGAAACATGAATGCCCGCCCGGCGGTACACGATTCCGCACCTGCGCCCCACCGTCCCTCCCGCTCCGGCACTTACCTTCACATAATGCACGGCCTGGAGCATGGCGTCAAGTATAACCTGGACGAGAAACTCGCGGAGGCGGGTCGCTCCCTGCTTACCGTCGGACGGGACGAAACGAACAACATACAGCTGAAGGATTACAACGACTCGTACGTTTCCAGAAGGCACTTTACCCTCGAACGTCAGTCCCCAGGCGTATGGGTGTTGAGGGATGGCCAGTGGGATACCGCAGAGAGGCGCTGGATGCCCTCCACCAACGGAAGCTTTGTGAATTCGGAAGAGGCGAGGAGCAACGGTATTGAACTTAAGAACGGAGACATCATAACCGCAGGAGATATAAAACTGAGATTCGAAACCACTTAATAATACAATCAATCAATCTAATTCTCAATTATCTATGGAGACAAACTACAAAAGAACCATAGCCGGCTCGGTAGGAGCCGGAATGGCAGCCGTCTTCAATGGTTCCGGGAGGCAGTATTACATCCTGGAGCATAAGACGGAGTCCGTCTTTCACCATGCAGGAGAATCCCAGAAGATCATCGTCGACCAGATCGAAATGGGCCGCGATTCTTCCTGCCAGGTGCGCTTCGACGAGTCTTTCGAGACCGTAAGCCGCCGTCACGCTGCTATCGTAAAAGAGGGCAACGGATGGAAAATCATCAACCTCTCCCAAACCAATCCTACGTTCGTAAACGGACAGCCGATTCCGGGAGAATGGACTCTCTCTTCCGGAGATGAAATCCGCCTTTCTTCCAGAGGCCCTCTCATTGGCTTCATCGTCCCTCAGGGCAAGCAGAGCCTCGTGAGCAGCATCGGCATGACAGAACGTCTCAACCTGTTCCGTCAGCAGGCTCTCCGTCCTTATAAGACTGCTCTGTGGATTATGGCTGTTGTACTCGTTCTTGCCGTTGGCGGTCTCATCACATGGAATCTGCTTCAGAGCAAGCAGTTCGACCAGGAGATCCAGGCCAAGCAGGAGCAGATTCAGGAAGTCCAAAAGGCCCTTGTTGCCAGCGATGCCGAGATCGACGAGCTCAACAACGCCCTCATCGATGCAGAGAACAAGTCGGCAGCCGAGAAGGCCCGCGTGCAGAGGCAGCTCAGGCAGGCTCAGGAAGAGCGCGACGCTCTGTACAATCATGCAATCGGCCTGCGCGACGAACTTCAGGATGCCGTGAACAGCGCCGACAAGGCCAACCGCAAGGTCGAGAGCGCCCAGAACGAGATCAACAACCTGAACAACAAGCTCGAAGAGATGGCTGCAAAGCCGGAGCCCAAACCGGAGCCCACTCCCGAGGAGATTGCCCGCAACAAGAAGGATCAGGAAACCACAAGGGTTCAGGATGCCATCAAGCGTCGCGTTGGCAATGACAGACCGACAATTCATTAGTCCATCAACAATAACAATCAATAAATCATCACAATTATGAGAAAATTATTTACAGTTATTTGTGTCCTGTTTATCGGTCTCATGGTCTTCGACTCCTGCGGCCGCAGAGACATTTTCATCAGCCTCGACCAGATCGGCACTGACGCTTCCATGAAGAAATTCAGGCGTGCCAACAAGCAGAACCAGTCTGAAATCCTCAACAACCTTCTCGACCAGGCGGAAAAGGAGTACAAGCGCTGCCAGACCGTCGACGACCTCACCGAGGTTCGCGAGGAGGTAGAGATTATCTCCCTTATGAACGAGCGCAGCAAGCAGAACTTCATGTCTGTCACCAGGAGGGTCCGTTCCCTGAAGGAGAAGATCAACGGCACCATTGCCGAGGTTACCGGCCAGACAATCATCCAGCTTGACGGAGCTCCTTCAGATTACAGGGGAGCAAAGACACGTCGTCGCTAATCATTTGTTTCATTGAAGGGGCGGCGGAATGCTGCCGCCCCTTTATATTTTTAATCAGTATGTCCGATATCACTTTCAAAATGACAGCCGCCACGAATGTCGGTCTGATCAGAACCAACAATGAAGACAATTTCATTGTCAATCCCGACTTGACGGCATCGGATTGGGTAATCCCCTCCGATACAACAGCCGAGATCCCTCTCGGTAAAAACGGCTGCGTCATGGTGGTTGCAGACGGTATGGGCGGCATGAATGCCGGAGAAGTTGCGTCCGAGATTGCCATCTCATCTATACGCAAGGCCTTTTCCGGTATAGAGGATTTCTCTAAAGTCACCGATACCCACGGCCATATCGAGTCCTTCATGAAGAAGGCCATAGTCAATGCGGACAGTGATATCAAGCGAAGGGTAAAGGAAGATCCTTCAACCGAGGGGATGGGGACAACCGTAGTCATGGCATGGATTTACGAGAATTTCGTCCATGTCGCCTGGTGCGGAGACTCGCGGGCCTACCTGTTCAACAAGAATTACGGTCTGAGCAGGCTGAGCCGCGACCACTCCTATGTGCAGGAGCTCGTCGACAGCGGCAAACTGGACCCCGAGCTCGCTTTCGACCATCCCAACAGCAACATCATCACCCGCAGTCTGGGTGATTCCCATAGCGTCGCGCAGCCGGAGTATATGAACAAGGGCCTCTCTGAAGGGGATATGATACTCCTTTGCACGGACGGCCTGTGCGGCCTGGTGCGCGATGAAGAGATTCTCGACATACTCATGCAGGGGCATGAGACCATAAACGAATGCAGGGACGCTCTGCTCGCCGCCGCCCTGGAGGCAGGCGGTCACGATAATGTCACGTTGGCATTATTCGAATGCGTCGGTTTGAAAGAGCCCGTAATGGACAAGACTCTCACGGTAACGGTTAAGCCGAAGAAGAAGCAGTCCAGGGTATGGGTGTGGATACTGATTCTGGCATTGCTTGCCGGTTGTGCTTACGCAACCTACCGTTTCGACCTTATCGAAAAGGCAAAGAACACAGTTTCCTCCTGGGGACAGACAGAACAAAGTGAACAGTAACGCTATGCAATACACTGAGGGATATCTGTTAGACAACCGTTACCTGCTGCAGCGTTTTATCGGCAGCGGCAGTTTCGGTGAAGTTTGGGTGGCACGCGACCAGGAAACGGACCTGGAGGTCGCCGCCAAGATTTACATCTCGATGGACGAGAACGGACTGGAAGAATTCAAGAAGGAGTTCCAGCTTACGTTCGAACTTAATCACACCAACCTGCTTCACGCCAACTACTTCGGCGTGAATACCGAAGACCGCAGGCCGTACCTGGTCATGCCTTACTGTCCGGACGGCTCCGTTAGCCGATTTGCCGGGGAGATGCAGGAGAGTGAATTATGGCGTTTTATCCGTGACGTGGCAGCGGGACTTGCATATCTGCACGCCCAGACGCCGCCCATCATTCATCAAGACATCAAGCCAGACAACATATTAATCCTGAAAAGCGGAGACTACGTCATCACGGACTTCGGAATCAGCAAGAAGCTGAGACAGTCCCTGCGCAGCAGCTCTGCCTCGCTCAACTCAGCCGGCGCCATCTCATACATGGGCCCCGAGCGCTTCAGCAAGAGCTTCCAGGCTGTTAAGGCAAGCGATATCTGGTCTCTCGGTGCGGCCATATATGAACTCGCTACCGGAGACGTACCTTTCTGCGGAATGGGCGGAAGCCTGCAGAAGCAGGGGGCCGACCTGCCCGAACTCCCGCGGCAGTATTCCGACGAGCTGAACATAGTCTGTGTCTCCTGCCTCGCCATGGAAACATGGGACAGGCCCACAGCCGTCCAGCTTCGCGACTATGCGTCCCGTGTCCTTGAGGGTGAGGTTCATGCAGAGATTCCCTGGAATCACGCGGTTCCCGAGCGGGTGTTCGAAGACGAGCCCGGCGAGGCGCCGGCGGAACCGGCAGCGGAGAATCTTGCGACCGTGGAGAACCTGGACGCTCCCGAAAAGTCCGGCTTCGTAAAGACGGAGGCCGTATCACATCAGTCCACCGTGCTGTCTCCGGTAGCGTTGATTTTGTTTATCGTGCTTGGCCTTGCTGCTGGAGTGGGGCTTGGACTATGGATGCTATGAGAGTGAAAAGGTTTCTTTTAACAGCCGTCTTCTGTGTTTCGTCCCTGATACTCCGGGCCCAGAGCCTGGATGTGTCCGAGCGTTGGCTGATGAACGAGAGGCTCCTGGACCTTGTGGACAGCTACGAGAGGTTCTCCTCTCTTGAGGGCCGTTCCGATGCATACTCGTTCCTCGCCCTTTTCCGTACGCCGGATGTTCCTGTATGGTGCGATTACATCGCCAGCGGTACCTTCGGCACCACTATATCGGCCAGGCAGTATGTGGAATATTCCAGAGGCCTGGAAGACAGGTCCCTCAAGATTTCCCGCCTGCGCAAAGGACCTTTTTCGTATCGTGACGGCCGTTGGCGCGCCAGTGTGGAATTCAACAAACAAGTAGAGTACGAAGACTCTCTGGGCTTCACCTTCTCTACCCGTTCCGACATGGTGGGCGGCGACTACCGTATAGTACTCAATTGCGTCTGGATGCCGGAAGATGAAGAATTCCGGATAGAGTCCATAGAGGGCTATGAGTCCCCTGCGTCCTGTTTCCCCAAGGGTAATTTCCATATTGTAGAGCGCAAAAACGAGATTGACAGCCAGGTGCTGTATGGAGACGAGCCCCTGGACTTCAATGAATATGGCTTTGCGATAGTTCCCGAGGGCAAGGAATTCGTTTTCGACGACGATGACGTAATGCTGCAGACCATATCCGAGCCAGGTGCCGACCGATATGACATCTTGAGCTTCAATACCAGGTATAAGCGTTGGAGGGCAAGGATTCACGGGGCATATAACCCTAATTATTCCGTAGGAACGTCAAACTACATAAGCAAGAAAAACTGGGGCGGCCAGTTCGGCGGGGAAGTGGGCTATTCGCTTTTCGGCGGCCGGTCTACCAAGTTTGTGGTTTATGCCGGTATAGGACTTTCCTATAGCGATATCAGTTTTTCCCTAAAAGACGATTCTCAAATCAGCTATAATGTCCTGGACAAGTCGTTCCGCCTTACAGGAGCGTCCGAGGGCCTGAAGGTGTTGGATCTCAACGTGCTCTTTCCCATGCTCTCCATGGAGCACAACTTCAGCCCCATGGTGTGCGGTGTGTGGGATATAGTAGGCGTCAACTGGAATATGACCGCGAAAATGTTCCAGGGGGCTTATTCCGTTACTTATGCTATTAACAACAGTGCGGAACAGACCCGGGAATTCGACAGCTTCCTCAATCCCAACCGCAACGAGGTCAACCCCTGGTGCATGTCCTTATTCTCGAAAGCCGGCATAGACATCGCCTTCGCTCCTTGCAAGTACATTTATATAAGGGGCGGTTACGAGATGAGCTTCTTCCCCAATGGAGGATATACCTACAACCCTTCGAACAAAGTCGAGTGGTATTCCGC
Organism: uncultured Bacteroidales bacterium; assembly: GCA_947305645.1. Lineage (GTDB taxonomy): Bacteria > Bacteroidota > Bacteroidia > Bacteroidales > UBA932 > Cryptobacteroides. The sequence continues at coordinate 25,041 of CAMZEC010000026.1, read as the reverse complement.
CAGCGAGCATATTTATCCTCTGGTGTCGTGGCCCGACGCCTCCGGGCAGCCGGAAGCGCTTGCCGTACATTCCTTCCTTAACAATATTTCCCTCAGGCGTGCCGGGTTCATTGCCGAGCTTGGCTTGAAACTAAAGTTCTGATATGAAAAAAATATTGATATATCTGCTGTCTTTCCTGCTTGCCGGGGCCCTTGGCTTTGGCGGCGTGTATTTAATCAAGCCGAAGCTGACCACGAAGGCTCCCGCCACGGGTTCTCCCTATGTGGTCCCTACTGCCGACGTGCAGCCTGTCCTGGATACGATTCCGGAAGAAGACCTCGGTCTGGACGAAGTCGTCGCAGAAGAACCGGCGGTGCTGGAGATAGATATCACCGCCAAGAAGGTGACCCGTCTGTCCAACGGCGGCTTCAAGGTATCCGGCCTGAAGGTTAAGGGCGGATCGGGTGATAATGTGAAGTTTATTATCAGCGACAACGAGAATCATATCTACGAGAGCTACGACGGCAGCTTTGCCGATGTAGTGCAGCCCAACGCCAGAGGCTATTACAATGCAAAGGTCAGAGACCTGAGGACTGGAAAGGAATCCGCCGCCAAAGCTTTGTACGGCTTCAAGGAACTCAAGCCCGTGGAGAAGCTGAGCGCCGCCGAGCTGGCCGCCATGTTCAATTCCGGAACTTCTTCCAGCATGGCCCCGCTGCGCGACAGGATGGCCGGCAACGTAAAAATCAAGAGTAATTTCCCCGACGTTACCACCCCCAGCGACGTGTTCCTCAGAGTGGCCAACGAGGATCTCCATGTAACCGTCACCTCCGTTCACTATGACGCAAGCGGCAGGGCGGACGTCATTAATCTGGAACTCAAATGAGAAGGTCTGCAATACAATATATTTTGATTCTCGGCCTGCTCCTGCTGCCCTCGGCCAGGCTTATGGGCAAGTCTCTGGAGCTTTACTACATTGCCCACGACCACTATGAGACCACTCTTACCCGCATCCTGGAGCAGGTGAGGCGCAACGCCCGCTACAATACGGACCGTACCGTCATCTTCTATCTGGCCAACGGCAACTCTCCCGTAAGGATGCTGGTGTCGCCGAACGACGAGCAGGACTATGATTTCTTCATCGAGATGCTGAACTCCCAGACGAGCCACAACGTCTATCCGGAGGTGGACCGCCTGATGATAATGGATATGCTGTCCGAGGGCCGTTTCATCCCTACCAAGGGCTTCGACGACTATGACAGCGTGGTGTTCAACTATTACATTACTCCGGGATTCATCTCCATGGACTTCTGCGACGCGCTCATAGGCCGCCTGTACTGGGACATGGACATGCAGACTCTGGGCAAAAGAAAGTTGGAAATCAATATTTTCCACAATCCGGATATAAGGGTGGACGAAAACAAGCTTTTCGGCCGCAAGAACCTGATAGAACAATTCCCTTATTTGGTGGACTCTTTTTAGCAGGATATGAAAAAGATAATTATACTGGCAGTAAGTATTCTGGCCGCAGTTACGGCCGCACAGGCTCAGCCTAAATTGAAGGGAACGGTATCGGTGTCGAAGCCCTCCGTGCTGGACAGGGACATTATCAAGGAAGCCGACATCGCAGGAATCCAGAAGGCGCCCTACGGACAAGACGCCGTGAATGCAGCCGCCGGCGGCTATTGGGTGGTGTTCAGCGACCGCAAGGGCAACCCGGTGTATTCCGACGCCTCAGGCAAGAGCAAGATCGGAGAGCTCAAGTATGGAGAGAAGCTCCGCATCGCAGAGATCAAGAATGACTATGCGCTGGTGTTCTACGACCCCAAGAACGACTACCCGCGTATCTCTGCTAACGCCGAGTCCAAAGGGTGGGTGCCTATGCGCAACCTGCTGCTGTGGGACAAGGGCCTGTCGGACAACATCGGCATCTCCGAAAAAGCGGTTATCTGCGCCGACCTGGACCAGAAGGGCAACCTGAAAGACATCGACAGGCGCAAGCGCTACAGCTCTCCTACCGGCACCGAGGGCTTCACCCTGCCTACCGACATGCACTTCTACTACATCCTCAAGCGCGACAAAGACAGCGGCCGCGTGCTGCTCGGCAACAATGCCGTGGTGAACAACGACAGGGACCTGTTCGGCTGGGTTGACGAAGGTTCGTTCGTGCCCTGGAACTCCAGGACCTGCCTCGAGCCCACCTGGGACATCGAAGACGTGGAGTATTTCACCTCCAAGCAGATACAGTGGCAGGTGTACACCGCCAAGGGCGTGGCCCCTTCCGGAGACGTGTTCACCACTGCCCAGCGCAAGCGGACGGAAAAGGCCCCCAACTACGTGCAGGAGTACAAATACCGTACGATGCCCGTCGCATACCTCCGCTATCCTATTCTTGACGGCGGCGATAAGGATACCTATTATTGTACCACCTTCGGTACCCTCAACAAGACACGCTCCGGCAAGCGTCCGGCAGCCTCCACCATTGATGCCGACCGCGCCAGGGCCAAGAGCCTGCTTGACGAGCGCCAGAAAGTCAATATCGTCATAGTTATAGACGGCACGTCTTCCATGCAGCCGTACTTCAAGTCCGTGAAGAAGGCTCTCAACGAAGTGGACAAGTTCTTCGACAACTCCAGCGTCAACGTGGGCGTGATGATATACCGCGACAAGGAAGACAAGGATTACGTAACCGAGTGCTTCCCCAACACCGGCGGCTTTACCGAGCCCAAGAACCAGAACCTCCGCAAGTGGCTCGACAGCGGCGGCAAATATGGCGTCAAGAGTGTGGCTCCCGGCAACAGGGAGGCGGTTTTCTATGGCATAGACAGGGCCATCGACCAGTTCTTCCCCGCAACCAAGGACATGAAACTCCAGAGCAACATCATGCTCGTTATCGGAGACTGTGGCGACAACGGCAAGTTCAAGATAAGCAGCGAGTCCCTGATCGACAAGCTCAGCGCCCAGAACATATCGCTCATGGGCTTCCAGGTCACGAACCGCGACAACGAAGACTACACCAGCTTCAACGAGCAGATCATGGCGCTCCTGCGCTCCAGCGTGCAGAAGCGTTACGACATGGTTGCCACTACCGCCCAGCGTATCAAGCCCAAGAGGCTGGACAACGGCCACGGTTACAACATGAACAACACCGACGGCCTCAACCTCTACCTGGGTATGTACCGCTACAATCCGGAGAAGAACAAGCCCATGCAGGAAGAGGACCTCACCAACTCCATCGAGGAGATTCTCGGCATCTGGAAGCGTTCCGTCGATTATCTGACCATTCAGGCGGGCAACCTGGTGGACTTTGGTACCCAGGAATCCCTGGCAGAAGACGACGTTGAGGGCAGCCAGCTGAGGATGGACGCTATCGTGGACATGCTCGGCGGCGACAAGGAGCTGGTGGAACGTCTCAAGAAGCAGAATGCCCTGCTGTCTTTCCGCGGCTACGCCAAGAAGCAGGCAGACACCCGCGACCTCTTCAAGGTCATCGTATTCTTCCCTGCAGGCGAGCTCAAGAACCTCGTGCGCGATTTCGAGAAGGTGTACGAGGCCGCACAGAACGAAACCTCCGACCGCAAGCCGTATTACGACGCCATGATGCGTCTGGCAAAGACTGCCGTGGCCCAGGACAAGCTCAGCAGCACGTCCTACTACGCCATCCTTGCCAAGGTGTTCGGTCTTTCCAATTACACTCCAAAGCACGGATACACCCTTGACGACATAGTGGATCCCAACGCCGTGCCGTACAAGGAGTACCGCAAGATAGTCAAGGAGATGCAGCGCAGTATAGAGACGCTCAAGAGCGTTACCGGCGTGGACTATCCTTTCCTGCTCACATACTCCGGCAACAACGACAAGTACTACTGGCTCCCCAGCGAATACCTCCCCCTGTAGCGTATGAATCCCCTGTTCGACATATCGGCCCTGCGGTGCTCCTACGACAAGGTGTACCGTGAGGGCGTGTCCAAAGTGGTACTGGAAATCAAGCACCTTTGCATTCCCAGGGGCAAGAAGGTGTTTATCGTAGGCGAGTCCGGAATAGGCAAGAGCACCATACTCGAGGTGCTCGGCCTGATGAACAACACCATAGTCCCCGATCCTCAGACCCGCTTCGTTTTCTATACCCTCGACGGCGGCCAGGTGGACCTGCTCGACCTCTGGAACGGCGGTGACGACAAGCTCTCCGACTTCCGCCGCGAGCACTTCAACTTTATCTTCCAGAGTACCAACCTGATGCGCAACTTCACGGCCTACGAGAACATCTCCATCACCCGTATGATGCAGGGGTACACCCGCGAGGAGGCGTTCGCCAAGGCACGGGAGGTGATGTGCGACCTGGGCCTGGAGCACGTGGGCTATGACCGGATGGCGCAGGAGCTCTCCGGCGGGCAGCAGCAGAGGCTTGCGTTCGCCCGTGCGGTCATCCCCAATTTCACTGTCCTCTTCGGAGACGAGCCCACCGGCAACCTGGACGCAGAGAACGCCGTGCGCGCCATGGAGATGCTTACGGCCAAGCTGTCTGAACTCGAGGGCAGTTCCGCCATCATAGTGTCGCACGACATGCATCTGGCGGTCACTTTCGCCGACGTGATAATCAAGATACGCAAAGAGAGCAACCTACGTGCGGCCTCCGACGACGAAACCACCTTCCGCGGGGTCATCGACGACAGCTGCATCTACGCCCCCGGGGCCGAAGGCCGCTGGTCCAATGGCGCACAGAGCTACGAACCTGCAGAATTCGAACAATTCCTTCGCCATAAGCAATGAGACTGAACGTACCAGATTACCTCAAACTGTTTATCCGCAGAGAGGGCAAGATAGTGCTCGGCAACAAGCTGTCCAACGTCTGGCTGCTTTCCGCCGTGCTCGTGGCCACCTTCCTCGCCATCGCGTTTTCCAACGGCAGTCTCAACTATCTCAATTACAAGATGAACGACCCCTTCATCAAGTGGGTCGACATCAAGAAGGAGAACAAGGATGAGTCTTTCCGCCGGCTTATGCGCGAGCTGCAGGACTCCACGGGGGCCAACGCCAATAAATACCACTATGACTCGTTCTCCTACGATTACGAGTACAGCTTCAACGTGTTCGGCGCAGACGACTCCACGATAATATACCTCAAGACGCGCTTCTTCGACATAAACAACTATGCGCTCATAGAGGCCATCGTAGATAAGGAAAACCGCATTGCGGCCATTCCCAAGTCGGAAGTGACCGACATAGACAAGCGCAGCATAGGCGTGTTCCTCACAGGAAAGGCCCTGGCCCGCATGGGATACGATCAAGCTCCGGCCTACATAGACCTGTACCAGTATTCTTCGGGTGCGTCAGAGGTCGGTTTCAAAGAAGTAAACGGGCGTGTGCGTGTGCCCGTTCCCGTGCTCGGAGTGGTCAAGCGGCTGCCCGGCAGCGTGGACCTGGTGGCGTTCACCAACCTCTACAGGCAGAAGATTGTGGATCCGCTGGTCTTCTTCATGAACAACGAGGCGTATGCCGCATCGCTTTGCTACTTCATTCCGGAAGACGTGGACGCGCTTGAGTTCGACTCCCGCCTCAGCGAACTCGTGCGTGAAGAGACCGACGCCCCCTTCGTCATAGACGACCAGAGCTACGACCCCCGCGAGCTGTATTCCTACAAGAACCGCGTCACCGAGCTGGACGAGGACGGCATGAAGTACCACTACCTCGGCTTCAGGCAGGTGTACATGACGGGCGAGGAGGGGCTCACGCCCGAGGTCTGCCAGCGCGTGAACGAACGTCTGATGGCGGAGTACGGCGGGAAAGACGTACACCGTCTGTACCGCTACAACTACTCTTCCGCTCCTCTCCCTACCGGAGACTACCTTTCCATCCAGTTCAACGACCTCAAGGCTGTGAAGCAGTTTGCAGAAGAGCTGGTTGGCGCATGCGAGCTGGAGGTGGAGATGTCGCAGATCAACGCGAAGGAGAATTTCCAGGCGGTCAGCGTCATGGCCATCACGCTGTCTGTGGTGATGGTGATTTTTGCCATCGTTTGCATACTCCTGTTCATAGTGAACCTGCTGCAGTCTTACTTCCAGAAGGTCAAGCGCAACATAGGCACATTCAAGGCCTTCGGCATATCCAACAAGGAGCTGCAGAGGGTATATATGATTATTATGCTGGCCCTGGTGGCTGCTGCCCTGGCAATCTCGCTGGTTACCGTTTCCCTGCTGCAGCTCATCCTGCCTCTGGCCGGCGTCATTAAGGACGAAGGCTTCGGATACTTGTCGCTGTGGCGCTGCGACGTAATCCACGCCTTCCCTTCGCTTATTACCGTTGCCGCAGCTCTTGTGGTGATACTTGCTGCGGCACTGACGGTCAGGATGGTTATGAAGAATCTTCTCTCGGCAACGCCCGGAGACCTTATATACGACAGATAATATGAGAAACAAAGTGGTCCTGGCGCTTGTTGGCGCCGCTATACTGGCAATCTCCTGCAATAAGGACGGTCTCTTCCAGCAGTCCGTCAAGGACGGTAACGGAGGACAGGAAGTGCACGGTGTTATCTCTCTCAAAGATGGCAACAAGATAGAGATGAGCCATCTGGGAGGCGAAATGCAGATGAGCTTCACTACCGGAGAGACCTGGCATATAGACGGCTATACTTCGGAAGTTGCCAACTGGCTTAAGATTTATCCCACCTCCGGCAAAGTAGGAACTACGATTCTCAATGTAAAAACAGACGCGAATGTTGATGCGGACCACAGCGTAAAGCTCAGGATAGTGAACGGGTCCGGAGATTCCGAACTGGTGTCTTTTTCCGTAAACCAGCCTGTCATAGTGTTCGACGTCAACCTGAAGGATACCGGGGAGCCTTTCCGCTGGAATCACTTTGTACGCACCCGGGACGATAAGGACAAACCTGTGTTTAACGGTGCCAAGGGCCAGAAGACCATAACGATTGACAGTAATATCGGATGGCGTATAGATGTTACGGAAGAGAGTACTCAAGGCTGGTGCGATTTCGACAATAAGTCTGTCCAATTAATCACCAGTCGTCAGGATAAGGTGAATATTCTCCCGGACCGGCGTAACTTCACTGACACCAAGAGCCTGAAAGCCACCATAGTGCCGCTTGTGCCGTCCGGAGATGACTGGGTCCGCCTACAGGAGCTCGATCCGCTGGAGTTTACATTGACCCAGGACTTTTTGATATACCGCACAACATGGCAAGGGGGGGAGGCGACAAAAGTTCTTGGCGCGCTGCCGTACAGAGTAGCCGCCGATGCCGAGAAAGACGGCCATATGTCCTCTTTCACCGTGCGTTCCGAGCTCAAATGGGAGGTGCAGCACTGCCCAGGTTGGCTTGAATTATGGTGCGACCAGGGGGCCACTCAACCCCTTACGGGAACCATAGAGGCTGATACCGACAAAGACGTGACCGTGTGGGTGCGGACCAAATATGCCAATCCTCACACTTCTGCCCGAACGGAAGACACGGCCATTATGCTCAGTCCCATAGACGATGATGCTGAAGCTATTCCGCTGCCGGTAAACCAGGAGCCTTTCGTGTTCGACTTCAGACATAACGGTACTACAGGTACGGCAACAAGTTATAGTTTCAAGAGCGGCGACAGCAAGGAAGAGACCTTCATCATTGCTGCGACAGGCGTGGTTGATTCATCCTGGCTGGACGGAGATATTCCGGACGACTGGCTCGAGAGCCAGGTCTCCGATGCCGGAAACGAAATCACCTTTCGCATCGCCGAAGGAAAGCAGCAGCTGGAATTTACTCCAGAAACCACGTCCCTGACCGTACGCCCGCCAAGAGACTGGTTTGATTCGGCAGATGCAGGCCAGGATTTGCAGCGGCAGCTGAGCTTCACCCAGGAAGGATTCGTGTTTAAGCTCTCGGGAGAAAGAAAAGAATATCTCTCCAGAATTGGAAACAAAGCCACAATAAACAACTCGGACCCTACGGAGATAAGCGTTGACTGTACCGGAGAATGGTATGCTGACATCAGCTATGGGACTGACACCAAAGACTGGGTAGCCGAAAAGGATAACAAGCTGTATAACAACAGCTCCTTCAGCAGCGGCCTGACCACGTTAAAGGTAGGGGCGTCGAGCTTCAATCCTGAAGCTCAGAACAGAACGGCCACGCTTACATTCATAAGCAAGACTCATGAGCAGAAGGGCCGCCTGGATATATCAGGAGCCAGGATTACCCTTCCAGTTTCACAGATGGCATATCAGCTCCATATGTCGCAGACCGACGGTGGCAGCCACTTGACGAAAGTGGATCCTGTTCCCGCTTACCTGCCCGATGGCTTCAAGCTGTTCCTTACCTGCAGCGGCGCGTGGGATATGGTTTGTCCGGAATTCCTGGTCCCGAGCCGTGCGTCTTTCGATAATGACGAAAAAGAATTCGAGGAGTTTATTAATTTCACCGTCAAGCCCAATCCCAGCAAAGGCGTCAATCCCACGGGTGATATCGTTATCACTCCGCGTTCCGGCAATCTTCCTCCTCTCCGTATCCCGGTGTCGCAGGATCCTCTGACCTTCGAATTCAAGCCGGCTGACGTAGTGTTGCCCGCATACAGCGAGAATAATGTTTCCATCGGCTCCCTGAAGTTGACTAAGGGCGTTAAGTGGACACTGTCTTGTGAAGGTAAAGATATATCAGAATTCAGCGGGAAGACTGCTACAGGATCCCTGGAGACCTTAAAGGTTCCACTCATTTATGAAAATGAGATGGGGAACCTGTCTTCCTACTCCAGATCTCTTACATATACCGTATCTGTTACCGAACCCATGGGCGTATCGCCGGAAACTATAACTTTGCAGCAGGCGGATTTCATCTGGTCCGTCAGGAACACAGACGAGGAGAATCTGTTCAGTTTTGATTTCGACCCTGTGCCTGCCGAGTCGGACAAAATTAACCTGCAAGTACAGAGCTCCGGCGACTGGAGCATAGAAGGCAAGGGCGACTACATTAATGAAATGCGGAATGGCGAGAATGTTACCCTTACGCCTACGAAGAACCTTGACAGAAGCACTTCCCGTGAATATACGCTGAGGATTAAGAGCAAGTATTACAATTATAACTCCAATCTCATACAGGAACTGTCAATCTGGCAACCCTCGTTCGAGTGGAGTGTCAGCAAAGATAATCTGAGTTGGGATTCACCTGTAAATACAGACGGAAAGACCTTCAGGGTAGAGAGCTCCGGCCCGTGGAAGCTGGTCTACGGATCTTCCGAAGTCACCGGCAGCGGAGGCACCCTTGACGGATGGAAGTTCGAGTGGTCGGATTCCGGGGAGAGCGTGGACGTTACGGTTACGCCGTCCAAGAACAATTCTTTCTCCGACCATAAGACAACTGTTTCCGTAGTCAGTATTGAGCACCAGAACGCCAGGCAGGACGACGTCAGTTCCAAGATCACCCTCAGCCAACCGAAGTACGTTCTGGAAGTGCGCAAGGGGCAGGAGAACCTGAGCTTCGATGCCTGGAACAAGAATAATGAGAACGCAGCTCAAGATATTACCCTCTACGTTACCAGTACTGACGGCTGCGACTGGAATATAAAATCAAACGCATCCTGGCTGTCTTTCCCAAGCAAGAGAAATGACTCGGTGTCTGTTTGGGCCGATAACTACAGCGATATGCAGAGAGACAGAACGGCTACTCTCACGATTTCCAGTGCAGAACCGGGCATTACCCTTACACGAACTGTAAACGTCACGCAGAACCGCTTTGTCTTCAAGACCAAGAACAGTTCCGATACAAATCTGTCGTTCGGCCTGGAAGCCTCCAGCAAAGACGTGCAGATTGAGTGCTCTGCCGCCTGGGAGATTTCCAGCGTGCCCGACACGGCCTTTGCTACTGTTACGAAAAAAGACGATAACACGCTGCACATTGATGTCAGCAAGTCCTCCAAAGAAAGGACCGGCGAAATCGTACTCGCCAGCCATGGAAACGAGCTCAAGATTAATCTAACTCAGAAGAAATAGACGTACTACATATGCGGAGAATCGCAAGAATACTGATTTCGGTTTTATTCCTCTGTCTGGCCGGCGTTGTGCGGGCACAGGACAAGAATGACTGGTATTATTCGGACCACACTAACGAAATCCTCCCGGACGCCAGGAAGGTCTTCCAGAAAGGACTTTACAGCAGGGCGATAGAACTGTGTAATCTGCACAGGGACCTGCTGGGCTTCGATCACGCAGAGTCTCCGGCCCGTGACGACCTGGTCGCTTTAGCCCTGAAATGCCAGAAACTGGCTACCGACCTGGAGAATTACATCGATGACGGCTATATGCAGGCCGCCAAGGCCGTAGCAGGGGAGCTCAAGGCCCTTAACCCCTACGACGAGAGGCTGAAGCAGTTCGGCCTTTATACCGAGCCCCCGGTAGAGCCGGAGCCGGTAGCTGTTGAGGAAGCGCCAAAGGAGGAAGAGAAGCCACAAGAAGAAGAGAAACCGGTTGTAGTAAAGGACGACATCCAATCGATAATAAAAAGCCGCGAGAAAGAGGTTGCAGTGGAGGATGGCTATGAGGAGCCGGTAGAAGAAGTTGCGGCAGAAGAAGCAGCGGCAGAAGAATTTGAGCCTGAGGAGATACTTGAAGACGAACCGTTCTTTGCGGTCAGAGGTGGAGCGGCCATGTTTGGATTCGGGCAAGGCAGTGTTGCTGTTGGCCCTGTTGTTGCCGGTGGCTTATACAACATAGGCTATTCTGTTGCCGGAATCGAGGTGCAAGGATATTATTGCGGTTTTTCGTCAAACCAGTCCGGTATCATGGGCCTGAACGTTTTGGCTGCGTTCCGTCTGGCGCCATGGCTTTATCCTAAAGTTGGTGTGGGAATCTTTGACTGCATGGATTTGGACAAGTCAATCAGCAAGCGGGACAACCAAGCGGGAATATGCATACCTCTCGGCGTCAATTTGTTGTTGGGAAGACATTTTTCCCTTGGCCTGACCGGTACTTATTTCAATGATCTCAATGTATGGCAGGTGACCACCCAGAAAGCCTACGGTAACAAAGAATATGAACTGCGTACCGTCAAGACCGTGCTTGGGAAGTCTGTTTCGGTAATGCTTACTGTTGGATACGCATTTTAGCTGGAATCACTATGGGAAAGAAAACAATAATAACGGCACTTAGCTTTCTTCTGGTCCTCTCGTGCACTTTCGAGAAGGTCGAGGTCAACAACACCGATTTCAGCATCGACAAGAGCACTCTCAATTATGACGTTTATGGTGGCTCCTTGCAGGTATCTGTGACCAGCGGCTCCAGATGGTGGATTTCCGAGAAACCGTCCTGGCTTAATGTCGGAACCATAGAAACATCCCCCAACTCTCCTTTCAAGTGGAGCGTGACTCTGTCCTGCAGCAAGAATGATTACGAGGATCATGCCGATAAAATGGTCCTCAAGAATGCCCAGAACAAAACGCTTACTATGATTGTCTTCCAGGAAGGATCGAGGATTCCCGTGAAAAGTGTGGAGATATCCAAGGCCTCATTAACGATGGAAGAGGGAGATGAAGTAACCCTAACGGTGACGATCACCCCGTCCAATGCTAGCGATCAAAACGTTACCTGGTCAACAACCAAAGGCGACAACGTAGTCACTGTGTCCAAGAACGGACTGGTGACGGCAGTTAAGAAGGGTGAGGATACAATAACTGCCACTGTGGATGGAAAAACCGCTCAATGCAAGGTTTCTGTTTACGGAAAGAGCATGACGTTTGCAGATTCCAATGTGGAAAGTGTTTGCTTGCAGTGGGATACAGACAAGAACGGCAAGTTATCGTATGATGAAGCAAAGGCTGTAAGCAGCAGTCAATTTCATAGGGCTTTCTCGGGCGATAGCAAGATTTCTTCATTCAATGAACTGCAACATTTCACCGGTCTTACCGAATTGTCTAACTATGAATTCAGCGGCTGTACAAGCTTGAAGAGCATTACGCTTCCTTCTACTATTGAGTCCATCGGAAACAATGCGTTCGATGGTTGCAGCTCTTTAACTACGATTAAGATTCCGGATAGTGTAACATCCATCCGGGAGGCAGCGTTCAGGGGCTGCAGCAAACTGTCTTCTTTTACAGGGAAATGGGCCACATCCAATGGCCGGGCTTTGGTGCTCGATAATAAGATGGTAGCTTTTGCGCCCTCTGGTTACACCTATTATACCATTCCCAGTACAGTGACAAGTATTGAGTCATATACTTTCGATGGCTGTTCTGCTCTGACAACCATCACTATTCCAGCGAATGCAACCAGTTTAGGCTCTTACGCATTTGCAAATTGCACCGGCCTGCAAACTGTTGTAATACCTGCTAAGATAAGCAGTATTGGATCGTATGCGTTCTATAGTTGCACAGGCCTTGCATCTATTGAATGTAAGCCGACCACGCCGCCGAGCGGAGGCAGCAATATGTTTGCGAATACCAATAACTGTGACATTCTGGTCCCTGACGACTCTGTAAATGATTACCGAAACAAATGGTCAACGTATTACTCCCGAATAAAGGGAATAAATAGCGGAAAAGCGATAACGTTTGCCGACGACAACGTAAGGACTTTATGTGTTAACAGTTGGGATAAGAACGGAGACGGCCAACTCTCTTATGAAGAAGCGGCACAAGTGACCAGCATCAGTACTTCCTTCAGATATAGCACAATTACGTCTTTCAATGAATTGCAATATTTTACCGGCCTGACCAGTTTAGATAATTATGCTTTCGATGGCTGTTCTAACCTGCAATCTATTACTATTCCGGATAATGTAACCAGTATAGGTTATCGGGCATTCAGTGGTTGCGGTAAACTGTCGTCGTTCTCCGGAAAGATTGTCAGCACCGACAACAGGGCGCTGATAATAAATAACAGCATCGTTGCATTTGCACCTTCCGGCCTTAGCTCCTATGATATTCCTACTACGGTGACAAGTATTGGGAAGTATTCCTTCTATGGATGTTCGGGTTTAACGTCCATCACTATTCCAGCGAATGCGACTTCGATTGGCAACTATGCGTTCTATAATTGCTCCAGTTTGAATACTGTTTTAATTCCTGCGAAAATAAGCAGCATCGGAACATATGCCTTCTATAATTGCACCAGCCTTTCATCTATAGAGTGTGAGCCGACTACTCCTCCAACAGGAGGCAATTATATGTTTACATATACCAACAACTGCGACATTTATGTCCCGGACGCTTCTGTAGATGCATATAAGCAAGCCCCTGTTTGGAGTAGTTATTCAAACAGAATCAAAGGCAAAACGACAGGCAACGTTATCACTTTTGCAGATGACAATGTAAGGCAAATATGTGTCAACAATGGCTGGGACCAGAATAACGACAAAAAAATATCCAATTGGGAGGCGGCTGCGGTTACCAGTATCGGCACAGCCTTCAGAAACAGCAAAATCAATTCTTTCGATGAGTTGCAGTATTTTACCGGCCTGAGCTCTTTGAGAGATTATGCTTTCGAAGGATGCACCAGCTTAAGCAACATTACGCTTCCGTCGCAGTTGACGTCAATAGGATACGGTGCATTCCGGAATTGCAGTTCCTTGACGCAAATTGATATTCCTAGCAAAGTAACAAGCATCAGTAATGAGGCCTTCAGAGGATGTGGCAGATTGCAAAGATTCTCCGGACAATATGCAGTCTCCGACAGGGCGCTAGTCATAAACGGCACCATCATTGCTTTTGCTCCTTATGGCAAGACATCTTATGATATTCCCAGTACAGTGACGAGTATCGGACAGTATGCCTTCTATGGCTGTTCCGGCCTGACTTCCGTCACTATCCCTAATGCGGCAACGTCTATTGGCTCCTACGCGTTCTATGAATGCTCCGGCCTGACTAAAGTGGTGATTCCTGCGAAAATCAGCAGTATCGGGTCGTATGCGTTCTATAATTGCTCCGGCCTTGCATATATTGAATGTGAGCCTACAACACCACCGACTCCAAATAACTATATGTTCCATGGAACCAGTAACTGCGTGATTAAGGTTCCCGATAACTCGGTAGATCAGTATAAGAAAAAGTGGAATTCGGGCAATTATAACTACGCCTCCAGAATCGTGGCAAAGTCGCAGGCTAACGCAATTGACTTTACAGATGCCAAAGTTCTGGCAATATGTGTCAATAGCGGCTGGGACAAGAACCCTAAAGACGGCAAGATTTCTTATGACGAAGCGGCTGCGGTTACTGATCAGCAGTTCGGCACGGCTTTCCAAAACCATACCGAAATTACATATTTCAATGAATTGAAGTTTTTCACCGGCCTGAGCGGTATTCCCGGTTATGCCTTTGACGGCTGTACGAGTCTTCAAGCTATCACGCTCCCGCCGCAGATAAGCTCAATAGGAGGTGATGCGTTCCGTAATTGCACATCCTTGAAAGCAATCACTGTACCGGATAATGTTACGAGTATGGGCATTTACGTTTTCTACAACTGCAGTTCTTTGGAATCCGCCGTTCTCCCTTCGGGCTTAACCAGTTTGGGTAACCGACTGTTCTCGGGATGCTCGAAGTTGAAATCCGTAAACATCCCTGCTAATGTGACAACAACTGGCACATACGTTTTTTTCAACTGCAGTTCATTGACCGCTATAACTCTCCCTGCTGGCTTGACCACCATTAATACCAGAATGTTCTACGGTTGTTCCAGCTTGCAGTCTATAGTTATTCCGGCCAATGTTACGACAATTAACGAGGATGCCTTCTACAACTGCTCGTCTCTGACGGCCATCGAGATACCTCAAAAGGTCGGCAAGATTGCAAGTTATGCTTTCGCGAATTGTAGCAAACTGACTAAGGTGGTGTGCTTGCCCACCACTCCGCCTGCGGGAGGTGCGGGTATGTTTGACAATACCGCTTTGGTGGACATTGTTGTTCCCGATGGCAAAGTATCTGATTATTGTAATGCTCTATACTGGAGCAACTATTCTCTTTATATCAAAGACCAGCAGTCCGGAAATTCGATTTCGTTTGCCGGCAACCCGGAAGTGTTGGAGATTATTAAACAAAAAACAAGCTGGGATATAAATGGGGATAAACAACTCTCGTATTGGGAGGCGGAAAAAGTAAACTCTCTCGGAACGGTCTTCCAGGGGTCGGCAATAAAGTCCTTTGAACAATTACAGTTCTTTACCGGCATTACCAGTATAGACGAAAGCGCTTTCGAAGGTTGTTCGAGCCTGAAAACAATAACAATTCCCAAAAATGTAACCAGAATTGAAAGGAATGCTTTTGCAAAATGCAGCAGCTTGTCCAGCCCTGCTTTGCCTGCAAATCTTACATTTATCGGTTATGGTGCATTCCAGGCATGCTCAACAATTTCAACTATCAGCGTGCCCTCCGGCGTTACCGAAATCAAGGAGGCTGCATTCCAGGATTGCACGGGCCTTACCAAGATAACGCTTCCTTCCAATATAACGGAAATCAAGGCTTATACTTTTGATGGCTGTACATTGTTGTACAATTTCAGTATGCCAACATCTGTAGAGGTCATTGGAAGGTATGCATTTAACGGCTGTAAAGCTCTCCCCTCCATTACTTTATCTTCAAAAATCAACACAATTCAAGACCATGCTTTTTATAATTGTTCCGGTCTAAATTCCATAAAATGCCAGAAAAGTTCAGTCCCTACTGGCGGTGAAAAAATGTTTGACGGATCCACCTGCTCAATAAGTGTTCCTTATCAATCAGTCACATCATACAAAACTGCAAACTATTGGAAGGAGTATAAGGATAGGATTAAAGGATACTAGTAAGCTTATTTAATATTTATTTGTATATTTGTGGCCGTCGACTCTTCGACGGCCACATAATTATTGCTTTATTTGAGGGATGGACAAGATAACAGTATCTGTGGCCGACGGCAGCCATGCCAAATATGCCGAAGCTATTTGCGAAGAGATTTACATCTCCTCTCTGGAGCGCCGTACAGGTATAGCAAAACGTACCCCCGAGTACATCATAGAGAAGATGGAGGCCGGCAAGGCGGTAATCGCACTTAGCGAAGACGGCGAGTTCGCGGGTTTCTCCTACATAGAGTCCTGGGGCGGCAAAAGCTTCGTGGCCAATTCCGGCCTTATCGTGGCCCACAAATACCGCGGGCAGGGCCTGGCCAAGCGCATCAAGGAGCAGACCTTCATCCTGTCCCGTAAGCTGTTCCCGAACGCCAAGATATTCTCCATAACCACCGGCGCGGCCGTTATGAAGATGAATTACGAATTCGGCTTCCGCCCCGTGCCTTATGCAGAGCTCACGGACGATCCCGAGTTCTGGAAGGGCTGCGAGGGCTGCCGCAACTTCCATATACTGCAGGCCAACGAGTACAGGATGTGCCTTTGCACCGGCCTGCTGTTTGACCCTAACGAGCATTTAGAAATACATCATCCGGGAGAATAGATGTTTCGCTTACGCTCAACATGACAGCGTTGTCATTTTGAACGGGCGAAGCGAGTGAAAAATCTAACAAGTTATGAAAAAGGTAGTAGTAGCTTTCAGCGGAGGTCTCGACACCTCCTATACCGTAATGTACCTGGCGAAGGAAAAAGGGTACGAGGTTCATGCGGCATGCGCCGACACTGGCGGCTTCAGCCCCGAGCAGCTCCGCACCAACGAAGAAAACGCCTACAAGCTGGGCGCGACCAAGTACGTGACCCTGGACGTTACCCGTGAATACTACGACAAGAGCCTGCGATACATGGTGTACGGCAACGTGCTCCGCAACGGCACCTACCCCATTTCCGTATCTTCCGAGCGCATCTTCCAGGCGGCGGCCATCGCCCGTTACGCCAAGGAGATAGGCGCTGACGCCATAGCCCATGGCAGCACAGGCGCCGGCAACGACCAGGTACGTTTTGACATGACCTTCCTGGTGCTCTGCCCGGGCGTGGAGATAATCACCCTTACCCGCGACGGCAACCTTTCCCGCCAGCAGGAGGTGGACTACCTGAACGCCCACGGCTTCAAGGCGGACTTCGCCAAACTCAAATACAGCTACAACGTGGGCCTCTGGGGCACCTCCATCTGCGGCGGTGAGATTCTCGACTCCAGGCAGGGGCTACCCGAATCGGCCTACCTCAAGCAGGTCACCAAGAGCGGCAGCGAGATTCTCGCACTCGGCTTCGAGAAGGGCGAGCTCAAGAGCGTCAACGGCAAGGAGTACGACGACCCCATAGCCGCCATCCGCGAGGTCGAGGCAATCGGCTCCGCCTACGGAATCGGCCGTGACATGCACGTGGGCGATACCATCATCGGCATCAAGGGCCGCGTAGGCTTCGAGGCTGCGGCGCCCATGCTCATAATCGGCGCCCACAAGTTCCTGGAGAAGTTCACCCTCAGCAAGTGGCAGCAGTACTGGAAGGACCAGGTGGCCAACTGGTACGGCATGTTCCTGCACGAGAGCCAGTACTTCGAGCCCGTGATGGCCGACATAGAGGCCATGCTGGAGAGCAGTCAGCGCAACGTCAATGGCACCGTGACCCTGGAGCTCCGCCCCTACTGCTTCTCCACCGTAGGCTGCGATACGCCGGACGACCTGGTACACAACAAGCTGGGCGAGTACGGCGAGGGCGCAAAGGCCTGGACGGCAGCGGATGCCAAGGGTTTCATCAAGGTGAACGCCACCGCCCTGCGCGCCTACTACAGCGTGCACCCGGACGAAAAACGATAGATCCTCATGATAAAAGTTGGAATCATAGGCGGCGCGGGATACACCGCCGGAGAGCTTATTCGCCTTCTGCTGAACCACCCTTCGGCGGAAATCGCCTTCGTGCATTCGGAGAGCAGCGCCGGCAAGTTCCTCTGGGAGGTCCACGAGGGCCTCTACGGAGAGACGGAGTTGAAGTTTACAGACCGTTTGCCAGGGGTTATGGAGGCTCGTAGAGCCGACCGGGGGGGGGTCGGGGGGAACGCCCCCCGTCCCCTGGGGGTGCAGGGGGATAGTAGTTCTGCAGAGGGACAGGACATTGACGTCCTGTTCCTCTGCGGAGCGCATGGGGCGAGCCGTGCTTTCTGGGAGACGCATCACAGGCCCGCAAGCCTGATGGTGATAGACCTGGCCCAGGATTACAGGGATGAGTCGGACGGCTACGTGTACGGCCTGCCGGAGCTTCAGCGCGGGAAGATAAAAGGCGCCGTGAGCGTCGCCAACCCCGGCTGCTTCGCCACCGCCATACAGCTGGCCCTCCTGCCTCTTGCTGCCGCCGGCCTGCTGACCGGCGAGGTGAGCGTCACCGCCATCACCGGCTCCACCGGAGCGGGCGTGAAACCCGGCGCCACCACGCACTTCAGCTGGCGCAACGACAACGTCTCCGCTTACAAAATCTTCGAACACCAGCACCTCGCCGAAATCCGCCGCAACCTGGCGGGCCTGCAGCAAACTGCGTTCGAAGAGACGTCCTCATGTCATCCTGAGCGAAGCGGTTGTCATCCTGAGCGAAGCCGCTGTCATCCTGAGCGAAGCGAAGGACCTATCCACTTCATCCCCCTTCGCGGCAGCTTCGCCCGCGGGATCTTCGCCGCCGTGCACACTCCCTGCCCGCTCGACGAAGCGGCGGCCCGCAAGCTCTACGAGGACTATTACGCCGGGGCGGCCTTCACCTTCGTGGCCCCCGGAGCCGTCGACCTCAAGCAGGTCACCGGCACCAACAAGTGCCTGCTGCAGATAGAGAAGCACGACGGCCGGCTGGTGGTGTGCTCCGTCATCGACAACCTCCTCAAGGGTGCCTCGGGGCAGGCGCTGCAGAATATGAACCTTATGTGCGGTCTGCCGGAAGACGCCGGCCTGCACCTCAAAGCAACGGCATTCTAGATGGAACTTTTCGATGTATATTCGCTCTTCGACGTTACGCCCGTGCGCGCCCGCGGCTGCAAAGTCTGGGACGACAAGGGCACGGAGTACCTCGACCTCTACGGTGGCCATGCGGTGATTTCCGTGGGCCACTGCCATCCGCATTACGTGCAGGCGCTCACCGGGCAGGCCGGCCGCATCGGCTTCTACTCCAACAGCGTACGCAATCCCCTGCAGGAAGAGCTCGCGCGCCGCATCGGAGTGGCCAGCGGCTACGAGGATTACTCCCTCTTCCTCGACAACAGTGGCGCCGAGTCGAACGAGAACGCCCTCAAGCTGGCGTCTTTCCATACCGGGCGCGACCGTGTGGTGGCATTCCGCAAGAGCTTTCACGGACGCACCTCCGGAGCGGTGGCGGCAACCGACAATCCCGCCATCGTATCGCCGTTTAACGCCAACCACAAAGTGACCTTCTGCGAGCTCGGCGACCTTGCTGCCGTTGAGGCGGCGCTGCTCGGCGGAGACGTGGCGGCTGTGATAATCGAGGGCATCCAGGGTTGCGGCGGCATCAACATTCCTACAGCGGGCTTCATGCAGGAGCTCTCGGCCCTTTGCTGCAAGTACGGCACCATGCTGGTGCTCGACGAGGTGCAGAGTGGCTACGGACGAACAGGCAAGTTCTTCGCCCACCAGTGGACAGGCATACGGCCGGACATCATCACTATGGGCAAGGGCATTGCCAACGGCTTCCCCTGCGGAGGCATACTTATCTCCCCGGAATTCGTGGCCCGCAAGAGCATGCTCGGCACCACCTTCGGCGGCAACTACCTGGCCTGCGCCGCCGCCCTCGCCGTACTCGACATAATCGAAGACGAAGGCCTCATGGCCAACGCCCTCGCCTGCGGAGACTACCTCCTGGACAGCCTTTCCCACTGTCATCCTGAGCGAAGCGACTGTCATCCTGAGTGCAGCAGCTGTCATCCTGAGCGCAGCGACTGTCATCCTGAGCGAAGCAGCTGTCATCCTGAGCGCAGCGACTGTCATCCTGAGTGCAGCGAAGGATCTCCAGCCATCAAGGAAATTCGGGGCCGCGGCCTCATGATCGGCATCGAGTTTAACGGCCCCATCGCCGAGCTCCGCCGCAAGCTGTTGTACGACAGGCACATCTTCACCGGGGTCGCCGGCACGAACATCGTCCGCCTCCTGCCGCCGCTGTGTTTAACTAAAGAAGATTGCGACCGCTTCCTTGAAGCCATTGATTCTGACGGACTGACGCAAAACGTCGCGAAATGCGGCAAAACGGCCGAAAAAGACAGTTAATTGACGCAAAACGTCGCGAAATGCGGCAAAACGGCCGAAAAAGACAGTAAACTGACGCAAAACTGCCGGATTTGAGGCAAAACGGCCGGAAAAGACAGTAAACTGACGCAAAACGTCGCGAAATGCGGCAAAACGCAAGATAAGATGAAACAATTTCTATACGCCAAAGATATAGGAGACCTGCAGCAAGCGCTCGCAGAGGCCAGAGCCGTGAAACAAGGCCGCTATGCCTGGAAGGCCCTGGGCGCCAACAAGACCGCCCTCCTCGTCTTCTTCAACAGCAGTCTCCGCACCCGCCTCAGCAGCCAGAAGGCCGCCCAGAACCTTGGCATGAACGCCATAGTCCTGAATGTCGGCCAGGACAGCTGGAAGCTTGAAACCGAACTCGGCGTAGTGATGGACGGCGACAAATCCGAGCACCTACGCGAAGCCATCCCAGTAATGGCCAGCTACTGCGACATTATAGGTGTCCGCTCTTTCGCCGGCTTGGCCGACCGCGAAGCAGACTACGCAGAAACAGTGCTCAACCAGTTCATCCAGTACTCAGGCCGCCCGGTAATCAGCCTGGAGTCCGCAACCGTGCACCCCTGCCAGGCCTTCGCCGACCTCATCACCATAGACGAATACAAGCGCAAGGCACGTCCCAAGGTGGTCCTCACCTGGGCCCCGCACCCCCGCGCCCTGCCTCAGGCCGTCCCCAACTCCTTCGCCGAGTGGATGGTCGCTGCCGGATACGAAGTCGTAGTCGCCCAGCCGAAGGGCTACGAACTCGACCCCCGCTTCACCGCCGGCGCCCGCATAGAATACGACCAGATGAAGGCCTTCGAAGGCGCAGACTTCATCTACGCAAAGAACTGGAGCTGCCCGGGCGTACGCAACCCGGAGCAGTACGGCCAGATACTCAGCAAAGACGGCAGCTGGACCGTAGGCGCACGCCAGATGGCGGTAACAGACAACGCCTACTTCATGCACTGCCTGCCCGTCCGCCGCAACGTAATTGTGACCGACGAGGTAATCGATTCTCCCCAAAGCCTGGTGATCCCGGAGGCCGCTAACCGCGAAATCTCCGCCCAGGTGGTAATGAAACGCATGCTCGAAAGCCTATGATCACCGTTTACAAGATAGGAGGCCGCATACTCGACGACGAAGCCCTGCTCCGGAGCTTCTGCCGCGAATTCGCCGTTGCGCCCGCACCCAAGCTGCTGGTTCACGGCGGCAACGTGCTGGCGTCCCGGGTGCAGGAAGCACTCGGCATCCAGCCGGTAAAGCTGGAAGGCCGCCGCGTCACCGATGCCGCCACCCTTCAGGTAGTTACGATGGTCTATGCGGGATGGTACAACAAGCACGTCGTCGCCCTGCTTCAGGCAGAAGGCTGCAATGCAGTCGGCCTTGCCGGCCCCGACGGCTCTGTGATAACGGCTTCCCGCCGCCCGCCCCGTACCCTCTCCGACGGCTGTACGGTGGACTTCGGCTTCGTGGGAGACGTAAGCGCGCAGAGCGTACGTGTGCCTTTCGTGCAGGGGCTGCTGGACCAGGGGCTCGTACCCGTATTCTCCGCCATCAACCACGACGGTAACGGGCAGCTTCTGAACACCAACGCCGACACCGTGGCCGCGTCGCTCGCCTCCGCCCTCGGCGCCCGCCTGCAGTATTGGTTCGAGCTCGACGGCGTTCTCTCCGACAGGGAGCGCCCGGAAAGCGTGATTCCGCAGATCGACGCAGCCGCTTTTGAGGACCTTAAGGCCTCCGGAGTTGTTTCCGAGGGCATGCTGCCCAAGCTGGAGACTGCATTCGCCGCCCTTCGCGCCGGCGTGCCGGAAGTATTTATCGGTAAAACGCAGATATGCCTATGAACCGGTATGTAAGCGATTCGCTGGAGCTGCTGCGGCAGATGGTCCGTGTTCCGTCGGTCTCTTTTGAAGAGGCGGCGGTGCGGGAGCTCATCTGCGGGGCCCTGCGCGACTGGGGCGTGCCTTTCGAGCTCGCACGCGGCAATATCGTCGCCCGTTCCGAGGGATACGACCCCGCACGTCCGACCCTGGTGCTCGACGCCCACATCGATACGGTTCCGGCCAACGGCGGCTACACCCGCGACCCCTTCGACCCGGGGAACGACCCCGATGTCATCTACGGCCTGGGGAGCAACGACGACGGCGGCAGCGTGGCGGCCATGATTGCCGTCTTCCGCGCCCTGCGTTCGGAGCCGCTTCCTTTCAACCTGCTGCTTGCCCTCTGTTGCGAGGAGGAACGTTCCGGCCCCGACGGCGCCGCCTGGCTGTATTCGCCCGACGGCCTTCTGGCCACCGACCCCTCGTACGGCCTGCCCCGCTGGGCAATTGTGGGCGAGCCTACCGGCCTGCGTGCCGCAACGAGCGAACGCGGACTGTTGGTGCTGGACGGAGAGGCTAAAGGCGTCAGCGGACACGCCGCCCGCGGAGAGGGGGTGAACGCCCTCTACATCGCCCTGGACGATATCGCCGCCCTGCGGAACCACCGTTTCGCGAAGGTGTCGCCGCTGATGGGGGAGGTGCGCCTGAGCGTCACCCAGATACAGGCGGGAACGGCGCACAACGTCATCCCCGACTCCTGCCGCTTCGTAGTGGACATTCGCCCGACGGAGCAGTACGGCAACCAGGAGATTCTGGATGAGCTGCAGGCCATTTGCCGCAGTACGCTGGTCCCCAGGAATATGGCCAACCGTTCATCTGCCAGCCGCCCCGGATCGCCCCTCGTGCGCGCTGCGGAAGCCATAGGTCTGGAGTGCTTTTCTTCTCCCACCACCTCCGACTGGATGCGGATGGGCTGCGACGCCATAAAGATCGGCCCCGGGGAATCGTCGCGCTCGCACCGGCCCGACGAATTCATCCGCTGCTCCGAGGTGGCGGCGGCCGCAGAAGTTTACGCGAACCTTATACATAATATATATGGCAACACTTTGGAATAAAGGCACCGCCGCCGATGAGCGGGTGGAGGCGTTCACCGTGGGCAACGACCGCGTGCTGGACCTCCGGCTCGCCCGCTACGACATAATGGGCTCCAAGGCCCACATACGCATGCTGGAGAGCATAGGCCTGCTGAGCTCCGATGAGCTTGCCGTGCTGACGGAGGCGCTGGACGGGATAGCCGCTTCGGTAGAGGACGGCAGCTTCGTGCTGGAGCCGGACGTCGAGGACATCCACTCCCAGGTGGAACTGCTGCTCACCCGCAAGCTGGGGGAGGTCGGCAAGAAGATCCACTCCGGCCGTTCCCGCAACGACCAGGTGCTCGTAGACATCAAGCTGTTTTTGCGTGACGAGCTGCTGGCGTTCCGTGATGAGGTGCGCGCGCTGTTCGGCGTGCTGCAGGGGCTCAGCGAGAAGTACAAGGACGTGCTGCTGCCCGGTTACACGCATGCCCAGATTGCCATGCCGTCTTCTTTCGGGCTTTGGTTCGGGGCATACGCGGAGGCGCTGGTGAGCGACGTGTGCATGCTGCACGGGGCGTACAAGGTGGTGAACAGCAACCCTCTGGGCTCCGCCGCCGGCTATGGCAGCTCCTTCCCCCTGGACAGGGAGATGACTACGGAGCTTCTGGGCTTCGCCGTGCCGGACTACAATTCCGTGGCGGCCCAGCTGTCGCGCGGCAAGGCGGAGCGCTGCGTGGCATCGGCCCTCGGGTCGGTAGCGCTGACGCTTAATAAGTTCGCCTCCGACTGCTGCATGTATATGTCGCCCAACTATGGGTTTATTAAGTTCCCGGATGCCTTTACCACCGGTTCCAGCATCATGCCGCACAAGAAGAATCCCGATGTATGGGAGGTTATGCGCGGCAAGTGCAACCGTGTGATGGCGGTGGAGAACGAGATTTCGCTTATGTGCAGCAATATGCCTCACGGGTATCATAGGGACTACCAGCTTTTGAAAGATGTGCTCTTCCCGGCGCTGGAGACCATGCACGAATGCCTGCAGATGGCGGCTTTCATGCTGGAGCATATAGAAGTTAACGAACATATTCTGGATAATCCGCTTTACGATTATCTGTTTACCGTTGAGGAGGTGAATTCCCGCGTGCTGGCCGGGGTTCCGTTCCGCGACGCCTACAGGCAGGTGGGTATCGAGGTGAACGAAGGACGGTTCCGTTACCGCTCTGCCTGTCATCCTGAGCGCAGCGGTTGTCATCCTGAGCGCAGCAGTTGTCATCCTGAGCGCAGCAGTTGTCATCCTGAGCGCAGCGAAGGATCTCCTGCTATCAAGGTGCCCGACCTCGGACATACCCATATCGGCAGTATAGGCAATTTGTGCAACGATAAAATAGCCCGCAGAATGGAGCAGGAGCTCGATTGGTAGGTTTTTGCAGGTAATTTGTAAAAAAAATTAAAAAAAATTTGCTGGGTTAAAAAAAATGACTACCTTTGCATCCCCTTCCGAAAGGAGGGGAAACAAAATAGAGTTCATTGACAATACTGAGAGAGATAACGAGGTAAAAAAAGAGATTATAGTCTGATAATAAATTCGAAGTTTTTTCGAGTTGTGAGGGCTACAATTTCATAGGCAAAACGAGTAAGAAACACGAGACGTTGATTAAGTCGTCAAAGTGTGATTCACAAAGTACGAGAGAAAGATTACAAGAGCGAACGGAGGATGCCTTGGCTTCCGAAAGCGAAGAAGGACGTGGTAAGCTGCGAAAAGCTCCGGGGATCTGCAAACAGGAATTGATCCGGAGATGTCCGAATGGGGGAACCCCTGCAGATGAAGTCTGCAGACCATCGTTAGATGGGGCGAACGCAGGGAACTGAAACATCTTAGTACCTGCAGGAAAAGAAAGAAATATCGATTCCCAAAGTAGTGGCGATCGAAATGGGAAGAGCCTAAACCGGTGTCGTTGAGGCGATATCGGGGTTGTAGGACCATTCATAAAGAACTAGCTAGGAACCGGAACTGTCTGGAAAGTCAGTCCGCAGAGGGTGAAAGGCCCGT
>CAMZEC010000025.1 GCA_947305645.1 uncultured Bacteroidales bacterium | reverse complement strand
AATTGGAAAGATGCTCGAGTGGCTGAAGAGGCACGTCTGGAAAGCGTGTGGCCGCCTAAAGCGGCTCCAGGGTTCGAATCCCTGTCTTTCCGCGCAACGCAACACGCTGCAGGCGCCGCACGAATGTGCGGCGTTTTGTTTTAGAGGGGCACCCGACGAGAGCTAGCTTTCGCAAGAAGGTCCCCTCTATAGCAACCAGCGTGGCGCAGCCACGCACCTGCCGGCGTATTGCTCGCGGAAATCCAGGGAAAAGCCTTGCAAGCGTAAGCGCAGCGAGGCTAATCCCGCCCTCCTGTCATCCCGAACGCAGCGAAAGCCTCCCCGCACAAATTTTTAGGCTAGTGACATAAGTTGTCACTCCGCACCTGTACCTTTGCACTGTAATTTAAAAGTACAGGCTATTATGGAACTCTATCTTACTGCCAATTTCTCCAACGCGGACGAGGTCCGCGCCCTCATCGACGATCTCGGTCTCGTTCTCGATACAACTATCTAATCTCCCCCCGCCGTATTATTTGATGGCATTTTGATTAATCAGGTTTACTACTACTTTTACCATTGTTTCCTTTCCAGCGTTTTCAGTTCATCATATTTCTGCTGGGCCAGGTTATTTCGAACCGCATAGCCCTTGATAAGGTACTCTTTGAGGACGGAGGTCGCCCATTTCCTAAAGATTACGCCTTCATTACTATGTACTCGGTATCCTACAGAGATGATAACATCAAGGTCATAGACTCTGGTTGGTCGGTACTTGGAAAAAGTATTATGCAAAATTTGCATATTACTCTCATCGATCTCTCTTTCTTCAAGAGCATTTTTAATATGCCTGGCTATGTCAGATTGGTCTTTCTTAAACAGAGAGGACATTTTTGATTGATGAATGAATTGAACGTCATAACTGTCCCGGCACTAGATTGGAACGGGCGCTTGCACACCGCTTTCACGGTGTACAGTGAGGCCGACGGGGTCTTGCGGACCTCGTCAGGGTGGACGTTGAAGGATGCACTCGATTTTTTTGCCCGGAATTATGGGCTGAGAAGAGAGTCTTTGACGGTAATGCGGCCTTTCAAGCCGCAGAAGTAATTGATTCCCAGGCATAGAGCATAGTTATCCTTAGAAGGGTTAAACATGCTCAGTTTGATCGAGGGCGGAAAACCTGAGAACTTTTTCAAATATACGAATTAAACCCGGTTTCGGCAAGAGTCAGAGACTAATCATTATCCTATCATCCTGAGCACAGCGAAGGATCTTCCCGCCACCGCTCCTGGGAAGAGAGATGCAGAATAAAAACAAAAATGATTATATTTGTAAGAATCCCTATTGCTATGACAGATATTGAACAGATTCTGGAAGAACTGCGTGTGTTCAACCATGAACGAGACTGGGATCAGTTCCACAATGGAAAGGACCTGGCCATTGGCCTCTCTGTGGAGGCATCTGAACTTTTGGAGGCATTCCTATGGAAGGCTCCCGAGGATGTGAATAAGGACAAGGTGCGGGAGGAGTTAGCCGATGTCCTGAACTACGCCTTTCAGATGGCCGACAAGTATAATCTTGATATTAAGGAAATTATGTTGGAGAAGATTCGCAAGAATGCGGCAAAGTATCCGGTTTATAAAGCGAAAGGCAGCGCGAAGAAGTATAACGAGCTTTAAAGGGAATGATTGTCTACAACGCAAATAAAGGGCAGTTCGTACAGGATGTCAGAACAAATGTTATCGCGACGAAGATTCTGGCTCTCATCCGGGAAAAAGGACTGAATGCCGGGCAGGACCGCGAGTTTGCCGCCTGGCAGAATTCAATGCAGTTTATGAGGAACATCGTCGACGACCGGGACATTGACGACGAGGTCCAAATTGCCATTGAATACAACATCCCCCAGACCTCAAAGCGCGTAGACTTCATCATCATCGGAGCCAATGAAACAGGCAAAGACAATATCGTCATAGTTGAATTAAAGCAATGGACAAAGGCCGAGGTGGTGGATGACGATATGCACTTCAGTATACGTACATTTGTGGCCAATGACAACCGTATTGTCTGCCATCCGTCCTATCAGGCATACTCCTATTCCCGTTTTATCAGCAACTATTCCCAAGTTGTTCATAGCGAGAGAATTCACCTTGTCCCCTGCGCATACCTGCACAATTACCTGCCCAAGTACAAACAAGCTCTGGCAGCTGATATCTATAAAGACTGGTACACGTCGGCACCTTTCTTTGTAATGGATGAAGTACAGCCTTTTATAGATTTTGTCAAGAAATTCGTTACAAAGAAGTCTTCTAAGGGGGATCTTCTATATCTCATCGACCACGGTCGCATAAAGCCCAGCAAGTCGTTGCAGGATGCTATGGCCACGATGGTCAGGAATGAGCCGCTGTTCGACCTTCTGGACGAGCAGGCCGTCTGCTTCGATATGTGCGTGCGCACCATGCTGCAGTGCCTCAAGGACCATAAGAAGCGTACGATTATCATTCAGGGCGGGCCCGGAACCGGAAAATCCGTCCTGGCCGTCAATCTGTTGTTGCATTACCTCCTGAGCAACTGCAACGCCGCATACGTAACCAAGAACAGCGCGCCACGGCAGGCGTTCCTCTCTATCCTTTCGCATAACGATGCCGAGGGCATCGCAAATATCCGCCCGTTATTCCGGTCTCCTTTTGGCCTTTCCACGGTTCCTGCCAACGCTTACGACTGCCTGATAGTGGACGAGGCTCACCGCCTGGTGAAAAAGATGTATGGTGACTGGGGCGGCGAGAATCAGGTAAAGGAATGCATCAACACTTCCCTGCTCTCCGTGTTTATGCTCGATGAAGACCAGGCCGTCACCACAAAAGATATCGGCAGTATTCGGGAGATCAGCAAATGGTGCAAGGCTCTGGGCTCCACCATCATTATGCGTGAAGAGACTAAACTGATTTCTCAATTCCGATGCAACGGAAGCGATGCTTACATTCAGTTTATCGACTATTTACTACAGCGTGGAGAAGAGACAATCAACGTACCGCTGACAGAGCTCAACTATGACTTCCGCATCTTTGACGATGCCTGTCAGATGCGGGAAGCCCTGCGGGAAAAGAATGCCGGCAATAAGGCAAGAATGGTCGCAGGATACTGCTACGATTGGAATGTAAAGCATCACCGTGGCAATGTTGATATTTGCCTGCCCGGAGGATTCGAAGCAAAGTGGAATCTGGAAAGTGATAAGATCTGGGCTATCAACCCCAAGTCTTTCGAAGAAGTTGGCTGTATCCACA
The DNA here is from genome assembly GCA_947305645.1 of uncultured Bacteroidales bacterium. Lineage (GTDB taxonomy): Bacteria > Bacteroidota > Bacteroidia > Bacteroidales > UBA932 > Cryptobacteroides. Next base: position 29,326 of record CAMZEC010000025.1, on the reverse strand, counting down.
CCGCCCAGGGCCTTGAGTTTGATTATGTGGGCGTACTGATTGGTAAGGATTTGAAATACGTGGACGGCCGGGTAGTGACCGATAAGACTGCCATCTCCGTTGATGACAAATCCTCCGGAATCCGCGGAGCCAGTGACGATGTGGCTCGTAGGCTTATTCTCAACACGTATAAGACCTTGCTCACACGTGGGCAGAAAGGCTGTTTCGTTTATTGTGAAGATGAGGCGTTGAGGGAATACTTGAAAAGATATATCCAGAAAGCTCATTAATGAAACGTTGTTTTTACGATGCCCCCATAAAAGGTTTCCTTGATCAAAGTGTCGAGGAAATCATGGGCGTGCTCTCTAAAGACAACACTTTTGATTTGGCTCTGGAGCAACGTGACGCATGGCTGGAAGAGATAGGCGTAATGAAAAACGTACTATGTGTGCTCGACGTTCAGGGTCATATCATTTTTGAATACACGATTCCGCGTCTTGGGAAACGCATAGATGTCACACTCCTTGTTAATGGCATCGTCTTCTGCCTGGAGTTCAAGGCAGAAGAGGATTGTTTCAATGCAAATGATAAGGAGCAGGTATGGGATTATGCGCTGGACCTGAAGAACTTCCATGAAGAAAGTGCAAATCTGACCATTGTGCCGATTCTGGTGGCAACGGAAGCTGAAAGCATTGATAACGAGCTTGTTTTCAGTTGTTACGACGATAAAGTGTACGAGCCTCTTTTTGCCAACTCCAAGACGCTTCTCCCACTTATTCTGAGTGTCCTAGAAAAGGAATCCTCCGGGAAAACAATTAATCCCCAAGACTGGGTTTATAGCCGCTATCTCCCTACTCCCACAATTATTCAAGCGGCATCGGCTCTCTACATGAATCATAGCGTAGAGGACATCACAAAGCATGAGGCCGATAAAGCCGGAATTGACAGTTGCACCAAGTTCATTCTGGACGTTATCCGAGAGTCAAAGGATAAGAAGCAAAAAAGCATTTGCTTTGTGACAGGTGTTCCTGGCGCAGGAAAGACACTCGTCGGATTGAATGTGGCCATCCAACAGGAGCAGGGAGACCTTGCCGTTTACCTTTCTGGAAATGGCCCGTTGGTAAAGGTCCTGACCGAAGCGTTGGCCAGAGATAAGGTCGCCAAAGAAAAAGCGAAAGGAATCCGGTGCACAAAGACAGAAGCTGAAAGGCAGGTAAGCCGATTTATCCAGATCATCCATCGGTATCGGGATAACATGCTGGCCAAGTTGAAGCTACCAATTAACGGAGAGATTGAGATTGATCCGAACAAGGTTTCTTCGGCCGCCAAAAATAATGCTGCCGAAGTGGAAAACGTTGCCATTTTCGACGAGGCGCAGCGTATGTGGGATATGCGGCATCTCAGCGCTTGGCTTGCCAGAAAGAAAGGCATCGCCAATTTTCCCATGTCGGAAGGCGAATTCTTGATATGGTCGCTTGATCAGCATAAAGATTGGGCTACAATTGTTTGCCTTGTTGGTGGCGGGCAGGAAATCAACTCCGGTGAAGGCGGTATTGGCCTATGGATTCAGGCCCTGAATGAGACGTTCCCGGATTGGGAGATATACATTTCCAATAACCTGACCGACAAGGAGTATGCCGAAGGCAATGTGGGCGAATTGCTGGCCGATAATACCCATACCCATACGTGCACTGACTTACATCTGGCGGTCTCTCAGCGCTCATTCCGGGCAGAAACGCTCTCCTTGTTTGTTCACCAATTGCTTGACAAAGATGTTGAGGCCGCCCGCAAAACCTATGAACAGATTAGCGAGCGTTATCCCATAGCCTTAACTCGTGACCTCGCAAAGGCAAAAGAATGGTTACGTGATCATGCTAGAGGTTCGGAGCGGTACGGTATGCTTGTTTCCTCTAAGGCATTCAGGCTAAAGCCTTTGGCAATAGACATCCGCTCTCAGGCCGACATCGTCCCTTGGTTCCTCAACCCTATCACTGATATCCGTTCATCTCTCTTCTTGGAGGATGTGGCCACAGAATTCGATATTCAAGGCCTGGAGCTAGACTGGACTTGTCTGGTATGGGACGGCGACTTCCGTTTCGACCTTAAGGGCAAGAGATGGCAGCATTTCAACTTCCGAAGTGACCGTTGGCAGAATATCAATCAGGAGGAAGGCCGAGCCTATCAGCTCAATGCCTACCGCGTGCTTCTCACCCGTGCCCGTCAGGGTATGGTCATCTGCGTCCCTGAAGGAAATCCTGCCGATGATACCCGCAAGCCAGAGTTTTATGATGGCACGTATGAGTATTTAAAATCCTTAGGAGTTACAGTTTTATAATAATATGGCACAACAATACCCCTGCGAAACATGCCCGTTAAGGGCAAAGAATGACAAGAACCCCAAGTCTCTGGCCGGCCGTTTTTGGCGCTGGCACATCAACTTCTGTCCCGGCTGGAAGGCTTACTTTACGCACCAGGACGATGAGACGAAATCGGCCCTGAGAGAGAAGTATAACTTCAAGAAGTACCAGTAATTGATGAACATATGGAACATACAGATAAGGTAGCCATCCTTGGCGCAGGGAACATGGGCGGAGCGGTTGCGCTGGGGCTCCACCGATTTGCGCAGGAATATGCCCTTACGGTAACGACGGCGCATTCCGCTACGCTGGAGAAGTATGCCGCACTGGGGATTGATACCACGCTGGACAATGTTTCGGCCGCTTCTTGGGCCCAGGTGATTATCCTGGGCGTGAAGCCCTGGCTGGTTCAGTCAGTGCTGGAGCAGATTCGGCCCTGCCTTTCCGGGAAAACGCTTCTTTCCCTGGCCGCGGGGATTCCTTCAGCCCAGATGAAGGAGTGGCTCGCCGGGACGGGTGTGCGGGCCGCTTATACGGTCATTCCCAACCTCGCTGCCGAGATTGGCGAGAGTATGACTTTCGCATCGGTCATCCTGGGGGAGGAGGACGTCGTGGTCAAATCTCTTTTCGACCGGGTGGGCAAGACGCTTATTGTGGATGAACGACGCCTCCATGCCGGGATGATGGTGGCTTCTTGCGGGACTGCTTTTGCGCTTCGCTACGCTCGGGCCGCGATGGAAGGAGGCGTACAACTGGGTCTGTATTCTCATGAGGCCAGGGAAGCGGTCTATCAGACGATGAAGGGCGCTGTGGATCTTTCAATGAGCCGGGGTACCCATCCGGAGGCTGAAATTGACCGGGTGACCACGCCTGGCGGCATCACCATCCGGGGCCTCAATGCGATGGAGGAGGCCGGATTCACGGCTGCTGTCATTGCGGGGATTGTGTCACGTTAATCTTTTTGTGTTTCGGCTATCTTTGCAGAAACGAATGTACCTTATGGAGGAAAGAAACGACATGAACCCACACCGCATCCACCGCATCCAGCAAATGGAAGAAATCTACGACCGCATACGGAAGGACATTGCAACCCTCAGAGAGTACGAGGAGAGCGGCATGTGGCTGCAGGATTATGAGGCCGACGAAAGGGGTGAGCTACCGCAGGGCCTCAAGCGCGGCGTCCTGTCGCAGGATGGCCTGGATGAGGTGTTCGAGGAAGAGAAGGCGCTACCCTCTCCGCCTCGCAAATACCCCGTCATAACCCTCTGCGGCAGCACGCGCTTCAAGGAACAGTTCCTGGAGGCGCAGAAGCGCTTGACCCTCGCGGGCAACATAGTCATCAGCGTCGGCCTCTTCGGTCATTCAGGAGACGACGAAGTCTGGACCGAAGGCACCAAGGAGATGCTCGACGACATGCACAAGCGTAAGATCGACATGGCAGACAGCATTTTCGTCATAAACGTCGGTGGCTACATCGGTGAAAGCACGCGTTCAGAAATCGAATACGCAAAAAAGAACGGCCGTGGCGTCCAGTACCTGGAGCCATGACAGAAGGCTTACTCAAGACCCTCCTGCCTCTTCATCCGCTTCCTGTCGTACAACTTCTTAGATTTGTGCAACATCTTCCGCAGCGAAACAGGCCTCCCGTGCTCGGCAATCTCCTCGAGCCGCGCCGCCCTGCGGTTCGCCAACATAAAGTCCGCCTCCGTAATCCGCAGTTTCTTTCCTTTCTTCTTCGGTTCCATGGTGATGGTTGTTTCTTACCTCTATAGATGCAAATACCATGTCAATTGTTACAAGGAAAGAATGACCATCAACCACCAGCCTATCCAGTCACCACACGACAATTTCACTCGCATTTTATTCATTTTCTTTTGTATAATGCATAAAATTCGCTATTTTTGTGCAGTATAAAGAAAAAAGTGCATGAAAAACATCATCCTTCAGCAGAAAGCGGAGCGGGATATGCTCGCGTCAAAAGACTATCAGCCGAGAAGAGCGTTAGCAGATTCGACTGCGCTTTTAAGCTCAGGCCTCATCAAGCTGATAACCGGGCCGCGGCGGGCGGGCAAATCCGTCTTTGCCCTTCAGATGCTCAGGGGGAAGAATTACGCCTATCTGAACTTTGATGACAGTTCCCTGCTATCCCGCTTTGAAGAGAACTCCGTGATGAAGGCCCTTGCAGAAGTATATCCCGGTTATGAGTTCCTTCTTCTTGACGAAATCCAAAATCTCGATGGCTGGGACACCTGGGTGACCACTCTATATCGAAGGGGCGTCAATCTCCTGATAACCGGTTCAAATGCTAATCTCCTCTCAAGCGAGATGGCCACCCTGCTTACGGGACGATATATCGAAACTCTGATGCTCCCCTTTTCTATGAAGGAGACGCTTCAGTATACACGGGTGAACATGCAGCCACTTCTGCCATCAGAGGAAGCAGCGCTTTCAAATGCGATGGAAGATTATCTGAAGAATGGCGGATATCCGGAAATCGTCAAGACAAGAGAGATAGAGCAAACTTACATGGGATCCCTTTTCGACTCCATCATACTCAAGGATGTGGCGAAGCGTCATAAAATCCGCAAGACCGCAGAGCTCTATGACCTTGCCGATTATCTCATCACCAACTACAGCAACCCGCTCAGTTTTACAGGTATTGCAGAGGATATGGGCCTTGGGAGCGTTACAACCGTAAAAAAATTCTGCAAGTATCTTGAAGAGCCTTATCTCTTCTACTTCCTTCCCAGGTTTAACAGAAAACTGAAGGAAATGAAAAAAGCCGACCGAAAAGTGTACGTGGTTGATACTGGATTTGTTCTTGCCCGCTCATTGGAGCTCTCTGCGAACAGTGGCCGGCAGCTTGAAAATATGGTGTTCATGGAACTCCTAAGGCGTGGTTTTGACATCAAGAAGAACGAACTATTCTACTATCACACAGCAAACGGAAAAGAGGTTGACTTCGTAACTAAAAAGGGAGCGAAGCTTGATTCGCTGATACAGGTTTCTTACGAAATCTCAAAGGCCCAAACCCGCAAACGGGAGCTAGACCCTCTTGTCATCGCTTCGGATGAGTTGAAATGCAATAAACTGATTCTTGTCACCTGGGATACAGACGAGCAGGTTAACTACAAAGGCAAGGACATCCTAATCGTATCCGCCCGGAATTGGTTCCTAAAGTAGAATAGATACATTTGGAGAATATAGGAGTTATCCAATGCAGGGCGATATGCACAAGCGCAAGATTGACATGGCCCACGGCATCGTTATGGACCAGCCAGCCCAGGGTGCTGCTGCATTCGGCCAGAGGATTACCGGCGTCGGTAAAGTCGTAAGTAGATTCAGAATATACGTCTGGCGTACCGGCGGATGCAAACTCGTAAACATCCAGCGTACCGCTGAAATCGACCTGTATTTCAGTCACCTTTTGCGGAATTTGCGTATCTTTACGGCATTATGGACCAACCCAAAATAGAACGCATGCTGCGCCTGATGCAGATGCTTTCCGGCAACATAAACTACACCCTGGACGAGATGGCCGGCAAGTTGGAACTTTCCCGCCGTTCCCTCTTCCGCTACATAGACACTTTCAAGAACGCCGGCTTTGTAGTCCAGCGCCTGAGCGACGGCAGCTACAAAATGACCACCTACAACAAGGAACTGGCCGACCTGTCCCAGTTGGTATACTTCTCCGAGGAAGAAGCCATCGTAGTCAGCCACCTCATCGAGAACCTGGACGCGGCAAATGCCCTCAAGGCCGGCCTGAAGCAGAAACTTGCTGCCGTTTACGATTCCACCTCCATCAGCGATTTCATTGAGGTGAAAGACAAATCCGAAATCGTAGAATCTCTGGCGAATGCAGTGCGAGGCAAGCGCCAGGCAATCCTGAAAGGCTACGCCTCCGCCCATTCCGGAGAAACCAAAGATTACATCGTGGAGCCATACAAGTTCACTAAAGGTTTCGTAGATATAATCGCATACGACACTGCCGCCGGAATCAACAAAGTTTTCAAGATTTCACGCGTAGGAGCGGTCAAAATGCTGGAAGGATGGGAGTTCGAAGACCGTCACGAGGAAAAGATAATCGACTCTTTCCGCATGAGCGGGAGCCCGGTTGAGCACGTCAGGCTGCGGCTTTCCCTGCGCGCGAAGAACCTGCTTACAGAAGAATTTCCTGTAACGGGAACTGAGGTTTATCAGAACAAGCGCAACTGGTACTGGGAAGGCGACGTGAACTCCATGGAAGGCATAGGCCGCTTTGTTATAGGTCTGTCGGAGGACGTCGTAATCGAAGAGGGTTCGCTATTGAAGGCCTGGCTGGTAGAAAAGGGATCCTTTATCCAGAAAAAGTTCAAAAAGTAACAAATTCTCAATTCAACCACCGGCAGTAGATTGGATATAAAGTGAAAGAATCTACGCATATTGCAAAGATATTATTAAAAGCTGAATATCTCTTACCGAAAATGCCCATTATACGCCGCTTCCGGTTTTGATTTCCAAATCAATGTGATTATCTTTGTTTGAACTATATGCAGATATGAATAAGACCGCCATTACCGGTGCAGGAAATATACGGCGAGCGGTTCCGGATGACCTGGAAGCCGTAAACCGGCTGCTTCGGCAAGTGCTGAAAATCCACCACGACGGCCGCCCGGACCTGTTCAGGGCAGTGGGCAAGAAATACACAAACGAGGAACTTCTGGCTATTTTTGCAAATCCGGAGACACCGGTATTCGTGTACGAAGAAGACGGCACCGTCCTGGGTTACTGTTTCTGTGTCCTCCAGCATTCCTGCAGCGGAAGTCTCCAGCAACTTACTACGCTGTACATAGACGACCTATGCGTGAACGAGGCGGCACGCGGACAGCATATAGGCCGGGCTCTGTTTAATCATGTAAAGGAGTTCGCTAAAGAAAATGGCTGCTACAATATTACACTGCATGTATGGGAATGCAACCATGGAGCCAGGGCCTTCTATGAGTCTCTGGGAATGGTTCCGCAATACACATCCATGGAAATGATTTGCAAATAAGACATGAAATTCCTCGGCAATATCCTCTGGCTTTTGTTTGGCGGCCTCATCATCGCCATCATCTACTATATCGTAGGCCTGCTGATGTGTATCACGCTCATCGGCATACCATTCGGTGTACAGTTATTCAAGCTGGGCACCTATGCGCTTTGGCCATTCGGCCATGAATTGGTGAACGGCCCCAATGAGCCTGGTTGTGTGTCGGTAGTAATGAACCTCATCTGGATTCTCTGCGGCTGGTGGGAGATTGCCATCCTGCACTTCGCCTTCGGCCTACTCTTCTGCGCCACCATTGTGGGAATTCCCTGGGGCCTGCAGCATTTCAAGATGGCCATCGCCACCGTTTTCCCGTTTGGTAAAGAAATCCATTAATGTAGAAGAATCTTCCGGTTTTGAATAATTATTCGGTGTGTCAAAAGTTGTCACTTTCCATAAGTAACTTTGCATCGTTAATCAAAATTGAAGAATGTTATGCTGTATGCGGTTTTTGTGTCTTTATACTTCTTAGCGACCATATTGTTCTTATGCTACTGGCACTGGTTATTCTCTAGCGGAGATAATAAAAAGAAGCAGTCCGGCTACTCCGGAAGGCATTATGACGACTCGTATTATTCCGACAGTTCATCTGACGAAGAAGATGACGAGGAAGACGAGGATGGCGGCTTCGACACCGACATGACTAAAGATTACTACGGCCGTCACGGAGAATTCGACAAAAACGACGAGGCCCGCAGCACGTCGGAATACATCCAGATCTTCCATAACGAAGACCCGGATGCCGACCCGACGGACAACTTCCATTGGGACGAAGTCCTTGACGCGGAAAGCGACGGCTACCTTGACGACTAGACTATCGCCGGTATGAAAAAGGCCTTCCTGATAATCTACGCGCTCTTGCTTGGCTGCCTCGCAACGGCTCAGCCGCGCACCTACATCATCAAGCCGTATGACGCGGTGCTCGATGAGGACCTGTATGTGGTGGAGCAGCCCGACGGGTCTCTCGAGTACCACCTTGGCGTATGCAACTTCGAGCACATTGAAGACTCGGTCCATCTGGTTATGACCCGCCGCGAGTGCGAGCTCATGTACGAAGCACTCCGTATAATTCGGTCCAAGTATAACGAATGGACAATTGTCGCCCGCAGGAACAAAGTACGGAATTATACCCGCCAGTTCGATGTAGAGATGCCCCTGATGTCATATGAGTGGCGGGAAGCTTACAAAGCTTACAACTCTCTCGCCGGAAGGAGCGGTTACAAGCCTGTTTGCCGGGCAGACAGCCAACGGCTTCACGCCCCGGAATTCGTGGTAACGGATGACGGACGATGTATTATCGAGTTCAGGACAACCCTGACAAAGGATGATGCCCGTTACGACCTCCGGTTTATTATTCCCGCCGACTCAAGTTTGTGCAGCTTCATGAAGCATTGCGACATTCGCTGGGTGGACAAACAGTACGAAAAACTGCAGCCGAAGAGTAAAGAATATTATGACTCCTTATTCAAGTAACGCTTCGATGGAAATCCTCTCTACTCCATCTCGAAGATTGAGATGAAGCCGGAGATTTCCAGGACGTCGCGGATTACTTCATTCACGTTTTTGAGCACTACTCGGGAGCCGACGGACTTAGCCTGCTTAAGGATGCCAAGCAAGACACGCAGGCCGCTGGAGGAGATATACTCCAGGTCGGTGCAATCAAGGACAATTTCTTTTCCCTTACTGTCGAGGAGAGGCTGAAGGGCCTGTCCTGTCTCTTCGGCGGCAGCGGTATCCAGTTCGCCGGAAAGGACGGCTACGAATCTTTCGGCGGTTTCTTGAACGGTTGTGGTCATTGTATCGATTTGGTTAAAGTTAATACATTCTTATCGCCTTTCCGGCAATATGAAACGGAGTCCGTGAGCTTGCGGGTAAGCAAAATGCCCAGTCCCCCGATCGGTCTGTTCTGGGCGTCCAGCGTAGTGTCGGCCGAAATGGCGGCAGTCGGATCGAAGGGCGAACCGGAGTCCACGATGGTAAAGCGCACCTCTTTCCGGTTGCTGTCGGCATATATGTCAATGCTGCCCTTTTCTCCTTTGGGATACGCGTAATTGATCACGTTGACTACGGCTTCCTCCAATGCCAGACGCAAGTGAGAGGCAGTTTTGCGGTCTATCTCCAGTTTTAAGCAGAAGTCCTTGACAAAAGCTCCCAGCTTTTCCACCTCTTCCCTGTCGTTGACAAGGGTTATCTGATCTTTCAATAGCTCACCGGGCATAAACCTGATGAGCAGCATGGTCAGGTCGTCGCTTTGTGGTGCTTCCCCGGCAAATCGGTGCGCCTCTCCGCTGACGGCATGAACCAGGCTTTCCGGCGTCATATTACCGTCCGCCAGGCATGCGGTCAGGGCTTCGTGAACACGCGACCTGCCAAAGGCTTCACGGTTGCTGTTTTTGGCTTCCGTGAGGCCGTCCGTGTAAAGGAACAGCATAGTACCGGAAGAAAGGACAATCTCCTGATCTCCGAATTCCGTATCGGGAAATACTCCCAGCGGGAGATTGGATTTCGCAAGAAGCATCTCGACTGAATCCGTCAGCAGATACGGTCTGTCGTGTCCTGCGTTGGCATAATGCAGTTTGCCCGTATACAAATCCAGGCACCCCGCAAAGAAGGTGACAAACATATTGCTGTCGTTTCCGCGGCAGAGTTCCTGGTTCAAAGCCTTGAGAATCGCGGAAGGGCTTTCTGACTTCTGCGAAAGCACCCTGAACAGTGAGTGATTCACCGACATCAGCATGGCCGAAGGCACGCCCTTGCCACTTACATCGCCTATGCAGAAAAACAGTTTTCCGTCCCGGATGTAAAAATCGAAAAGGTCTCCTCCCACCTCGCGGGCCGGCTCCAGGGAACCATAAACGAAAGGCGGGAACGTCCGGGGAATCATCTCCTTCTGAATATGTTTGGCAACTTCCAGTTCTTCATCAACACGAGCCTGTTCCTCGGACACCTTGCGAAGCTTACTCTCATTGCGCGAGTATCGGCCTATCATAAAGGCAAGGATGGCCAGGCCAAGCAGAATGAGCATCATCTGCTGCCGGCGCATACGCTGCATGCGGGCATAGATTTCTTTTTTGTAGAATACCTGCGCCAGCCTCCAGTTGGGATCATTTTTGAGCGCAGTGGTCTTTATGGCGATGGAGGGATTGGCAGATGCGGGAAGCACTCCGTTCAATATATCCACAGCCTGCTGCACTACTTCGGGCGGCGTCCGGCTCTCAGGGGGGCCGGCAACCAGCTGGCCGTTTTCCGTCAGCAGAATCCTGAAGGACGAGGGGAACCTCTGGTTGACATTCAGAGTGTCGCCAAGCCAGGAAAGGTCTATATCCAGACCGCACACTCCAGCCAGACGGCCTTTATTGTCCCAAACCGGGCAGGAATATGTGGCGAAACTCAATGAATCCGGCCCATAATAATAAGGGTCGCTCCAGCTTGGGGCCTTGGCTTCGAGAGTCCGTATAAACTCTTCGTTTTCAGTATAATCATGGCCGGGGCCGGCAATCTGGCTGATCACTATGGCGCCGTCTTTCTCCTTGCAGGCATACGGCTCGAAAAGACGGCCCTTAGAGGGATAATAATACGGCACGAAAGCCAGGCAGCCTCCAACCACATGGGGATTGTCGTCTATCAGGCGCTTCATTGCCGGGAAGACGGAATCGGGATGTGAAACGCTTTGACTAACGTTCCAGAGATTCTCCTTCATGGTCGTTTCGGTCAGTTCAAGCGTGTGCTGGATGTCGCTGGCCATGGCGCCAAGCACTATATGGCTGCGTACGGTCATGTCCTCAGCCATCATCCTCCGCAAGCGCTCATACTGGACTATTGAAATTACCTCCACCATCACGGCGGCGATTGCTACTATTCCAACGCTGGCCAACCAGCTCTTTCGTGACGGACTCATGGATAAAAAGCGCTATCAGTTTGTAAAGATATCATTTTTCAGATAAAAAAACTATATTTGTAATTATCAAACGCTAAAACAATGAAACCTTGCACCACAATTCTGGAAGCCTTTGGCAGCCAGATGAACAGACACCCAGACCACACCGCCATCGTTTTTGAAAACATCCGTCTAAGCTATGCAGAAGTAGATCAATTGTCGGACAACCTCGCTGCTTATATCCAGTCTCAGGTGCCCGCAAAAAGCGTTGTGGGCATTATGCTGGGCCGCAATGAATATATGATGATTGCCCCGCTGGGTGCGCTCAAGGCCGGCTGCGCCTATCTTCCGCTGGATCCTTCCTACCCGCCGGAGCGTCTGGAATTCATGATGAAGGACGCAGGCGCCAAGATGCTGGTGGCCGACGAGAATTTAATCTCCATACTGAAGGATTATGACGGGCCGGTGCTCAAAACCGCCGATATCCGCAAGCTGCATCCGGGAAAGCCCACCGGCCAGCCTTCGGCCGATGACCTCTTTGTGCTGCTGTACACCAGCGGCACTACCGGCACGCCCAAGGGCTGCATGCTTTCCCACCGCAACGTGTCGCTGTTTGCCCATCGCCACGCGGAGAACGTGTGCATCCGGGAAGACTCCAGGATGTCGGCCTATGCCAGTTTTGGATTTGACGCTTTCGTGGGAGACCTTTACGGCGCTCTGGTGTCTGGCGCCACGCTGTATATCATCCCGGAAAAGATGCGCCTGGACCTCCCTGCGCTGCATAAATTCTTTGAAGAGAACAGCCTTACTCACTGCTTCATGACCACCCAGGTGGCTACCCAGTTCGCCATAAATTATCCCGACTGCAGGGGGCTCCAGGTAATGTACACCGGCGGCGAGAAGATGTCCTCTTTCCCGCTTCCCCACTACCGGCTGTTCAACTGCTACGGCCCCACGGAATGCTGCTGCTACGTGGTGAGCGAGGAGGTGAAAGTGCAGGAAGAGAACATCCCCATCGGCGTTCCGCTCCCCGGCGTCCACACCTATATCGTAGATAAGGATGGCAAACAGGTGGCGCAGGGAGAGAACGGCGAACTGTGGATTGTGGGCGAGCAGGTGGGAGACGGCTACCTCAACCGGCCCGACAAAACCGCCGAGGCCTTCCTTACCAACCCCTTCGACAAAGACCCCGCCTACTCCCGCGTATACCGCACCGGCGACATCGTCCGCCAGCGGGCCGACGGCAAGATAGAATTCGTGGGCCGCAAGGACGGCCAGGTGAAGATACGCGGCTTCCGCATCGAACTGAAGGAAGTGGAGGCCGTCATCCGGGAATTCCCCGGCATCAAGGACGTTACGGTGCAGGCTTTCGACGAACCCGGTGCCGGCGCCGGCAAGTTCCTGGCCGCGTACGTGGTAAGCGACAAGGAGGTGAACGTCCAGGAACTGGACCAGTTCATCGCCGACAAGAAGCCACCGTACATGGTACCCGCCGTCACCATGCAGATAGATGCCATTCCCTTGAACGTCAACCAGAAAGTGGACGTGAAGGCGCTGCCGAAGCCTGAGCCGCAGGAGCGCAAGGCAGAAGCCCACGTGGCCCCGCTTAATGTGCTGGAAGAGGAGCTGAGCAAGCTTATCAAGGAAAGTGTGGGCATTGGCGGATTCGGCCTTACGGATCCTCTTTACTACAGCGGCCTGTCGTCGCTTAGCGCCCTCCGGCTGGCCACGGAGCTATACAAGCGCTACGGCCTGGAACCCGACATGGACAGCTTTGCCAAGACGGCCAGCCTGCAAAGCATAGAGAATGACATCCTGAAGAAGCTGATGGACGGTTCCTGTCATCCTGAGCATAGCGAAGGATCGGGCGAAGACCAGCCCCAGGAACTCACATTCCAGCAAACGGGCCTGTATCTGGACTGCGTCAAGAATCCCGCTTCCACGGCCTACAATCTGCCGTGTATTCTCACTTTCCTGGATGGGACGGAAGTGGATGCGCTGAAAAAAGCCCTTCTTTCCATACTGGAAGCCCACCCTGCCGTCACCGGACGGCTGGAGCAGCGGGACGGCAAAGTCTATCTGGTCCCGGCCCGCCCGGATCCGGAAATACCATACGTCCGGCTCAAGAGCGAGGAAGCTTTCCTTCAGCTGAAAGAAGCCTTCATGCAGCCCTACGAGCTGTCCGGCCCGCTTTATCGGCTTCAGATTGTGCAAACGCCAGGCAAACTGCGCCTGATGGCCGACTTCCATCACCTTGTCTTCGATGGCCGCTCCTATGACGTATTCCTCTCGGAACTGGCGGCCGCCCTGGAAGGAAAGGCGCCCGAGAAGGAGAACTACACTTATTTCCAGTACGCTAAGGACCAGAAGGCGTATCAGGACAGCGCGGAATTTCAGGAGGCCGATGCCTTCTTCGCCGCCCAGATGGCCGGAAAGGAAGAGGAAACCGGCCTGATACCCGACAAAAAGCCGCAGGAAGACGAGGTGGGTCACGAGGTGTGGATACGCAAAAAAGTGGGAGCCGACATCCTGGAGCGCTGCCATGCACTGGGTATTTCTCCGGCCAGCTACTTCCTGGGCGCCGCCTTCGTGACGGTGAGCGCTTTCAGCGGCCAGAAGAAAGTGTACATGTGCACCGTGGCCAACGGGCGCGGCGATATGCGGGCGTCGGACACCTTCGGCATGTTCGTGAACACCATGGCCCTTTCCGCCGAGGTGGGAGAACAGAAGGCAGATGACTTCCTGAAGGAGACCGACCGCAACTTCGCCACTACCCTCTCCTATCAGAATTATCCTTTCGCCCGCGTGGCGTCGGCCTATGACTTCCATCCCGCAGTGATGATGGCCTACCAGGTAGGACTCGTAGAGAAGTATACGATTCATGGAAAACCGCTGGAGGACGAGCTCATTACGCAGGATACGCCCAAGTTCCCCCTGAGCATCTTCATCGAGGGAACGGAGGATGCCCCGGAAATCGCGCTGGCCTATGACGACAGCCTCTACAGCGAACCGCTGGTTCAGGCCTTCGGAGACGCCTTGGAATGCGTCGTAAGAGGCCTGCTGAAGGACAGTCCGCTTACGGAGATACCGTACGTGGACGGAGAGCGCCTGCAGCAGCTTGACGGCTTCAACCATTATACCCAGGACGTAGACCTGAGCGAAACCGTTGTAAGCCTGTTCCGCAAGCAGGCCAAGGCCACGCCGGACGCTCCGGCCGTGCTGTTCGACGGAAAGACCATCAGTTATCAAGAGCTGGACCGTATTACCGACGCCCTGGCCGCCAGGATTCTCAGCTACGGCCTCAAGGAGGAGGAAGTGGTCAGCGTCCTGATAAACCGCAACGCATGGATGACCAAGGCCTCCCTGGCAGCTATGAAAGCGGGCTGCGCTTATCAGCCGCTGGATCCTTCCTATCCGCCGGAGCGCCTGAACTTCATGATAAAGGATGCCTGCGCCAGGCTCCTCATTGCCGATGAAGAACTCGTTCCGCTGGTAGGAGAATACAAGGGGCCGGTTCTTACGACGGCTGAGTTGGAGAACCTGCCCAACACCCCCTGCACATCCGTCGGGCCCAAGCCGGAAAGCCTGTACATACTGCTGTACACCTCCGGCTCTACGGGAACGCCCAAGGGCTGCATGCTGGAGCAGCGCAATCTGGTAAACTTCTGCGCCTGGTACAGGGAGTACTATCACCTTAAGCCCGGAGACCGCGTGGCGGCATTCGCAAGCTACGGCTTCGACGCCAACATGATGGACCAGTATCCCGCCCTTACGAGCGGCGCCTGCGTCTGCATCATTCCGGAAGACGTAAGGCACGACCTGGGCGCCCTGGACCGCTTCATCACGGAGAATAAGGTCACGCACAGCTTCATGACCACCCAGGTGGGCGTTATGTATGCCCGTAACTTCCCCGACAATCCTTCCCTGCAGCACCTGTCGGTGGGCGGCGAAAAGCTCATTTCCATGCCGCCGCCTTCGTATGCCTTCTACAACGGGTACGGTCCCACGGAGTGCACCATCTTCTCTACCGTCTTCCACGTGCTGGAGCGGGAGGAGAACATTCCTATCGGACATCCTCTGAGCAACGTGCAGCTGTACGTAGTCGACCGCCAGATGCGGCGTCTGCCCATAGGGGCGGCCGGCGAACTGCTGATCGGCGGCACAGGAGTCGGCCGCGGTTACCTGAACAACCCCGGGAAGACGGCCGAGTGCTTTATCGACAACCCCTTCCTGCCCGGCGTACGGCTGTACCGTTCGGGCGACATCGTCCGCTACCGGCCCGACGGGAACGTCGAGTTCGTTGGCCGCAAGGACCGTCAGGTCAAGATCCGCGGCTTCCGTATCGAGCTCAAGGAAGTAGAGGCGGTGATTCAGGACATCCCCGGAGTGAAGGACGTGACGGTGCAGGCTTTCGACGCCCCTTCCGGCGGCAAATTCCTGGCCGCTTACGTGGTAGCCGAAGGGACCTTCGACACTAAAGCCGCCGCAGATTTCATACGCGAACGCAAGCCGCCGTACATGGTCCCCGCCGCCTGGATGCAGCTGGACAAGATTCCGCTCAACGTAAACCAGAAAGTGGACCGGAAGGCCCTGCCGGAGGCCACTCCGTCAGCACTCGAAGACTATGTGGCACCAGTCGGAGAGACCGAGAAGGCCATCTGCGGCATATTCGCCGAGGTTCTGGGAGTCGAGCGCGTCGGCGCCACGGATTCCTTCTTCGATCTGGGCGGGTCCTCCCTAATGGTTACCAACGTGATGGTGAATGCCGAAAAGCAGGATCTGCATTTTGCCTATTCGGATGTATTCTCCCACCCTTCCGCCCGAGCCCTGGCTGCTTTCCTTAAGGGAGACCAGGCCGTGCAGGAGCAGGACCGCAACATTACGGAATACGACTATTCGGCCATCGATGCACTGCTGAAGAAAAACAATCTGGAGTCTTTCCTGGCCGGGAAGCCCATGGAACTCGGCCGTAACATACTCGTTACCGGAGCAACCGGCTTCCTTGGCGTCCACGTGCTGAAGGAGCTGCTGGATGCCACCGGCCCCGACACCACCATCTGGTGCCTGCTGCGCGGCAAGGGCTCGCTTACTCCGGAGCGCCGCCTCAAGGAGATGCTGGTCTATTACTTCGACAAGGACTACCGCAGCCTCTTCGGGACGCGTATCCGTCCGGTATCGGGAGACATTACCCAGCCGGCCTCTCTGGAGCCGCTCACGGATATAGATATGGTGTTCAACTGCGCCGCCAATGTGAAGCACTTCTCCAAAGGAACGGACATCGAGGACATCAACTACGGCGGAGTCAAGAATCTTGTGGCCTTCTGCGAAAAGCAGGGCGCATACATGGTACAGGTATCTACTGAGAGCGTGGGTGGCCTCACGCCCGGTAATACACCCGACACCATTACCGAACAAATGCTGTTCTTCGGCCAGCTTACAGACAACCAGTACGTCCACTCCAAGTTCCTGGCAGAGAGGCATATCCTGGAGCATATGGCCGGCGGGAAGCTCAAGGCCAAGATCATGCGTGCCGGCAACCTGTCGCCACGCGCCCGGGACGGCGAGTTCCAGATGAATATGAATGCCAATGCTTCCATGGGACGGCTCAAGGCATTCAAAATGCTGGGCGCGTGCCCGTATCAGATGCTGGAGGGGCAGATGGAGTTCACGCCTATCGACCAGGCCGCCAAAGCCATGGTGATGCTCGCGCGCACGCCGCTGGAGAACTGCGTGTTCAACGTCTCCAACAACCATATCATCCCCATGGACGATATATTTACCCGCCTCGAAATGATTGACGGTAAACCGCTCCAATACGTAGAGTCAGGCGAATTTGCCCGCCGGGCGGAAGAAGCCAACGCCGACCCGGCGAAGGCCCGCATCATGGCACCTCTGGTGGCGTACCAGCAGTCGGCTTCCGAGCAGGAGGGTGTGGAAACCCTCGCCTCCACGGTGTTCACCATGCAGGTGCTGCACCGTCTGGGCTTCCGCTGGGACCATACCTCCAGCAAGTATCTGGACCTTATCTTCGAAATGCTACGGACGCTGCAGTATTTCGGGTAGGGTTCCGCTCATAACATCGGCCATAAGGAGCATATTGGAGGCTATCGGGAACACCCGCTGGTCCTGCATATGCTCCTTTAAGGAGTACCATGTGACCGGGGAGTCCTCTATATGGTCGCAGAATGCTATGCCAGGGAAACGGCCGGAAAGGTTGGTGCGGAAAACGGAGGTATAGCGGTCGCAAAGGCCCTCGATTTCTTGCTCCAACACCTCGTGAGCCTCCTTCTCGCGATATTCGGCATACACCTCGGTGAACTCGCGGTAGATTTCGTTACGGTTGATGGTGGTTCCGTCGGCGCCTTCGTTCAGCAGCCAGCAGTGGTTCACTTCATCCCCGTCCCTGACTATGGCCAGGTCATTAAGCTTGGTAAAGCGCACGCCGAAAAGCGTCAGGATGCCATCCTTCACAGAGAACTTGATGCGGGTGAAGTCTATTCCTATGGAAGCCTTTATGTAGTACTTTCCTATGTACAGGACCTTCCTCTCCCCCGGATGTGACACGTTGTCAAGCCACTTCCCAAGGCGTTCCATGAGGCCGTTCTTGTTTGAAAGGCCATAGGCAGGATCTTCCAGGAAGCGCTCCAGCGGCTCCTCTTTAACGATATAACCGGACTTGTCGTAGGTCATTGTCTCCACCTTGAAGCTGAGGTTTACATCCGCCGGAACACCTGCGGTCTGCGCCCAGGAATCTATCTTGCTCTCCAGCTCCTTGTTGACCGACTCCAACTCAACGACGCGCTCCCTAAGTTCATTTTCCTCCCGCTGCTGTTCGATGAGTTCTTCTGCCTTCTTTGAGAACTCACGCTCCATGAGGCGGTTGATCGGACGCAGTGCGAACAGCATCAGCACAACCGTAATGGCGTTGGATACGATAATGGCAAGGGGCATCAGCAGATGCGGCAGGAATATGAAAACGCCCACATTGCATGCGATCAGAAAAAGGCAGGCGCCTGTAAGAAAGTAGCTGGTAGCCACTTTGCTTTTGCCTACGGTCGCTTTTGCAGCTTTGGATAAAAACAGTCCCATAGTATGTATTTGTCAGATTATCGTTAGAAGCTCACCGAAGTCGGAAATGATGTAATGCGCCCCGGCGGCCAGGAGAGCCTCCCGGTTGGAGTTGCCGTAAGTGACCCCGCAGGTCCGGACTCCGGCGCCCAGGCCCATCTGGATATCTACCGGCATGTCTCCGACCACCAGGGCATCCGACGCTTCGCAGCACATCGCGTCGAGCGTCTTCAGCACCGGCTCCGGATGGGGCTTCGCAAGCTTTACGTCGTCAGCCCCAAGAACGTACGAGATATAGGGGGCGATGTCCATTTCCCGCAAGAAATCGGTAAGCGACGGGGTTCCGCGGGACGAGGCCACGGTGAGACGGTATCCCCTGTCGGCAAGCGCCGCCAATGTTTCCCTGACCTTCGGGAACAGCTGCGGGACTATCTGCCCCTTCAGGTCGTCGAATACCGCCCGGTAGGTCTTTATCCACGTGGGCAGCAGCTCGTGCGGCAGGTCAGGATACATAGCCAGGATGCACTCACGCATAGGGAGGCCAATCGTAGCCAGGATACCCGCCTCGTCCTTTATTGGGTAGCCCATAAGGCGCTGCGCCTCCTGGTTGGTGCACACGATGAGTTCCCTGGTGTCTGCCAGGGTTCCGTCGAAGTCGAAAATGACAACCGAGTACCTTCTCATTTGTGCAAAGGTAGTAATGAATAGACAAAAAATGAATTATATTTGTAAAACTGAAATCATCGTTATGGAATACCTGTCCAAGCAACGATACGACGAACTTGCCGCCGAATTGAAGCACCTCATCGAGGAAGTCTACCCCAAGGTGTCGGAAGACCTTGCGGAGATGAGTGCACAGGGGGACCGAAGCGATAATGCGGGATACCGGGAGGCACGGCGCATTCAGGGCAAGACCATCAGCCGTATCAAATTTCTGCAGAAGATCCTGGAACATTCCCGCGTGATTGATCCGGGAGCCCTCCCCAAAGACAGCGTAAGCCTTCTGAGCCGAGTGGAATTCACCAACCTCACCACAAACACCCGGATGACCTATGAGATAGTAAGCCCCCACGAGATGGACCTGGAGGCCGGTAAGATTTCGCTTAAATCACCGATAGGTGCCGCCCTGATGGGCAAGAAGGTCGGTGAAACAGCCGAGGCCCAGGTTCCCTCCGGAACGCTGCGCCTGAGAATCGAGAGCATCACTACAGACTGAGATTTTTTAAATATCGCTGCGATATAGAATTTTTGCCGCGACATTTGCATCGTAGCGGATTCACCCCTCAGTACGACGGTCTGGAGGTACTGTGGGAGAAGGATGCCCAGCCGGTGAACGATATCGCCAGGCGCCGGTTTCGTATGCTGGACGATATCCTCGAGCAGCTGAAGATCTAGACATTTAGCTTCAGGAGTCTTTCTTGCCGAAGATTATTATATTTGATGTATACTTTTAATCTAAAGATTTTACTTTTAATAATATCTTAAGATTTAGATTCAACATTGCCTCGCACCCCACCAGCAAGTCCTGGAAGGTCGTTTCGAAATCTCCGGTATACCACGGATCCGCCACATCGCGGCTGATGCCGGCATAGGACATCATCAGGTGGATCTTTCCCTCCGGATCTTCCGGAATGATACGTTTGATCAGCCGCAAGTTCGAGGCGTCCATACATATGATACGGTCGAAGCGGCCGTAGTCCGCACGCGTTACCTGCCGTGCACGCTTGCCCTGGTCAAACCACACTCCGTGCTGGTTCAGGCAGCGCTTCGCCGGCGGGTAAATAGGGCTTCCTATCTCCTCCGCAGAAACCGCCGCAGACTCGATATGGTATTGGCTTTCAAGACCTTTGGCCTTTACCAGAGCCTTCAGGATGAACTCTGCCATCGCACTTCGGCAGATATTACCGTGACAGACGAATAATACTTTCATTCATGCAAGTTTGACTGCAGTACCGGAGGCAGTCACAATAAGCATACCGTTGTTCTCTCCTAAGATTATAAAACCAAAAAGGTAACCCAGAATCTGTTTCATATGGTTAAAGATACACATTATATTCAATTTAAACAACATCAACCTCCATCACGTCAGTCGGCTCAAAAAGAAGATTCTTCGGGCCTTCATGTGGGCAAGGTCCAGTTTTAATCAGCAGACCTTGCCCATTATTCATAGCTACAGCCCCTCCAAAAGCATATTAGCGGGCAAGGTCCCCCACACAAAACGGCACCTTGCCCATTTTAAGAACAAATTAAAACTATTGTGGCATATAGTAGGAATCGTTATATTTGTATATGAAACAGATAGAAGTCGTAGCAGCGATTATCCGGAAGCGAGACAAAATATTTGCCACCCAGCGCGGGTATGGTGAATTCAAGGACTGGTGGGAATTCCCCGGCGGGAAAATGGAACCTGGCGAGACACCCGAGGAAGCGCTGGTCCGCGAGATTCGTGAAGAACTTGATACAGAGATCAGTGTAGACAAGTTTTTGTGCACTGTGGATTGGGATTATCCAGATTTCCACCTCACGATGCACTGCTACTTCTGCTCCCTAAAGAGCGAGGCTCTGCACTTGAACGAGCACGAAGCAGCCCGCTGGCTCACCGCCGCCACGCTCCGCTCCGTCAGTTGGCTTCCCGCCGATGATCAGATTCTACCGTTGATCGAGAACGAACTTCGTTAAATTACCCTCCCGGCTGGAGTTGCCGTACGTGACGCCGCTGAATGCAATGCCTAATTTAGATTTCATAGATCATTTGCACGTGCGGTATTCCGGCCTCCTCGAAAACATCCGAACAGACCTTAAATCCATTGCGTTCATAAAAGCCTTGTGCGTGCAGTTGTGAATGTAACAGAATCCGTTCTCCGCCTTGGCTCCTGACATATTCTTTTGCAGATTCGATAATTGCAGTACCGAGCCCCTGCTTCCTGCTGGTTGTCAGCATCCGGCCTAAATGCCACTCGCCGGGGGCGCCTTCCTGAAACAACCTTGCGTAGGCAATAACCTTGTCGGCGTCCAAGATAAAGACATGTATACTCTTATAGTCAATATCGTCGTATTCTGGTTCAAGGATATGCTGCTCTCCGACGAACACGTCGAATCGCGCCCTGACTATTTCGAACAACTCGCCCAGGGTAAGTTCGTCGAAAGCTTTCTTATGAATCTTCATGCACTCAATGAATCATAAAAGCCAAAGTGGATGCAAAAAGCAAGCCTAGTGAGTATCAACCCGCCACCATTCCCACCTACAGCATTTTCCTCAAACTCCAGCTACCCATCTTCTTGCCGTTGTATTCGAATTCGCGCTCATCAAAGACCTCGAGACCTCGTTTGATGTAGTAATCCAGATTTTTTTGTGAATTGGTGAAAAAGACCAGCTGCTTGCCGCCGCGTTCGCGGATATACTTTTCCCAGAATTCGATGAATTTAGAGCCGATGCCAGAGCCCTGGGCAGACGGATCAACTGTCAACGAACTGGCGTACCAGATATCCGGGCCGGTCTTCTGGTACTCATGGCATGGCGCACTTGCAGCAGCATCCATCGCCAACCAGTCGTCAATCCGCTTCTTGTCGCCGGCCTTATAGATACTCAGCCAGCCATGAAGCACGTACAACAGGTCAGGCGCACGTTTATAGTCCGGCGCATTCAGCTGAGCCGTGGCGACAATCATACCGTCTAGCCTTGCAGCCAGATGATGCACCCTGCTGAAGTTTGCTTTGTACTCGTGATAAATAATGGCATACTGCACCCTGTTCCTTTCATCTTTATCCGGGAACCAGTTGGTGAAATACTCATAATCATCAAATGCACGGGTCGCAAGTTCCGCCGCCTGCCGGATCTCGCTGCGCTTCAAAGGTCCGAATTCAATTGCCATATAACTAATCAGTCTCTGGTTCTTTTCAGCAAAAATACACTTATATTTGTAAAATTGAATATTAACTGATTATTATCATTGTGCGAACCCTTCTGAAAAACGGCAAAATTTACGACGGCAGCGGAAAAGATGTTTTTTTAGGCGATATCCTGATTGAAAACGAGAAGATAACGGAAGTTGGAGCGAATCTGGACGAAAAGGCGGACGAGGTCATTGATTTGGGAGGCCTGAGTGTATCTTCCGGCTTTTTTGACGCGCATTCACATAACGACTGGTTCTGTATCAAAAAAGAGCCGCTCAAATATATGGAGCCGTTTATCAGGCAGGGCATAACGTCCTTTGTAACAGGAAACTGCGGCCTGTCTGCCGTCGGCTTCGAACCGGACACCCCCAACCTCGACAAGATAGGCGGCGGGCTTTTCGGCTACCGCGGGGACGACAAGACGGGAGTTTATCCTACGGTCAAGTCTTTCTTCGAGGCCATAGACCGGAAGAATCCCTGCAATATCGCCGTTCTGGTTGGTCACTGCTCTGCCCGTACGAGCGTAGCCGGATACGAGAACCGGGAATTGACAACGGAGGAAAAAGAACGCATGCTGGGAATCATGGAACAGGGGCTCAAAGACGGTGCCTGCGGCCTCTCGCTGGGCATGATGTACGAGCCCGGCCGCTTTGCCGGCGTGCCGGAGACCCGCGACGTGGCACTGCTGGCGGAGAAATACGACCGGCCGCTCACCGTCCATCCCCGTGCCGAATCGGCCGTCTCCCTCGACTATCCTATCTTCGGCCGTGCGCACATCCTGCGGGCGCTGGATGAACTGGTGGAGATGTCCAAAGGCACCCACCTCAAGCTGGAGTACTCCCATGCCATATTCGTCGGCCGCAGCACCTTCAAATGCAAGGAAGAATTACACCGTATCCTGGACGACCTGCGCAAAGAAGGCGTGGACGCCGGCTTCGACATCTATAACGAGCTGCTCGGCGTCTCCGTCATGACCGTCTTCCTGCCCAACTGGTTCCAGGAGCTGTCCGCCGAGGAGCGCCGCAAGCCGTTCACTAAGCTGAAGTTCTCCATCCTCGCCACCGTGTCCATGAAGATGCTCGGCTTCGGATGGAAGGACATCGTGATAGCGTACCTCGGCCCAGGACTTGAGCAGTATGAGGGCAAGACCGTGCACCAGATAGCGAAGGAATGGGGCAAGGGCGACATAGACGCATACCTCGACCTCTGCGAAATGTCCAACTTCAACGGACGCGTTAACATGGGCCCGTATAGCACGCCTGAAATTATCGAGTGGCAGTCCAAACGCGACAACGTGCTGTATATGACCGACGCCTGGGTCGAGGACTTCGGAGTACAGAATCCCGCCATCTACGACTGCTTCCCCAAATTCATCCGCTGCTCGCTGCGAGGCGAGGGCGACACCATGCCCCGCACCATACGCAAGATGACCGGCGGCGTCGCTGACCGATTCAGCATTCCGGAGAGAGGCTACGTCAAGCCTGGCTATTTCGCAGACCTCACCGTATTCGACGAAGCCGAGATGAAGGATGCAGTTCCCGACCAGGAGAAGGCCTTCGGCATCAGAAGGGTGTTCATTAACGGCCGCCAGGTACTGGCAGACGGGGTGCTTGATACGCAGGCACTTAAGACCTCCGGCCACGCCATGCCGGCTGCCTGATGTAAACCATTTCGGCAAGGAGATTCGCTGATACGGTAAAATATGTTTAAGATACCCACCAGACACCTGCTTCTTGTCAACGGTCTCCTGTGGACAGCCATAGGCATCAAGATTGCGCTGACAGGCATCGGCGCTTATAAGAGCCTTCCGGTCATTCACTGGTGGTATTTTCTGCTTTCGGTAGTGGTCTTTGCCGGTTTCTACGTGATGTTCACCGGTATAGTCCGCAAGTACACAGAACGAATTGAGGCCATGCCGGAGCCAAAGACTTCAATCTTCAAGACTTTCAGCGTAAAAGGCTACATCATAATAGCCTTCATGATAACGCTGGGAATCACATTGAAGCATATCCCCCAGATCCCGGACACTTTCATCGCCTGGTTCTACTGCGGCCTTGGCCCCGGATTACTTTCCGCCGGAATACGCTTCATTATCCGCTGGTGGAAAGCTGTTCATTCCAAGTAAGCTACTCCAGCATTTGTCCTAGATGGTAACATTCATTATAATACTCATCACTGCAGTCGTAAGCTTATTGTGCTTCTACGGACGGATTAATGCCAACGCTCTGGTGTTCAACGCGTATCAGGTCTGGCACCGCAGGCAATGGTACCGTATGCTGAGTTACGGCCTGGTGCATGCGGGATGGGGGCACCTCATCTTCAACATGCTTACGCTGTACTTCTTCGGGCCGGTGGTTGAGCAGTATTTCTCGTCTGCATTCGGTACATCGGCCGGGCTGATACTGTATGCCGTACTGTACGTGAGCGCCATAGCCGTTTCGACAGTCGGCGACCTTCTGAAGAACCGGGACAACATTTACTACAATGCCGTCGGAGCCTCCGGCGCCGTATCTGCAATCCTCTTCGCCTCAATCCTCTTCGAACCGAAGATGGGCATATATATCTTCATGATTCCCATTCCGGTTCCCGGATACATCTTCGCTCCTATATACCTGCTGTACTGCTGGTACATGGCCAGGCGCAACATGGACAACATCGGTCACACGGCCCACTTCTGGGGCGCAGTCTACGGCCTCCTCTTCCCTCTTGCCTGCAAACCGGACATCTTCCTCCACTTCCTGTCGCAACTGGGGTTTTAGGTTATTTTTTGAAATATCGCTTGCGATATAAAAATATTGTTGTATATTTGCATCGCGAACGATATAAATACATAAAAAGATATGGCAAAGATTTACGATTTCAAAGCCCAGAGCAACAAGGGCGCAGAAGTGGACTTCGCTCAGTACGAAGGCAAAGTCCTTATGATAGTCAACACCGCCTCCAAGTGCGGTTTTACCCCTCAATACGACGGGCTGGAGGCGCTTTATCAAAAGTATAAGGACCAGGGGCTGGTCATCATCGGCTTCCCTTGCGACCAGTTCGCCCACCAGGAGCCGGGCAGCGATGCAGAGATTGCAGAGTTCTGCCGTCTCAACCACGGCGTCACTTTCCCTCTGATGGGCAAAATCGAAGTTAACGGCGCCAACGCACATCCTGTCTTCGTGTACCTCAAAGAAAACGCTCAGGCTGAAGAGAATAAGGGTCTCAAGGCCAAGGCCACTGCGTTTCTCTTCAAGGCCATCAGCAAGAGCGTAGAGAAGGACAGCGACATCAAATGGAACTTCACCAAGTTCCTCATCAACCGCGACAGCTCCGTTATCAAGCGTTTCGAGCCCACAACTACGCCCGAGGCCATTGAGAGCGACATCAAAGCGATGCTGTAATGATCAAGGAAGAGTTCAAACTTGACAACCAGCTTTGCTTCAGGCTGTACACCGCTTCGCGCCTTCTCACGCAGGCCTATCACCCGCTGCTTTCCAAGTATGGACTGACGTATCCGCAGTATCTGGTGCTGTTGGTCCTGTGGGAGAAGGACGCACAGCCGGTGAACGATATCGCCAGGCGCCTTTTCCTGGAGACCAACACGGTCACTCCCCTGCTCCAACGGATGGAAAAAGAAGGCATCATCACGCGCGCCAAAGGGAAGAAGGACGGCCGGCAGATGATTGTTTCTCTGACAAAGGAAGGCAAGGCGCTTCAGAAAAAACTCGCCGATGTTCCCTTCACGGTAGGCAACGCTGTTGTTTGCGAGAGCGTCACACCTGAGACGGCCCCGGATCTGCTCCAAAAGCTTGATGGAATTATCGAAAAACTAAGCGAATACAAAGCTTATAGCTAAACTCTTCAATAACGGCTCAGCAATTACCAGGAAGCGGCGTTCTGGAAGAAACTCAAATTCATGCAAGTTTGACTGCGGTACCGGAGGCAGTCACCATAAGCATACCGTTGTTCTCTCCGAGGACTTCATAGTCGATATCTATGCCGACAACGGCATCGGCGCCCAACTGTGCAGCACGATTTGACATCTCCTGCATCGCTTGTTCACGGGCGGTGATAAGTTCTTCTTCGTAAGACATACTGCGTCCTCCGACGATATTGCGTATGCTGGCTGCAAAGTCTCTTAGGAAATTGACGCCGGAAATCACCTCGCCGAAAACTACGCCTTTGTACTCTCTGATTGTTCGTCCATCAACGGACGGGGTTGTTGTAAGAATCATAGCTTTATATTTTATTTTTTATACCCTATCGCATCTTCCTGAATCATTAAAACTGTTTTCATAAAAAGCGCCTTACTCTCTTTTTATAGTCCAGATACTCCTGCCCGAAATCGGCCTCGAGTCGCTTCTCTTCCGAGCGGACCTGCAACATCATAACTGTTGCAATAGCAGCAAAAACAAGCAGTGCCCACACGCTCCAGACTGCAATCAGCACACCGATATAATAAAGATACGTTCCGGTCAACATAGGATTCCTGCTCCTTTTGTACGGGCCCTCCGTCATCAGGAGCCTGGTCCGTGGAGCCACCTCATGCCCCATGGCATCAAATGGATTGCCCTTCCCTACCAGCTTCATGTACACTATGCTCCAGACGCTGAGAGCAAGGCCCGCTGTTGCTATAATAATGGCAAGGCACAAACGGAGAACGGGAATCTCCCCGAGTGATGGCATTCCAGCCACCCACCACATCATAGCAGGAATTCCTGCTATGAAGATGGCAAAACCAAGTAAGTATCCAAGTATTTGCTTCATCAGATAAGCCAGTTATAATACAAATATAACAGCTATTTATCATATTCTCCGTATTCGCAGCCGATAATCTCTGCGTGGATGCGGTCTACCAGATTGCCTTTGCGGTCGAATTCAGTATGTACGCGTGTCCAGGCCTTGCCATTCTCTACCCTTTATTGATTCTTTTCTTGCCCTTTCTTGATTCTCCGGATCTCGGAATACATAGCAAAGGCTTGCAGGAGCTGTGATACCCACCCCGCCAGCAAACCAAGACGGAGCCATTTATTGTCCCCTGTAGAAGGAAGGAACAGCAACGTAGCAAATACGACCGCCAATACTATCGCAAGGATTAATAGAAATCTACAAAGTTTCAGCCTATCCATACATAATCCGTTATATCGAACACAATTTACACATTATCCGCGACATCATCAACCACCCGTCGCTCCAGTCGGACGTACGGTGCGCCTAAAAAGCGGGCAAGATCACGTTTTAATCAGTAGACCTTGCCCGTCAATCATAGCCACAGGCCAGTCAGAGGCACATTGGTGGGCAAGGTCCCCCACGTAAAATTGGACCTTGCCCAAAAAGAAGCCAAAATCACTGTCGAAGCACCGCGAGACTTTGCGAGAGACTCAAAAAAGCCCGCCGGAAAGGCGGGCCTGCAATACATAAGAAGCCAAACGACTAGTATTCCTCCTCGTTAAATTGGTTGCGGAGGGAAGATCGCCGATTGATTGTCAAGGGGCTGGGCTATGTCTGTATGGTCTGGCCCCAAATATGGCATGAGTTATTTCACACTTCCTTGTCTTATAATAAGTAGAAATAAAACATGGCATAACTCGTAGCCTTGATCCTAATACCAGTAGCACTGTTTCAATCCTTTGCTAAATCCTGCTTTTCGAGAGACTTTTAGCGAAAAATGATTTCTATGCAAAGAGATCGTCCATCAACACTTGGGACTGTACAGCATCGGAGTACATATTCTCCTTCACGCCGTAGGTGGTGACCATTGAAATGAGGATGGACTTCCTGGTGCCGGTCTCACGGATGAAGGCCCCAACCTTGTTCCGGAGTTTCTCATCATAATCCTTGTCGATGACGTACGCTTCAGATGCCCACTTCATCTCGCAGATGTTGATGGTATCGTCTCTGCGGTCGATTAGAAGATCAATCTGTGCCCCTCTCTCTCCCGGTCCCAGATTCTTCTGGTCGGAACGCCAGGCGCATTGTTGGGTCATCACGCCGGCAATGCCCAACGCTGCTTTGATCTGCCCCACGTGCTGCAGACAAACCCGCTCAAAGGCAAGGCCGGACCAGGCTCGCTGCACGCCTGAATTGAGGGAATGACTCCAGAAAGCCGGATCTCCGCCGGACTCTTTGATGAACTTGTAATAGAAAAGTGTGTAGTTGTCGATAAGTTGGAAAAGAGCATCCTTTTTCTCCTTGCCAATGGCGGCATACTTACGGATAAACCCACACTGCTCCAGTTCTTCAAGACAGGTGGTGAGGACACCGTTGTTTTCCAAGCCGTAGTCATCAATAAGTTGCTGACGCGTGAGTCCTTTGGCCTTGTCTCCCAAAGC
This sequence comes from uncultured Bacteroidales bacterium, assembly GCA_947305645.1. GTDB lineage: Bacteria > Bacteroidota > Bacteroidia > Bacteroidales > UBA932 > Cryptobacteroides. The sequence goes on along the minus strand of CAMZEC010000025.1, from coordinate 769 downwards.
TTCCACTATCTTTATATAGCGGTCCGGATTCTTGAACAATGATTCATAAAGAGCATTGTACTCACCACGCAGTTTCCCGTTCTCTGCAAAGAAGAGATTGTCGATGTTCTGAGCGGCAGACTTTCCACGCTGCAACAGGCTCCAATAATAAGCCGGTCCTCCCATCACCATATAGAGCGTGAGAAGCTGATATCGGTTGATACGGATATTCCGGCTCTGCAGGTACTCCTCGCACTCTTTCAGCGTGAAAGGCATCAGATAGATCTGCGTGCTCACACGGTTGTGGAGTCCTCCCCGGTCCTTGAGGACCTTATTGATGATCCAAGATGTTGCGGAAGCACATATAATCAGCAGAACGTCCTTGCGGGCGCTACACCAGCTGTTCCAGAAATGCTCCAGGGCGGAAACGAAATTGGACTTGGGCGTATCCATCCAAGATATCTCGTCAATGAAAACCACCTTCTTTTTCTTCCTGGTGGCCTTTATGACCACCTTCAGGGCATTGAAGGCATCAAGCCAACTGGCAAGATCCGGGCAATCCTTGTAGCCGCAGTCAATCAGCGAAGTGCGGAAAGCGGCAAGCTGACCGGCGATCTTCTCCCTCGCCACGCCTGTATGCTGGAAAGTGAATTCATAATTGAACGCCTCCCGCACAAGGAAAGTCTTTCCCACACGGCGACGTCCGTACACCGCCACGAATTCCGAGTATTCCGACTTGAAAGCATCATTAAGCTCCCTGAGTTCTTCTTTTCTGCCAATAAGCATAGTC
>CAMZEC010000024.1 GCA_947305645.1 uncultured Bacteroidales bacterium | reverse complement strand
AACCCGACGCTGAGAAGATTATCTTAAAGACCTGGCAATTCTAAGCCAGACTATACGTAACTTTACTTGACTATACAACACTGAACGCTCCCACCCCGGGAGCGTTCAGTGTTATGGTGTGGTTTGCAATCTTGTTTGCTGTAGGGGTTTTTCTTTGAAAAAGCACAACAAATGCACATCAGGATTACATGTTGCAATCCCGGAGACCTACAATTTTATAAATGACAAGTGGAAAGCCGGTTACGAAAGATGGACTGACAAGGCCTGGAAACCTTAGCCTATACAACTTTGGCGGCTTCTGCGCACAAACAACACTTTTTCCAACCTTTGGACCGTATGTTCCGTCTATTATACGAGACCGCACATAAATCGGCGAAGGAATATGGAAATGAAGAAAGTTATTGTTGCTACTATGCTGCTCCTTGCAGCGATTACTGCCAGCGCGAAGAATGACTGGAAAGGAAAAGTGGTTGATGAAAATGGCGCTCCTGTGGCTTATGCCAACGTTGCAGTGCTTTCCAAGGCAGACTCCACTGTTGTCTGCGGCACCGTTACTGAGGAAGACGGAAGCTTCAGTATAGTTACAAATGAGAAGGACGGCATAATGATGGTTGCCATTCTTGGATACAAAACCACTTACCTGGAGCCCGTCGACGGCGCCGTCATCACTATATACGAAGACACGGCAATGCTGGAAGGTGCCACAATTCAGGCCATAATGCCCAAGACCAAGCTCACTGGTGAGGGCTTGCAGACAAACGTTCGCGGCTCGGTGCTCGAAAACGCGGGCAGCGCCAGCGACGTGCTGGCCAAGACGCCGGGACTCATAAACAGTTCCGATGGCCTTGAAGTTATCGGCAAAGGCGCGCCGCTTGTCTATATCAACGGCCATAAGGTTACAGACAGCAGCGAGCTCGACCGGCTTCAAAGTAATGAGATCCAGAGCGTTGAAGTCATAACTAACCCTGGCTCCCAGTACGACGCCACCGTTCGCAGCGTGGTGCGTATCCGAACTATACGCAGGCAGGGCGACGGCTTCGGCTTCAGCCTTGACGCATCTGATGCCCAAAGCCTCCGCTGGGACAGGGGTAACGATCCCTACGGCGCAGTCAATGCCAACTATCGTACCGGTGGAGTCGATGTGTTTGCCGGCTTCAGTTATGACGGTGACACCGCACGTCAGCTCAGCTATGCAGAGACGACCAGCTACGGCACCTCGGCCAGCGGCAATTACGTCTTCGAGAACAAGGGAAGCCTCGTCTTCGAGTCCATCGCAAAAAGCATCTACGGCAATGCAGGAGTGAACTGGCAGATTGCGGACAATCACTTCGTCGGCGGCAAGTTGGAATGGGGCAGGCAACTGGACATCACGCTTCACAGCCTGGTCCCGAGCAAGGTGTACGAAAACGGAGTGCTGGTAGATGACCTTGTCACCTCGTCCGACGACATTCCTGGAGACAGGCCCAACGGCAATATCGGCGGAAACATCTACTACAACGGCACCGTAGGCGGCAAGCTCGGCATCGACGTCAACCTCGACTATTACGGCAACAATTCGTCTATGAAGAACTTTTCCAACGAGACCAGCACGATGACGCACGACGCCGCCATCAGCACCGTGAGCGACAACGCCAGCCGTCTGTATGCCGCCAAGGCAGTGCTGTCTTACCCCATCTGGACGGGCCAGCTGCAGGTCGGAACGGAGGACACGTTCTCCCGCCGCACGGACAGCTACTCCATAAGCGGCATCGACATTCCCGCTTCGGACGTTAAGGTAAGCGAAGACAACATCGCAGGATTTGCATCATACAGCTTCTGCGGCCCAAAGATCGGCCAGATGAGCGCAGGCGTGCGTTACGAATACGTCAATTACGATTATGCCGACGCGTTGAATCCCGATGCCAGCCTGACTCGTCCGTACAGCAACTGGTTCCCCACCTTCTCATATGCCAACGTTATCAATGCCGGTGCGATGGGGCAAATCCAGGTAATGCTGAACTACAGCGCCAAGACGCGCCGCCCCAATTACTCCCACCTTTCCAGCGCTATCCGCTATAACAGCCGTTATATGTGGCAGAGCGGAAACGCACAGCTGCAGCCTGAACTGTCGCACAATATCAGCGCTACCGCAGTCTGGAAATGGATTACGCTGATGGTGAATTACATACGTACGGACGATGCCATAATGACCTGGTCGTCACCCTACAACGAAGATGGCGTAGTGCTTGTGAAGCCGCGCAATATCGATACGCCTTTCAGGCAGCTTGCGGCATATCTGGTTTTCACGCCTACCATCGGCCCCTGGACACTGAACTACACCGTCGGAGCAAAACCGCAGTGGCTCACCATCAACGCACCCGATCCCCGCGAGCCCTCAGGAATCCGCGAGACCAGGTTCAACGACAAGCCGGCATTCGTGGCGCAGCTGCTTAATACCGTAACGCTTGACGGCGGATGGCAGTTCGAACTCGGCGGCCTCTTCCAGACGCCCGGATACACCGAGAACCTCTATTTGAAGAACCTGTACTTCGACCTTACCGCCGCCGTGCAGAAGAAGCTCCTGAAAGACGGCTCCCTGGTGCTGCGCCTTGAAGGACGCGACCTTGCCGGAATGGCCTGCGTGAACGTCTACACCGACTTTGGCAGCCACACCATTATGCAAGACAACATAATGGATACGCAGAGAATCAAGTTCTCCCTCCGCTACAACTTCAACACCGCCCAGAGCAAATACCGCGGCACCGGCGCCGGCAGCGATCAGAAAGCCCGAATGTAATCTGGTTTAATGAGGGGGTGTATTTTTCTCGCAAAATCAGTTTTTTTTTTGTACTTTTGTGTCCGGTTAGATAGCATATGAAAGCTTTAGTTAACACCAATTTCAATCTCCCCGGACAGGAGGCCAAATATACTGGCAAAGTCCGCGATGTTTATTTCCTCAATAACGGTTATTTGGTAATGGTCGCAACCGACCGAATCTCTGCATTCGATGTGGTGCTGCCGGAGGGCATCCCGTACAAAGGACAGGTCCTCAACCAGATAGCGTCCCAGTTCCTCGACCTTACCCAGGACATTATCCCCAACTGGAAGGTCGCTGCCGTAGATCCCATGGTAACCATCGGTTACTGCTGCGAACCTTACAAGGTAGAGATGGTAGTCCGCGGTTATCTTGCCGGCCACGCCTGGCGTGAGTACAAGGCCGGGAAACGCACCCTCTGTGGTGTTACCCTCCCCGAAGGCCTCAAAGAGAACCAGAAACTTCCTCATCCCATCATCACCCCTACGACCAAGGCCGCAGAAGGTCACGACGAAGACATCAGCAAGGAAGAAATAATCGCCCGCTGTATAGTCCCGGCCGATGAATACGAGCAGTTGGAGAAATACACCCTGGCCCTCTTCCAGCGCGGAACGGAGATTGCCGCAAAGCGCGGCCTCATCCTGGTGGACACCAAATACGAATTCGGCAAGAAGGACGGCAAGATTATGCTTATGGACGAGATCCATACCCCCGATTCTTCCCGCTATTTCTATGCTGAAGGCTATGCCGAGCGTCTTGCCAGGGGAGAGCACCAGAAGCAGCTTTCCAAGGAGTTCGTACGTGAGTGGCTTATGGCCGGCGGCTTCCAGGGACAGGCTGGCCAGAAGGTGCCCGATATGACTCCGGAAGTCGTGAACGGCATCACCGACCGCTACATTGAGCTCTACGAGAATATTACCGGACAGGCCTTCGAGCGTACTGAGTGCGAAGACGTTGCCGGACGTATAGAAAACAATATCCTTAACTTCCTGAAGAAATGATAGAGCGCTATTCACGGAAGGTGATGCGGGACGTCTGGACTGAGGAAAACAAGTTCGGCGCGTATCTGGAAGTTGAAATCCTTTCCTGCGAGGCCTGGAGCAAGATGGGCGTCATTCCTGCAGAAGATGTAGACAAGATACGTGAAAAGGCCCGATTCGAGGTGCCCCGTATCAAGGAAATAGAAGAGCAGACCCGCCACGACGTGGTGGCCTTTACCCGCGCCGTCAGCGAGAGTCTGGGCGAGGAACGCAAGTGGGTACACTACGGCCTCACCTCCACCGACGTGGTGGATACTGCCAACGGATACCTGCTCAAGCAGGCCAACGCCATACTGCTGAAGGATCTTGAGGACTTCCAGGAAGTGCTCCGCCGCCGTGCCGTTGAATTCAAGGCGACCCCTTGCATCGGCCGCACACACGGCATCCACGCAGACATAACCAGCTTTGGGCTCAAGTGGGCCCTATGGTACGAGGAGATGAAGCGCAATATCGCTCGTTTCAAGGCGGCCGCCGCAGGAGTCGAGGCCGGCAAGATGAGCGGTGCCGTCGGCAACTTCGCCAACATCCCTCCGTTCATTCAGGACTATGTGTGCGAGAAGCTCGGCATCGATTCGGCCAACATCTCCACCCAGGTGCTGCAGCGCGACCGCCACGCCTGCTACGTCGGCACGCTGGCACTGATTGCTTCGACTCTGGAGCAGATGGCCATGGAGGTCCGCAACCTTCAGCGCACCGAGGTGCGGGAGGTGGAGGAGGCGTTCCGCCAGGGGCAGAAGGGCTCCAGCGCCATGCCCCACAAGCGCAACCCTATCAGCAGCGAGAACATCTGCGGGTGCGCCCGCGTGATGCGCGGATACATGGCTACGGCATACGAGAACGTGGCCCTCTGGCACGAGAGGGACATCTCTCATTCTTCAACCGAGCGCATCGTGCTCCCGGACGCCACTGAACTGCTGGACTACATGCTCACCCGTTTCAAGGGCATACTGGAGAACCTGGTGGTGTATCCGGAGAACATGCTCGCCAATATCTGGCGTACCCGTGGAGTAATATTCGCCCAGAGGGTGATGAACGCCCTTATAGGCAAGGGGTTATCCCGCGAGCGGGCTTACGATACCGTGCAGCCCATTGCCATGAAGGCATGGACGGAGAACCTGGACTACAGGACTCTGCTCAAGGAGTCGGCAGACGTAATGAAGCTCCTCACGGTGGAGGAGCTTGAATCCTGCTTCACGCTGGAGTACTATTTCAAGAACGTAGACGGTATTTTCGAGCGCGTCGGAATATAGATTCTTCACTTCGCTGCGCTTCGTTCAGAATGACAACGTGGGAGTCCGCCCCTCGCTGTCATCCTGAGCGCAGCGAAGGATCTACCTCATTACCGTCGCATCGCGGTCAGGACCGACGGAGACTATGCTGATACGGCATCCGGTCTCCGTTTCTATATATGCTATATACTTCTTGAATGCCTCGGGGAAGTCCTCGTAGCGGCGAAGTCCGCTAAGCGGAGTCTTCCATCCCGGGAACTCCTTGTACACGGGGGTCACGTCCTTGCCTCCGTCGTAAGGGAAGCTCTCCAGCAGCTCGCCGTCCTTCTTGTAGGCAACAGCCACCTTGATGGTGTCGAACTCGTCCATCACGTCGGCCTTCATCATGATAAGGTCGGTGACGCCGTTCATCATTACGGTATATTTGAGGGCTACCATGTCCAGCCAGCCGCAGCGGCGCGGACGGCCGGTCGTGGCTCCGTACTCATGTCCTATGGCACGCAGGCGTTCGCCGTCGGCGTCGAAGAGCTCGGTAGGGAAGGGGCCGCTGCCCACGCGGGTGCAGTATGCCTTGAAGATGCCGTACACCTTGCCCACGCGTGACGGGGCAATGCCGAGGCCGGTGCAGACTCCTGCCGACAGGGTGTTGGACGAAGTTACGTAAGGATAGGTGCCGAAATCGATGTCCAGCAGGGAACCCTGTGCCCCCTCGGCCAGTATGGGAGTGCCAGCCTTGAGGGCCTCATTCACATAGACCTCGCTGTCGATGAAGGGGAAGCGCTTGAGCTGCTCCACGGCCTGGAACCACTTCTGCTCGTATTCGTCGAAGTTGAAGGGGAGCTCGAAGGGCGGATAGAGATGGATCAGCTGCTCGTGGCGCTGCTTATGGGCGTCATAAATCTCCCTGAAATTGTCCTGGAGTATGTCTCCTACGCGCAAGCCGTTGCGCCCGGTCTTGTCGGAGTATGCCGGACCAATGCCCTTAAGGGTGGAGCCGATTTTGCCCTTACCCATAGCACTCTCGCTGGCGGCGTCCAGGACGCGGTGTGTGGGAAGGATAAGATGCGCGCGCTTGGATATGAGCAGCTTGTTGCTGACGTCCACGCCGCGGGCCTCAATCTGGGAAATCTCTTCCATCAGGATGACCGGGTCGATGACGACTCCGTTTCCGATGACGTTCACGGTTCCCTTACGGAAGATTCCGGAAGGCACCGTATGAAGCACGAAGCTGTCCCCGTCGAAAACCAATGAATGACCGGCATTGGGGCCTCCCTGGAAGCGGGCTACCACTTTGTAGGACGGTGTGAGCACATCCACGACCTTGCCTTTTCCCTCGTCTCCCCACTGGAGCCCGAGCACAACATCTAGCGTGTTTTTCATAATATTTTTATTCTAACCGTTTTTCTTGACGGGGTCGCAGGTAACTCCGACACCGAGTTTCTTGAAAATCTTGCGGTCCACCTCGCTGAGCATCACTGTGGAGTGGACCTGGCAGCCTTCGAAAAGGGGCAGGGTCTCCAGGGCGCGGCGGCAGTTGTCGTCGTCTTTGCTCAGCATGGACAGGGCGACCAGAACCTCGTCCGTGTGCAGGCGGGGATTGTGCCCGTGCAGGAAGGATATTTTGGTGCGGGCTATAGGCTCTATCATTTCCTGCGGAATCAGCTTGACCTGATGGTCTATCCCGGCAAGATGCTTGGCGGCATTGAGGATGAGAGCGGCTGAGGGGCCCAGCAGGGGAGAGGTGTTGGCGGCTATTATTGTGCCGTCTGCCAGCTCTATGGCTGCGGAGGCTACGCCGGTCTCGAGCTTGCGCTCGTAGGCTGCTACGGTGGTCTTGCGCCATGCGGTGGTAATGTTGGCCTGACGCATGAGCAGGGCGGTTTTGTTTACCTCGGAGCCTTCGCATTTGCCGTCCGCCAGCTTGCAGAGGGCCTCGTAATAGCGGCGTACTATCTCGTCGCGGGATGCGTCGCAGCAGACGTCTTCGTCGCTTATGCAGAAGCCCACCATGTTTACGCCCATGTCGGTAGGCGACTTGTACGGATTCTCGCCGTAGATACCCTCGAACAGGGCGTTAAGCACGGGGAATATCTCTATGTCGCGGTTGTAGTTGATGGCAGTTTTGCCATATGCTTCCAGGTGGAACGGGTCTATCATGTTGACGTCGTTGAGGTCTGCGGTGGCGGCCTCGTAGGCCAGGTTGACCGGGTGCTTCAGCGGCAGGTTCCATACGGGGAAGGTCTCGAATTTTGCGTATCCGGCCTTAATGCCCCTCTTGTGCTCCTGATACAGCTGGCTGAGGCATACCGCCATCTTGCCGCTTCCGGGGCCGGGGGCCGTTACCACTACCAGCGGACGTTTGGTTTTGACGTAATCGTTGCGTCCGAAGCCTTCCTCCGAGTCGATGAGCGCAACGTTGTTGGGGTAGCCCTCGATGGTGTGGTGATAGTAGACCGTGATGCCGAGGCGCTCGAGGCGTGAGCGGTAGGAATCGGCACTGGCCTGGCCGTTGTAATGGGTAATGACTACGGAACTCACCAGCAATCCGCGTTTCACGAATTCTTCGCGCAGACGGAGCACGTCCATGTCATAGGTAATACCAAGGTCGTTGCGGACCTTGTTCTTCTCTATGTCTATTGCGCTGATGACGATGATAATTTCTGCGTAATCAGACAGTTGCATAAGCATTTGCAACTTGCTGTCGGGCTTGAAGCCGGGCAGTACGCGGCTTGCGTGAAGATCGTCGAAAAGTTTGCCGCCGAACTCAAGATAAAGCTTGTCGCCGAATCTGGCGATGCGCTCCTTGATGTGTTCCGATTGAATTTTGAGATATTTCTCGTTGTCGAACCCGTATTTCATACGGATTACAAAGATATATTAAAATTTTTTAACTTTGCGTTTTTAAGGCAAAAAAATATGAAGGTTGATAAAGAAAAAGTTGTAGCTGTAAGCTATGAGCTGGAAGTCGAGGGCAAAATAGCCGACAAGGCTGTTGCAGAGGCCCCTCTCGAGTATATTCACGGAACCGGAATGCTGCTTCCCAAGTTTGAGTCGGCACTTGCCGGAAAGGTCGCCGGGGACTCGTTCGAGTTTACCCTTACCCCCGAGGAAGGTTATGGCACCTACAATCCCGGTTACCTCGCCCGTATCCCCATCGAGGCCTTTCAGGTGGACGGCAAGCTTGCAACCGAGCTGCTGCAGGCCGGCCGAATGCTACCCATGCTGAATTCCGAAGGACAGGTGGTCCGCGGAGTAATAGTGGAGGTCGGCGAGAAGGACGTGACCATGGACTTCAACCACCCCATGGCCGGCAAAACCCTGCATTTCACCGGTAAGGTGGAGGCTGTCCGGGATGCCACCGAGAAGGAGCTGAAGGAAGGCCTGCATGGCGAGTACCTGCCGCCCGAGGAGGGCTGCGGCGGTTGCCACGGTGGCTGTCACAGAGGCTGTCACGACGAAGGTGAATGCCATAAGGGCGATTGCGACGGCGACTGCGGCTGCGAGGGCGGTTGCGACTGCAAATAGGGGATGAAAACAGCCGTAGTCATACTCAACTGGAACACGGAACGCTACCTGCGGGCATTCCTGCCGGGGCTGGTGGCGTCGTGCCCTCCTGACGCTGAGGTGATTGTTGCCGACAGCGGCTCCGACGACGGCTCCCTTGAATTCCTGGCCCGGGAGTTCCCCTCCTTGCGCACGATTCCGCTGGGCGCCAATTTTGGCTTCACCGGCGGCTACAACCGTGCCCTGGCGCAAGTGGAGGCGGATTATTTCCTCCTTATCAATTCCGATATACAGGTGGCCTCCGGCTGGCTGGAACCGCTGGTGGCTTATATGGATGCGCACCCGGAGTGCGGCGTCTGCGGGCCCAAGCTGCATGCGCTCGTTCAGCGGGCGGACGGCGGCTATGAGCGGCTGAACCGCTTCGAGTACGCGGGCGCTGCCGGCGGTCGTATGGACCGTCTCTGCTATCCTTTCTGCCGTGGCCGCGTGCTGCGGAAGACGGAGGAGGATGAGGGGCAGTACGATGCTCCTGCGGACCTGCTGTGGGTCAGTGGCGCGTGCCTGCTTACGCGTGCCTCCTTGTGGCGCGAGCTCGGCGGCCTGGACGACCGCTTCTTCGCCCACATGGAGGAGATTGACTACTGCTGGCGGGCGCAGCTGCGCGGCTGGAAGGTGGCCGTGGTGCCGGAAAGCACTGTCTGGCATCTGGGAGGCGGCACGCTTGTGCCAAAATCTCCCTGGAAGCTGGAACTGAACCACCGCAACAACCTCCTGCTGCTGGAAAACAACCTGCCTGCCACTGTGGGCCGGGGTGCTGCCGGATTGCGGATTTTCGTGAGGCTGCTGCTCGACTGGGGGTCGGCGTTCGTGTACCTGCTAAGCGGGCGGCCTGCCGACTTCCGGGCCGTAGTGCGTGCACATAAGGGGTACCGCAGGCTGCGTCGGGAAACACCTGCGTGCTGTTCGGGCAGAGCGGATGTGAAGGGATATTATAATATTTTGATTATCTTGCAGAGCCTTTTTCACGGAGGCGGAATATTCAGATACTTGAGACGTTATGAAGATAGTCATTGAGGGCGCCGGAGAAATCGGTTCCCACCTTGCCAAGATGCTTCGGGAAGAAGCCAACGACGTTACGGTAATCGACAACGATGCCCAGAGGCTGAATGCGCTCGGCGGTTATGCTGACGTGGAGACTTTCCTGGGTAACCCTTCGTCCATCAAGACTTTACGTGATGCCGGGGTTGCCAGGGCGGACTTGTTTATAGCGGTTTACCCTTTCACTACCCAGGAGGTAAACATAGTCGGTGCGTTGCTGGCCAAGCAGCTTGGCGCCAAGAAGGTGATTGCCCGTATCAACGACGAGGACTATCTGGAAGCGGAGAACCGTCTGCTGTTCAAAGAGCTGGGCATAGAGCTCATGTTTTATCCGGAGAAGAGTGCTGCAGATGAGATAGTAAGCTCGCTAAGGCATGTCTCTTCCTCCGACACCATGGATTTTGCGCACGGCAAGCTTCAGATTTCCGTGTTCAAGATAGACGAGGATTCTCCTATGGTCGATCTGAAGCTGGAGGAATTTATCCAGATGATGACCCCGGAGGAGACTTCGCTTTTCCGTATTATCGCTATTTCCCGCGACGAAAAGACAATTATTCCCAAGTTCGATACCAAGTTTCTCTTCGGAGACATTTTGTTTACCGTTTCCAAGAGGGAGGGTATGAAGAGCCTGGTGAAGTATTTCGGCAAGGCGGACAAGGCGGTTGCCAGTGTGATGATTATGGGCGGTGCGCCTTTGGGAGAAATGGTCGCCCGTGCCCTGGCTCCGGCCATGGATGCGGTGAAGATTATCGAGAAGGACAAGGAGCGTTGTATCGCCTTGTCCGAGCGGCTTCCGGATACGGTTATGATTGCCAACGGTGACGGGCGCAATTCGGATTTCCTTTACGAGGAGGGTATTCGTGATTATGACGCTTTTATAGCGTTGACGGACAGTGACGAGACCAATGTGCTGTCTTGCGTGGTTGCCAAGAAGTTCGGGGTGCCTCGTACTATTGCAGAGGTCGAGAATATCGAGTATATACGCCTGGCGGAGGAGATGGGGGTTGATACGGTTATCAATAAGAAGCTCATCACCGCCGGCAAGATTTTCAAATTTACGCTTTCCGGGAAGGCGCGTTTCGTGAAGTATATGTCCGGGAGCAATGCGGAGATTATCGAGTATACGGTGGCTCCGGGCAGCGCTATTACAAAGAAACCGCTCAAGGATCTGGATTTCCCGGAGAATGCTATTATTGCCGGCGTGGTTCGCGGCAGCGAGTCGTTCATCGCCGTGGGCGACACACGCATCGAGGATTACGACCGTGTGGCTATCTTTGCCATGCCGCAAACCATCAAGGAGATCGACCGTTTCTTCAAGGTGTAGTCCGCAGCAGCGCAGCTTCGTTCGCAGGGGGGCTGCTGCAGCAGAACCTTCGCCTCGCTCATCCCTCCCAGCTTGTGGCTGGGCCCCTCCCGTTCACGTGGCCACGGGCGGCCACGGGTTGCCGCAACAGTCCCCTTGTCTCACTTCGCAGCACTGCTGCCGGCAAGGTTTCCGGTGCAGAATGCGAGTTGCAAGTTATAGCCGCCGGTGTCGGCGTCGATGTCCAGGGCTTCGCCGCAGAAGTAGAGGCCCGGGACTATGCGAGACTCCATTGTTTTGGGAATGACTTCGTCGAGGATGACGCCGCCGACGGTTACGACTGCACGTTCCCAGCCGACGTAGCCTTCGATGTCGAAGCGCCACTCTTTCAGCGCCTTGGCTATGCTTACGAGGTTAATCCAGACCTTGGTGTCGGCACGCCCGCGGCGTTCGAGGGTGATGATTTCGGGGTGTGTGGCGGTGAAGGCGGGAATGAGTTCCCACGGCATGAGTTTTCCGAGCAGGATGCGGCATCGTTCCTTCTCCTTGATGCGGGCGCTTCTGGGGTCGCGGGCGATTTCTTCCCAGAGCTCTTTGACACGGGTGGTAAGCTCGGTGAGGCTTACTCCTGGCTTGAGGTCGATCTCCAGAGCCACGCGGGAGCCGTTGATGAGCGACTTGACGGCTTTGCGGCTGAGCTGGAAGCCGAGGGGGCCTTCGATGCCTCCGTCGGTGAAATCTATGTCTCCGAATTCGGCTCCGGCCTCGGTGCCTTGTACGAGAAGGCGAGCGCCGATGTTCTTCAGCTGTATGCCGCAAAACTTCTGGCCGGTCTCTGTGAGCGGCGTCTCCCTCGGTATGTGGTGGGGGAGCGGCTGCGCTGCAGCGTCACTGGACGGCAGCTCGCGCTCTCTGTCATCCAGAGCGGCCTTCTTGTCATCCAGAGCGGCCTTCTTGTCATCCAGAGCGGTCTTCCTGTCATCCTGAGCGGTCTTCCTGTCATCCTGAGCGGCCTTCTTGTCATCCTGAGCGGCCTTCTTGTCATCCAGAGCGGCCTTCTTGTCATCCAGAGCGGTCTTCCTGTCATCCTGAGCGGTCTTCCTGTCATCCTGAGCGGTCTTCCTGTCATCCTGAGCGGAGCGAAGGATCTCCTTGTAGCCCCTCGGAACCAGCGCCGTCAGCGAAGGGAAGAGGGGAGTGACCGTGTGCCCGAGCCCGCGGGCCCAGCGGAGGCCGTCGCCGGTGCTGCCGGTCCCGGGGTAGCTGAGGCCGCCGGTGGCGATTATCAGCTTGCGGCACTTGTGCTCGCTGCCGTCGGCCAGTCGCACCTTGAAGCCGCCGGGCAGCTTTTGCCGCAAATCCTGCCCGTTTGCGTCAATTTCGGTCGATTCTGGCAGCTTTTGCCGCAAATCCTGCCCGTTTGCGTCAATTTCGGTCGATTCTGGCAGCTTTTGCCGCAAATCCTGCCCGTTTGCGTCAATATCGGCTGATTCTGGCAGCTTTTGCCGCAAATCCTGCCCATTTGCGTCAATCGGCTCTATCGAGATGACTTCCGCCTCAGTTTGAATTACGACTCCGACGCCGTGGCAGGCGTTTACCAGGGCGTCTACTACATCGGCCGAACGGTGGGAGGCCGGGTAGGCCCGGTCGCCACGCTCGATCACGCTCTCCATGCCATGCTCGCCGAAGAAGTCGGCAAGGCGTTCGGGAGGGAGGCTGTAGAAAGCAGACCGGAGGAACTTGGAGCCTGAACGGACATGGGCCGAGAAGGCGTTCCAGTCCTTTACGTTGGTGAAGTTGCAGCGCCCTTTGCCGGTGATCATGATTTTTCGGCCGGGCCTTGGCATTTTCTCAAGGACGCAGACACGGAGGTCCAGCCCCTTTTCTGCTGCCCTGTGTGCTGCGGAATATGCTGCCATGAGACCGGATGCGCCGGCTCCGATAACCAGAATGTCGTACTTCATTTGTTGAAAAGCTGTTTACAAAGATAAAGGAAAAATAGCTAAATTTGCATACCGTTAAATATTATTACTATGGCTTATCAAAAAGTAACAAAAACTTCGTATGGTGGAAGGCTGAAGAATGCCCTCGGTGGCGTTGGCGCCGGCTTCCTTATGCTTATTATCGGTACTGTACTACTCGTATGGAACGAAAAACGTACGGTTTATACTACCCGTATGCTCAAAGAGGCTCAGGGTGTTTGCGTCGAACTGGGCGATCCGGCTCAGATTAACGCTGAGGTAAACGGAAAGATGGTCCACGCTACCGGATACGCAGATACAAAGGACATCCTTACCGATGGCCAGTTCGGCATTTCCGTAAATGCAATCAAGCTCATTCGCAGCACTGAGTTCTATCAGTGGGTAGAGCACACCAGCACCACTACCAAGGATAAGATAGGAGGCGGTCAGGAGACCGTTACCACTTACACCTACAGCAAGGAGTGGGTGAGCAGCCCCGTCAACTCTTCATCATTCGAAGATCCAGACTACAAAGGCATCAACAACGATGTTCTGCTGAACCTGGACAACCAGAGCTGGCAGGCACAGAACGTCAGCTTCGGCGCCTACAAGCTGCCGGAGGGCCTGGTATCGCAGATGAATAATCGCGTTTCCTGCATAGTAGACCTCGAGCCCGAGGTTGTCGATCAGTATGAGGCCGATTTCCATAAGGCGTTCGATGTTGAGGCAGACAAGAATTTCGTTCACACCGACGGCAACACCATCTATCTCGGTGTCAACCCCAACAACCCCACTGTCGGTGACGTCCGCGTCAGCTACGAAAAGGTCCTCCCCGGAGACGTGTCTGTTCTCGCAGTCGCCAATGGTGACAGCTTCGGGAAGTTCACGGCCAAGAACGGCTACAGCCTTATGACCCTTCGCGAGGGTACCGTAGCCATGGATGAGATGTTCGAAACAGAGCGTCAGGGCAACAAGACCATGGCCTGGATACTCCGTATCGTCGGAATTCTCCTTGTAGTCTTCGGCTTCAGGAACATATTCGACATCATCACCGCCCTCCTGAAGGTCCTTCCGTTCCTCGGCAATATCGCCGGCCTCGGTGTCGGACTCGTTTCCTGGGTGCTCGGCCTTGTGTGGTCGTTCGTGGTGATTGCCATCGCTTGGGTCGCTTACCGTCCGGTGCTCGGTATCTGCCTGCTGGTCGCTGCCGCCGCACTCATCTGGTTCCTCGGCAAGAAGAGCAAACAGAAGGCTGCCGCTCCCGCAGCTGAGGCGTAATGCTATTTGTGGTTGACAAATATTGTTTATATATTTGCAACCCAATGCAGGATTAGCACATCGGTAGTGCATTGGCTTCCCAAGCCAAGGAGGAGGGTTCGACTCCCTTATCCTGCTCTAAAGTCCGGCCCGTCCGGACTTTTTCGTTTTTATTTCGTATCTTCGCAAGACGAACCCCGGATTGTGATGCCTGAGATTTCGGAAAATAGCCGCCGCATAGCGAAAAACACCGTCCTGCTGTATTTCAGGATGCTTCTGCTTATGCTGATCGGCCTGTTTACCTCCCGGGTGGTTCTGCAGGCTCTGGGCGTTGAGGACTATGGCGTATATGGCGCCGTCGGCGGACTGGTGATGCTTTTCACTGTCGTCACCAATTCCGTCTCCCAGTCCATCAGCCGCTATATCACCTGGCACCTGGGCTCCGCCGGCAGCACTTTTCTCCAGGGGACGGCCCCACTTGCTCCTGGAAACTTGGGAAAAAGTCGCCAGGGGAGCAGCCCCCAGTCGCCCGCTGCCGGCTCAACCCTCCACCGGGTGTTTTCCACGGCCGTCATCATGCAGCTGTTATTCTGCGGCCTGCTCCTGCTGCTTACCGAAACCCTCGGCATCTGGTGGCTGGAGAACAAGATGAACATACCCGCCGGCCGTATGGACGCAGCGCGATGGGTGCTGCAGTGTTCCATGGGCGTCCTGATGGTGAACCTTCTCAGCGTACCCTTCAACGCTACCATAATCTCCCACGAACGCATGGACGTCTTTGCCTGGATAAGCATAGGAGAGGCCGTCCTGAAGCTCGGCGTGGCCTTCCTCATCGCCACGGCGGCAAGCGACAAACTCGTCCTGTATGCCATCCTGATGCTGGCAGTTGCAGTGATCGTACGATTTGCTTACGGCATCACCTGCCGCCGGCTGTTCGCGGAAACCAGGGGCCGGGTGGTGTTCGACGGCGGCCTCCTCAGGGAGATGACCTCCTTTGCCGGCTGGAACGTACTGGGCAGCGGTGCATACATAGTCAACACCCAGGGAATAAACCAGCTGGTCAACATATTCTTCGGGGTCGCCGTCAACGGTGCACGGCTGGTGGCCCAGCAGGTGGAGAACATAATTAAGCAGTTTATCACCAACTTCCTCACGGCCCTCAATCCCCAGATAACCAAGTCCTACGCCGCCGGCGACAAGTCTTACAGCTTCGAGTTGGTGAACAAGGGAATCAAGTTCAGCGGCCTTATACTCACGCTTATCGGTATCCCGCTGGTGCTGGAAGCCCCGACGCTGCTGCAATTGTGGCTGGGAAACGTTCCGGATTATGCGGTGGTTTTCACCCGCCTCACCGTCCTCTGCATCCTTGCGGACATGCTGTTCAACCCTCTGGTAACGCTTATTCAGGCAGACGGGCGCGTGAAAGGATACTATCTGGTCAGTTCCTCCGTTGCTCTGCTGGCCTTTGCCGCTTCCTGGGTTGCCTTCCGGGCCGGGGTGCCTGCGCAAGTGTCTTATTTATTCTTCGCAGTCGTATATCTCATAGTTGATGTAATCAAGGTCCTGTATGCCAGGAAGCTGGCCGGTTATTCCGCCAGGGCCCTGTTCGATGAGGCGCTGGGCCCCGTGATTGCGGTTGCCATACTCAGCTCGGCGGTTCCGTTTAACCTGCATATACTGATCGACGCTCCCGGCTGGCGGTTGCTGGCGGTGCTGGCCGTCACCGTAGTGACTTTCCCCCCGTTGTGCTGGCGTTACGCGCTCACAAACGGCGAAAGGGAGTTCGTGCTCCGTAAAACCGGCCGGTGGCTCCCGGATGCCCTGTTCCTCCGGATGAAATACCGCGTGGCCATGGGACGCCGCCTCCGTTTATGCCGTCCTCAATCCTTTACCGAAAAGCTCCAGTGGCAGAAACTTCACGATCACAACCCTCTGTATCACAAGCTCGTAGATAAAGCTGAAGTAAAGGCGTATGTGTCCGGGAAGATTGGCGCAGAGCATGTGATTCCAACTCTGGGCATATGGGACAGTCCGGAAGATATAGACTGGAACGCCCTTCCGGAGCAGTTCGTTCTGAAGTGTACCCACGATAGCGGCAGTACAATAATATGTACGGACAAATCAAGTTTTGACCGGCAGGCTGCATGTGCACGACTGGCGGAAGCTATGAAAGACAAGTTCTGGCTGAGGGCCCGAGAATGGGCCTACAAAGGTGTAAAACCGAGGATTATCGCAGAACCCTACATCGGCGGCAGCCTCAAAGATTACAAGATATTCTGTTTTCACGGCAAGCCGGGGTTCCTGTTTGTGGCGACGGACCGTGATAATCCTGAAGAAGAGACCAAATTCGATTTTTTCACTCCCGACTGGCAGCACCTGGATGTCCGCAACGGTCACCCCAATGCCGCCGTGCCACCGGAAAAGCCTGCCTGTCTGGACGAGATGCTGAAGATGGCGTCTACATTGGCCCCAGATTTCCCTCAGGTACGGATAGACTTATACGCCCCCGGCGACGGCCGCGTGCTCTTCGGGGAATATACTTTCTGCCACTGGGGCGGCTTCGTGCCCTTCGATCCCCCTGAGGCCGACAGTGGGTTCGGGGCCATGTTCAATCTGCGAAAGTCATGAAAAACAGGGTGATATACACCTCGGTGGTGGGCGGCCCCGACTCCCTCCTGCAGCCGCAGGTGGTGGATTCGCGGTACGACTATATCTGCTTTGTGCGTAAGGCGGACGGGCTCGACGGCGGCATCTGGCAGCTCCGGGAGATTCCTGCCGACATCTCCGACGACCGCATGCTGTCGCGCTACCCCAAGTTGCATCCGGAGGAGCTCCTGCCTGGCTACGAATGGACTCTCTGGATCGACGGCAACATCAGCATACGCGACGAGGCGTTCTACGGCCATATAGACAAGCTGATAGCCTCCGGCGTGCAGATGGCGGCGGCAAAGCACCCGTTGCGCGACTGTGTGTACGATGAAGCGTATGCAGTCGTGGCGGCCGACAAGGAGCGCTACGACGTTGCGGTCAGAGTTGTCAAGTTCCTGAGAGCCAAAGGCTTTCCGCGTCACGCAGGATTGTTCGAGAATTCCATTCTTCTGCGCCGTGCGGGAGATGATGCCCTGGCGAAAATGGATGCCATGTGGTGGGAATGTCTGCAGACGCTCTCCGGCCGCGACCAGCTCTCTCTGGTCTGGTGCGCCCGCGAGTGTGGCGTATCTATTACGCCCCTGCTGCCGGAGGGCATGCTGCTACGCGACTGCTGTTGGCTGACTTACATCTATCACGACCGTCAGCCTTCCCGTCCCTGGCTCATCAAAAAGTATTTCGATGCCCGACGCCGCCTCGAGAAGTGGCTCCTCCGGCGCCTCCTTGGCGAAATAGGATAGCTCCCTACGGATACGGTCGCTGCGCGACCCCTCCCTAAAGGGCCCCTCCCTCTTACGTTGCCGAGGGTGGCACGCGTACCGTAGGGAGCTATCCTATTTCGCTGAAATCAGGAAGGCACCGGCTTTCCGGCTGCGGCGGCGGTACTTCAGCAACTCCGGGTAACGTTTGACCAGGCGGCCGATAAAGCGGAACGGCGCCTTGCTGAAGTGAAGGCATCCTAAGGTGACAAGCCGCAGCGGCGCAAGGAGCATGCGGAGCAGCACTCCGAAGTGCGGGTCGCTCACTTGTACGACGGACCTGTTGCATTTCAGGAACATACGCCTTTCCGGCGAATTCGGCCGGTCGGCCCTGTCGTGCACCGCAGAGGCGTCAGGGACCACTCCGGCCTTCCATCCGAACCAGTGTGCGCGGTCGATGTAGTTGTCGTCCTCTCCGTACTGCGTGAAAGCGGGGGAGAAGCCGCCTACCTTCATGAAGCAGCCGCGGCTTATCATCCAATGGGCCGCCATCACGAAGGGCACCTCCGCCACCTTCTCGCCCTTCTGCCGGCGGATATACCTGCGGCATCGCTTTGCAAACTGCTTGTCCATCTTCTTGCCGGAGGCGTCGTTCTGGATGGGGCTCAGGATGCCGTAGGGGCCGAATTCGAAGGCCTCGGACAGCTTCCTGAAGCAGTCGGGCGACACCCAGGCGTCCTGATTGAGCAGGTACGCGTACGAGTAACCCTCCTCCAGCGCCCTTTTCAGGCCTATGTTGTTGGCTGCGCCGAAGCCCATGTTGGAACTGTTGCAGACGACCTCTACCCCGTGTCCCTGAAGCCATTCGACGCTTCCGTCCGTGGAGCCGTTGTCAATCGCCAGAATATCTGCCGGCACGTCCGATTTGCGCACCGAGCCCACGCAGCGCTCGAGCCAGCGCATACCGTTGAAGGTCACTATGATAACAAGAATCTCAGAGTTCATGGAAGTAGCGGATGAAAATTTCCTTGGGGGTCCTGTGCGTAAAGATGCTGCGGGTGATGTTCCGGTAGGTCTTCAGCTCGCCGGTGCGTCCCTGCAGCCATGCCTTGATGCGTTTTCCCATCTCCGCTGGCCATACCCCGAGAGCCAGCAGCAGATAGCGGAGGGAGCTGCCGTCGCTGAAGAATATGAGGCTGCCACGGACGGCGGCGGGACGCACGGCGGGGGCAATACGGGAAGCGGTGGTGCGCCATTTGTGTATAACCTGCGCCTCCGAGTCGCACCAGACGGAATAACCGCGGCGGCGGGCAAGGGTGGAGAGGGCGATATCTTCCGGAGTGAAGTAGTAACGCTCGTCGAACCAGCCGAGCTTGCGGAAAACGTCCGTGCGTATGAGGAAAGCGGCGCCGCTGATGTTGAAGGTGCGGAAAAGGCCGCAGCCGTTGTCGACGGGCTCCCGGTAGCAGTGCCACTGCTGCCGGACGTAGTTGACGGCAGGATAGTCGGGGCGCCCGCAGAGCTGCAGGCTGCCGTCGGAGTTAAGCAGCTTCGGACTTACGATGGCGGCATCTTCCGGCAGCTTGCCGAAGTCTTGCAGCAGCCGGTCGATGGTGGGCCCGGGCAGCTCGGTGTCGTCGTTGAGTATAAAACAAAAAGTGCCTTTGGCCTCTTTCAAGGCCATATTGTTGTTTTCCGAGAAGCCGCTCAGGCCGTTGTTTATGATAAACTTTACTTCGGGGAATTCGGACTTTACCGCTGACAGATTGTCAGAAGAAAAACGGTATGCAACCACAATAATCTCATAATCGGCAGTGGTATGCTGTTTGATGCTCTGCAGACACGGCCGGAGGTTGTCCGGACGGTTCATGCACACTATTATGATACTTACGGTGGGCATATTTTCACAAATGTACAAAAAATTACTAACTTTGCTGACTTTAAAGAATTAGATTATGCCTATATCAGATATACTCAAGGTTCTTTTCGGCTCCAAGGCAGACAGGGACTACCGTGCGGTCAAGCCAATACTCACCAAGTTCTTTGAGGTCTATCCCACCATCAACGCACTGTCGGACGACGATCTTCGCGCCCGCAGCGCCGCTCTGCGCGAGCGCCTTCGTGAGGTGGAAAAGCCCTTCGAAGACCGCATGGAGGCCATACGCGAGGAGCTCTCCAAGGATATTCCCGTTTCCGAGAAAGAGAAACTCGCTACCGAATCCGACAAGCTAGTGAAGGACGAAGACGATGCTATCGAGAAATGTCTCAATGAGATTCTTCCCGAGGCCTTCGCCATAGTGAAGTCTACAGGACGCCGATTCAAGGAGAACGAGACCATTACGGTTACCGCTACCGATTTTGACCGCAAACTCAGCGTAAACCACGATTTCGTGCATATCGAGGGTGACAAAGCCATTTACCAGAACCACTGGATGGCAGGCGGTAATGAGATTACCTGGGACATGGAGCACTACGGCGATCCCGGCAAGACGGACCGCGAGCAGGCGGGCTCGGCATGCCAGGTCATCGGCGGTATCGCCCTGCATCAGGGAAAGATAGCAGAAATGGCAACGGGTGAAGGAAAGACCCTTGTGGCTACCTTCCCTGTGTTCCTGAATGCACTTGCCGGAAAGGGTGTGCACGTGGTTACCGTGAACGACTACCTCTCCAAACGTGACTCCGAGTGGATGGGCCCGCTCTATATGTTCCATGGTCTCAGCGTGGATTGTATAGACAAGCATCAGCCCAACTCAGACGCTCGCCGCAGGGCATATGAGTGCGACATAACCTTCGGTACCAACAACGAGTTCGGTTTCGACTATCTGCGAGACAATATGGCGGTTTCCATGGAAGATCTGGTGCAGCGCAAGCATCACTTCGCCATCGTGGATGAGGTGGACTCCGTTCTCATCGATGACGCCCGTACTCCTTTGATCATTTCCGGTCCCGTGCAGAAGAGCACCGACGACGATGCCCAGTATACTGAATTCAAACCTTACGTGGAGCGCCTGTATCAGGCTCAGCGCCAGCTGGTTAATCAGTGCCTGAACGAAGCCAAGAAGCTTATTGCCGCCGGAGACGAGGCAGAAGGAGGCAAGCAGCTGTTGCGTGCCCACAAGGGTCTTCCCAAGTACCAGCCGCTCATCAAGTACCTCTCGGAGCCCGGTATAAAGGTCATTCTCCAGAAGACGGAAAACTACTATATCCAGGATAACGAGAAGGAGATGCCGGTCATCACCGATCCTCTGTATTTCGTTATCAATGAACAGCTTCACTCGGTTATCAAGACCGATAAGGGTGATGCCATGCTGGCCCAGTCGGTTGGTACGGAAGACTTCTTCGTGCTGCCCGACGTTGGAGCCCGCACTGCAGAAATCATGCAGGGCGAGGGTACTCTGGCGGAGAAACAGGCTAAAAAAGACCAGCTCATGGAGGAGTTCTCCATCAAGAGCGAGCGCGTGCATGTCGTGGAGCAGCTGCTCAAGGCATACGCCATGTTCGAAAAGGATGTGGATTACATCATTTCCGAGGACGGCAAGGTAAAGATCGTTGACGAAAGTACCGGCCGTATCATGGAGGGACGCCGCTGGAGCGATGGTTTGCATCAGGCTGTCGAGGCCAAGGAGAACGTCAAAGTCGAAGCGGCCACCCAGACCTTCGCGACCATCACGCTGCAGAACTATTTCCGTATGTATCATAAGCTTGCCGGTATGACCGGTACGGCCGAGACGGAAGCAGGAGAGTTCTGGAGCATCTACAAGCTCGACGTGATGGTGATTCCTACGCACCGCCCCGTCATCCGTGACGACCAGAACGACCTGATTTACAAGACCAAGAAGGCAAAGTACGCCGCCGTCATCGACCGCGTGGCCGAGCTCTCCAAGGCCGGACGCCCGGTGCTTGTGGGTACGACCGACGTGGAGACTTCCGAGCTGCTTTCCCGCATGCTCCGTTTGCGTGGCATACGTCACAATGTGCTGAATGCCAAGGAGCACGCGCGTGAAGCGGAAATCGTCGGCCAGGCCGGTCAGAGCTCAACCGTGACCATCGCCACCAATATGGCAGGCCGTGGTACCGATATCAAGCTGTCGGACGAGGTCAAGGCCGCCGGCGGTCTTGCTATCATCGGTACCGAGCGCCACGACTCCCGTCGAGTCGACCGCCAGCTGCGCGGCCGCGCCGGACGTCAGGGCGACCCGGGTTCATCGACCTTCTACATCTCCCTGGAGGACAAGCTCATGCGCCTCTTCGGCTCGGAGCGTATCGCAGGAATGGTGGACAAAATGGGTATGGCCGATAATGAGGCTCTCGAGGCTAAGATGCTCTCCGGCGCCATAGAGAACGCCCAGAAGAAGGTGGAAGAGAATAACTTCGGTATACGTAAGCGTCTGCTTGAGTACGACGACGTGATGAACTATCAGCGCGAGGCCATCTATTCCCGCCGCCACAACGCTATCAGCGGCGAGAAAGTGGAGATCGACCTCCAGAACATGATGGTGGATTCAGCCTCGCTTTTTGTGGACCGGTGCGAAGGCATGAGTGCGGAAGATTTCCGCGAATCGCTGATGGCCAAATTCTCCATCGACGTGGATATCGATCCTGCCGAGTATGACAAGATGAAGAAGAACGAGCTTCTGGACCGCATCTGCTCCGTCATGCAGGAAACTTACAGGCGTCGCATGGACACCCTCGACGAGAAACTCTATCCTATTATCAAGGAGGTTTACGAGAAGCAGGGCTCTATGTATCAGAACATTGCCATCCCCGTTTCCGACGGCCGCAAGGTTATCAACCTGTCCGTGAACCTGGAAAAAGCATACCAGAATGAGGGCAAGGAGATATCCAAGACCTTGAGTAAGAACATTATCCTTTATCAGATAGACGAGCATTGGAAGCAGCACCTCCGTGACATGGACGACCTCAAGCAGAGCGTCCAGAATGCGGCATATGAGCAGAAAGATCCTATAGTGGTTTATAAGCTCGAGAGCTACAACCTCTTCTCCGAGATGCTTGAGGCGCTGAATCAAGACGTTCTCTCCTTCCTCTTCCGTGCTTTCGTTCCACTTCAGGACCGCAGCCAGCCTCCTCAGAGGGCCATGCAGCGCAAGACCGACATGTCCCAGATGAAGACTCAGCACAGCGAACTGAGTACCAACGGCGACCAGAAGTCAAACGCTCCCGTGAAGGTGGAGAAGCGCGTGGGCCGCAATGACCCCTGCCCTTGCGGCAGTGGCAAGAAATATAAGAACTGTCATGGAAAAGACCTTTTTTAAAGTTTAAAGAGTATGAGCAAAATTGCAGAAATAATTGACGTCAATTCTGTCAGCCGAATTTCGGAAGGCACTTCCGTAACAGGAGAGATAAAGTCTTCCAACGATATCCGCGTAGACGGTCAGGTCAAGGGAAAGTTGTATTCCGAGGGCCGTATCGTGGTGGGCGAGCACGCCAGTATCGAGGGCACCCTGCTTTGCAGCAACCTCGACCTTTGGGGCAAGATAAACGGTGATGTCTACGTAAAAGAAGTGCTTTCCCTTAAAGGCACTTCCTCAGTTACCGGTAACCTGCAAGTTCGCAAGCTCCAGGTAGAGATGGGCGCAGAGCTGAACGGCACATGCAAGATGATTTCTGAAGAAGATTTCGACGCTTGCCTGGGCAAGCTCGTCTCAAAGCCTGCGCAGGTTGAATAACTTGTTGTCGCTCAAATTGTAAATGAAGTCGAAGCACCTGTACTCCAGGTGCTTTCCTTTTTTTTCTACCCTGTGGGTAACAAAGTCGGTTTTGAATCCCATCTCCAGGAGCTCTCTCAAAGGGCATGCAAGACTGTTCAGCCGGTACAGGTGCTCAAGGATCTCGTAATTCCGTTGCAGGTTGCCCATGGTCTTGGAATATAACATGTTATGCCTCCGGCGCAAGTCTCCGTGGTACTTGCTTCTGCACGAAATGTTGCAGAATTTCTTGTCCGGTCGGCCATACAATGGCTCTCCGCATTCCAGGCAATGCCTTTCATTGTCGTCGTTTATCAGTTTGTACATGTGCCAAATATCGCTATGTAAAGTGATATGTCCAACAAACAGAAAAAAACGTAAATCACATTTTGCTGATTCTTTTATAGAGATTATTTGTTTCAATAAAAGAATGGTAAGCAGGTTCTTTTGTATTGCCCTGATAATCCGAAACAATCGTAAATAATCGGGGGCCTGAAGCGTTTTTATTTCCCGGTCTGGATATCCTTGTTTTACTTTGCAACCGGACCGAAGGCGCGTGGCGCCGGGATGCCCGTGTTTAAACTTAAAATATGAGAAACTCATGGAACAGATCAACAGGATCGAGCTTCTGGGAATTGTCGGCAATGTGCGATTGCAGTACATTAACGACAGACAGATGGCGAAATTTACAGTAGTAACCAACCGCGCTTACAAGAATAAGGAAGGCGCTCCGGTTATCGAAACCCAGTGGCACAACGTAACCGCTTTTGAAGGGAAGAACATCCAGGACCTCGACAGTCTTTGCAAAGGATGTGCAGTTCATTTGTGGGGAAGGCTCCAGATTCAGCGTGTGACGGCGGAAGACGGCAGCGACAGGACTTATGTGGATGTTATGTGCAGCAAACTTATCCATATTCCGGAAGATTCGGATATTCAATATGAAATGTAGGGAGGAAAGAGATATGAAAAAGATTATATATATGATTGCAGCCGTCGCTGCTCTCTGCGCTTGCAGTAAGGATTTGGAGACCGGCAATCAGGAAACGAAACCTGTCACCCTTAAGCTGGACGTCGGGGTGGATGGTACAAAGGCTTATGTGAACGATGATTCCGACCAGGCTCTGGACAAGGTCCAGGTTATGGTGTTCAATAGCAGGGGAAATCTTGAGACAACTACTGATTATGTATCCATCGGCACCCAGCTGGCGTTGAGTGTTATCCCGGGATCCAAAACGCTATGGGCGGTGGGCAATCTGTCGGCAAAATGCTCTCCTGACGACCTGGAAGATTTGCTGAATCAGCAATACGCCTTGACGGCCAATACGCCTTCAAAAATGCTGATGAGCGAATGTAAGGAGGTGAACATCACCCAGTCCGGCAATATCCAGTTCAGCTTGCAGCGTATGGCGTGTAAGATTGTGCTTGAGAAAATTGTACGTGACTTTAATCAGTCTGCATATGCTGAAATACCTCTTTACATCAAGAGAATTTATCTGAGTAACGTGGCTAATACGGCTAATCTCGCAGCCGCCTCCGGCGTGCCTTCAAGCTTCTGTGTTCAGAAAGGCGTGATTGGCAACCTGGATGCAGCAGGGAAGGCCCTGCTGGTGGATGAAGGCCTTAACGAGACTCTTTACGACGAAACTGCATACACCACTGCGCATACGTTCTATGCTTATCCTAACGGCGTTACCAATGATGTGTTTGGCGGAGACGGTTTCGGCGCCAGGCGTACCAGGCTTATAGTCGAGTGTGAATATAACGGCAGCACTTGCTACTATCCCATTACTCTGCCGGGTATAGATGGCGGCAGCAGGGGCGTTCTGGAAAGGAATAAAGTGTATCGTATCACTCAGCTTACACTTTTAAGACCCGGAGCACCGGATCCGGATGTGCCTGACGGAGAGGTCTCATCTCTGCAGACCTGCACGTTTACTATTCAGGCGGATTCCTGGAGTACGGGGCATTCTTACACAGAAACATTCAATTAAGCCTTATGCGCCGGATTCTTTGCTTAATTGCTTTTTTGCTTCCGTGTGCATGTTCAGTTAAGGAAAACCGCTCAGGCTGCCCCTGCGACTTGTTGATCCGGCCTACAGAGAAACTCAAAACAGAAGGAAGCGTCGTAGTCAGTATTGTCCAGGAGGGGACAGTGGTTAAGCAGGAAATGCTCAGCAGGGAAGAATTCGAGGCCGGGAGCTGCGTGATAAAAGTGAACCGCAATCCTACAACGGTAACGGTATTCAGCGGCATTACCTCTATGAACCTGGTTCAAGGCAGGAGGCTGGACATCAAGTCCGAACATCAGTGCGATGAAATCTTCAGCTGCAGTACAAGCGCCGATTTGGACGAGGAGAAGATGGAATATAATGTCAGCCTTCATAAGAACTTCGCACGTCTGTTCCTTACCGTATTGAACCTCCGTGAAGGTATGGACATCAACATCAGCGGGAAAGTCAGCGGTTATGATCTGCTGGATGCGGCGCCGTACACCGGATCGTTCAAATGCTTGCCGGACGGCTATGATGAATCAAAAGCTTGGTGTATACGTTTACCCAGGCAGTTGGACAGTGACTTGTCTTTGAATGTCAATATTGATGGAGAGACCGTAAGGACCATTGCTCTGGGCTCCTTGATTGCCTCTACCGGATACAGTTTTAAAGACGAAGATCTGATGGATATCACCATGACTGTAGATTTGGAGAAGTCATATGCGCTCTTCGGCGTGGAAGGCTGGGAGCCTGTAACATTCCCGTTAATAGAATTTTAGGCCATGAAACATTGCTATATACTTTTGCTTATGACCTGTCTGGTATGGGCATGCGAGAAAAATGATGTAACAAAAGAAGTGCTTTTCGACATCTTTGCAGACACGGAACTACAGGGAGATACCAAGAGCAGTATACCTGCACAGCTGACCGGGCTGAACAATGTTGACGTGTTCATTTACGATTCCGGAGTCTTGCGCAAGAGCCTTTGCTTCAGCAGGAATGGTGTGGGCTCTTCTTCCATGTCGGAGGCCATAAGCCTTATAGTGGGCTCGACTTATGACATCGTGGTGATTGCAAATCATTATGACCATACTCCTCCTGCTTCATTGAGTGAAGCCTTGTCGGGATTGGTGTACAGATCTAACGGCCTGGGCACCCTGATTGCGAACGGTATACCCATGGGCGGTCGCCAGACCGTCACGGTCTCGAAAAGTACTTCAACGGTAAGGATAGGCCTGACTCGTCTGGTGGCGGATCTTGAATTGCAGATTGATGTTTCCGGGTTGCAGCATGGAAGCTTCTCGGTCAGCTCAGTGCAAGTTCGCCAGATGAATAAGGTTTGCCCTTTCTTCGGAACCGGAAGGGCGGAGGACCCGTCTGATGTCGCGGACGGCGATGCGAATACATCGGCCGATCTAATGCTCCTGAACAGAGGCTGGCAAGCTACATTCTACATACCGGAGAACAAACAGGGCACTTTGCTTCCAGACAACACGGAACCTGATAATAAGCAGCCAGACAGGGTATTAATGGCAGGCGGGAACCCCGACCTCTGCACATACATAGAAGTGTGTGGCGTTTATTCGGACGCGACGGGGAGGTTCATAGCCGAACCGGTGGTGGCAAAGTTCTTCCTGGGAGAAAACTCCTTCTCTAATTTTGACGTTAACAGAAACTGGCGATATAACGTGCTGCTGTCGTTTACGGATGATATATGTTTTCGCAACGACTGGAAAATGAGCTGTACTGTCAGTGACCTGCGCATCCTGAGCTTCACGAGGTCGAGTACCATGCTATATCCCGGAGATTGGCAGCATATCAACCTTTCCACAAACATCCGTTATGATGAAGGGGATTACTATTATGAGCTGTTTGGAGAAACGGATTGCTTCGATACCGAATTCGATGGTTCGCGTGGAACGTTTACTGTGACTGCACATGATTCTGCCGCACCCGGTTCCGAACTGGAAATAAGGGTGACGACATGGGACGGGGCGAAAAGCGCCAGTCACTGGATATCTGTAAGATGATTGAAATAATTGTTTAGAAGCTCCCGGGTCCGGGAGTTGACTGCGAGGTCTTCGGCCAGGGCTCCCTTGGCCGAAGTAAGACCTCCGCAAATATCGATGCCGATGATGCGATGCCCGGAGGCAATCTCGTCTACTGCCGACATGAGGCTGTCTGGAGACATCTGCCCCTGGCTCCAGTCGGTACGGGCGAATTGCCTGGGCATCACATCTAAATCTACTGACAGATATACGGGAAGATTATCAGGGATATCGCCGGTATTCAGGTAATCGGCCTTCATCATTGGAAGGTTTTCCCTTGCCGCCTGGACCCAGCTGCCGCAACTAAGCAGGTTTCCGAAAGCGCCGGGCTGATCGTCAGGGTGGTTGTCGAAGAGTGCCAGCACGAAAGGCTCGTTTATCTTCTCCATCCATAACTTGCTGATATAGTGATAGTCACCCGTGTCGATCCAATGCAGGCCGGCGGCAGTATAAGGGGCCAGGGCTGCGCGCAGGGCTGTTTCCGCTTCATGGTCACAATAACAGCAGCAGCCTTCAAGATGCTTGAGGTCTATAAACTGAGCGTCTGAAGGAGCCCAGGATTCTTCTTCGTAAACGCCGCTGATGTTAATAAATATGTTCATAACTTAACAAATCTAAAAAAAATTCTTAAATTTGCCAACTGTACACCTATGTAGAGTATTATTTGATGGAAGCAGAAGCACTGTTCCCTCTGGATCCGGAGAAGATTTACTACTCGATGGATGAGCTCACGCTCGACACCGAAGAAGGTCCCGTCACCATGAAAGTAGGGGCCTGGCTCAACGCCGACCCGGTCCGGATTCATCGAATGATAGTGAAGGAAAAGGTGCTGCAAGTCGATAGTTTTGAGGTTCTGAATCCTCTTGTCAGCAAGCTCCGCAGGGCTGACCCCGACTATTATAAACGTTTCATGGGCCTTCAGCTCATTATCGACTATCCGGGATACAGCACGGGCATCCTGGCAAAAATCCCATACGAGAACGATCCTGTAGGCTTTTACAAATGGTGGCGGAAAGGCAAGCACGAAGACAAGGTCTTCCTTTCCCTGGGCAACCGGATCAGGCTCTTCCAGAAAGTTTCCATGATGGAGCCCAAGATGATTCTCAAGAAAGACCTGAAGCTGTTGCAATAATGAAGCACATAGTCCTCCCGGATTCAGTTGTCAGACCTTTGTCTTTCTATTTGGCGATGGAGGAGCATGTGGCTGCGGCTTACGGCTGCGGCTTTTTTGTCTGGAGGGTAGAGCCGACAGTAATAATCGGCAGGAATCAGATTCTTGAAACTGAAGTTAATCTGCCTTTCTGTAAAGAACACGGCATAAATATAGTCCGCCGCAAAAGCGGTGGCGGCTGTGTATTTGCAGACATGGGGAATATAATGGTGTCTTACATTACCCCGCAGAAGGGTGTGGATACGGTTTTCAAGAGTTTCCTGGAACAGTATGCCGACGTCCTGCGCTCACTCGGCCTTCCGGCAGTATGTACAGCGCATAACGACATCCTGGTGGATGGGGCCAAAGTTTCGGGCAATGCTTTCTTCAGCCTTCCTCACGGCAGCATAGTTCATGGGACCTTGTTGCATTCGGTCGATTTCGACATGCTCTCCAAAGCTATTACACCGACGGTGGAGAAGCTCGCGAAGCATGGGATACAGTCTGTGCGGCAGCGGGTAGCCAATCTTACGGAACTCGGTTTGGCCCTGAGTGCGGAGGAAATGTCTGAGGCTCTTGTCAATGCTTTTTGCCAGGGAGAACAGATGCTGGGAGGATCAGACATTATGGACATAAAAGAGATAGAAAAAAGCTATACGGAGCCGTCGTTTCTTCTTGGAAAAGCGCTATAAAGTTCGTATCTTTGACGAACTATGGACCAAGAACTCAAAACCACATGCCTGCATGACGAACACGTCGCTCTCGGGGCCAAGATGAGCCCCTTTGCAGGCTTTGACATGCCCATACAGTATTCTGGCATAATCGACGAACACAATGCCGTACGCAATGCCGCAGGTATGTTCGACGTATCTCACATGGGCGAAATCTTTATCGACGGGCCGGATGCCGAGGCCTTTGTGAACCACATCTTTACCAACGACGTACGGGGCCTGGAACCCGGACACATCCTTTATGGCATGATGTGCTATCCGGACGGAGGCGTGGTGGACGACCTGCTTGTATATAAGGAATTTGAAAGCGGCTTCCTGCTGGTGGTAAACGCCGCCAACATAGACAAGGACTACAAGTGGATGCTGGAGCAGGTGGAAGGCTATCAGGCAGAGGTTTTCAACGACTCCGAGTCATGGGGGCAGATCGCCCTCCAGGGCCCGCAGGCAGAAGACGCCCTGGTTCGTTATTTCGGTATAGAAGAGCTCCGCGAGCTTGAGTTCTACACCTTCTACGACCTGGAAGACGAAGACGGCGGCCGTATAATAGTAAGCCGTACCGGCTATACCGGAGAAGACGGTTTTGAGATTTACGCTTCTCCGGACAATATCAAGGATATGTGGGCGGCACTCCTGGAAGACGGAATCAAGCCTTGCGGACTCGGCTGCCGCGATACCCTTCGCTTCGAAGCCGGCCTGCCTCTCTACGGAGACGAGCTCAGTCCTGAGATTTCCCCCGTCATGGCCGGTCTGACCATGTTCTGCAAGCTGGACAAGCCCGAATTCATTGGAAAGGACGCTCTCGTCAAACAGAAGACCGAAGGCGTAGCCCGCAAGCTGGTGGGCATAGAGCTCGCAGACAAGGCCATCCCCCGTCACGGCTATCCCGTGGAACTGGAAGACGGCACCGTGGTCGGAGAAGTCACTACCGGCTATCATTCCATTTCCCTGGAGAAGAGCATCTGCTTTGCCCTCGTGGACAGCGCCTATGCGGCCCTCGACACCAAACTGTACGTGCGCATCCGCAAGAATACCTTCCCGGGCACCGTTGTCAAGAAACGTTTTTACAAAACAAACTATAAGAAATGAGCAAAGTCATCGAAGGACTCCTTTACAGCGAGTCACATGAATGGGTAAAAGTAGAAGACGGCATCGCCGTCATAGGTGTGTCGGATTATGCACAGGCCGAGATGGGCGATATCACCTATGTGGACCTTCCTTCAGAAGGCGACGAGGTTGAGGCCGGCGAGGAATTCGGCGCACTGGAGAGCGTAAAGGCTTCGAGCGAACTCTACAGCCCTGTCAGCGGCACTGTGGTCGAAGTCAACTCCGAACTTGAGGCCGCTCCGGAGAAAGTCAACGAAGACGCGTACGCCGCCTGGATCATCAAGGTGCGCATGAGCGACGAGTCCGAACTCTCCTCACTCATGGATGCAGCCGCCTACTCTGCCATCGCCAAGTAGAAATGAGCAACTTTTCATATTTCCCCCACACTGAGGAGGACATCCAGACCATGCTGGACCGTATCGGCGTGCAGTCAATAGGTGATTTGTACTCCGATGTGCCGGCAGAGTTCGTCCACAAGGGCGAATATGACCTGCCTTCCGCCAAGAGTGAAGAGGAGGTGCGTGCATGGTTCAAGGACCTGGCCGGAAAGGATACCGAACTGAAGGTGTTCGTCGGCGCAGGAGCTTACGACCACTACACTCCTTCCGTAATCCCTTATATCACCTCCCGCTCGGAGTTCCTTACTGCATATACTCCTTATCAGTGCGAGATTTCCCAGGGGACGCTCCGTTACATTTTCGAGTGGCAGACTATGATCTGCAACCTCACCGGCATGGATGTCGCCAACGCCTCCATGTACGACGGTCCCACTGCTGCTGCGGAGGCCATGCGCATGTGCGTCGCATGCACTCGCAAGCGCAACACCGTGGTCGCCTCCGACCGCCTGCTGCCCAATGTGGTGGCCGTCCTGAAGACCTACGCCAAGTATGCCGGCATCAACCTGGTAGTGACGGATGACGTTTACGAGGCGGTAGGCGAAGGTACGCTTGACCTTGCCGGCGTAATCGTGCCGTCGATCAACCGCTTCGGCATAATCGAAAGCCACCTGGGCCTTGCGGACATGGTGCACGAGGCCGGCGGCCTGCTGGTCGAGTATTGTGACCCTTCCGCCCTCGCCGTGGTCAAGTCGCCTGCCGAATGGGGCGCCGACATCGCCGTCGGAGACGGGCAAAGCCTTGGCATACCCCTCTGCTACGGAGGCCCTTACGTGGGCTTCATGGCATGCCGGAACGAGTGGATGCGCAAGCTGCCCGGCCGCATCGTTGGACAGACCGCCGATGCCGAAGGCCGCCGCGCTTTCGTGCTCACTCTTCAGGCGCGCGAGCAGCACATCCGCCGCGAAAAAGCCACTTCCAACATATGCTCCAACGAGTCCCTGTTGGCACTCTGGTGCACGGTGTACCTTTCCCTCATGGGCCCGGAAGGCATGCGCAAGCTCAACGAGCTCTGCTACGCCGGCTCCCACTACCTGCACGACGCCCTGCTTGTTACAGGCAAGTTCGAAGATCCTTTCGAGGGCCGCGAGTTCCTCAAGGAGTTCGCCCTCAAGCCCCTTTGCGACGTTAAAAAACTGCAGCAGGCCCTGCTGGACGCCGGCTTCTACGCCGCCCTGCAGACCGAAGAAGGCTACGTTACCTTCTGCGTCACCGAGCGCCGTACCCGCGAAGAGATCGATCAACTCGTTAACGTTATCAAGGAGGCCGCGCTATGAAATACTACGATAAACTGATATTCGAACTCTCGAAACCGGGTCGCTGCGGGTATTCGCTGCCAGATGCCGAAAGCTTCTGGGCAGTAGCCCAGGCGGGGAAGTGCCACCCTCGGCACGGAAGAGGGGGGACCACGTCAGTGGTGGGGTCAGAAGAAATCGGGGAATTTTGCGATCCTGCAAAATTCAACGATTCTTGTGACTCCCTGCCGGGCTGGCTGCCCAGGGGTGGAGTGCTCTGGCGCGAAACTCCTTTGGAGCTGCCCGAGGTGAGCGAACCTGATGTGGTGCGTCACTATACGAATCTGAGCCAGATGAACTTCGGCGTAGATACGGGCTTCTATCCTCTGGGCTCCTGTACCATGAAGTACAATCCCAAGATAAATGAAGAGATAGTCGGCCAGTTCAACGGCATACATCCTCTCCAGCCCGCCGCAACCACCAAGGGCATCCAGGCAGTCTACGACTTCATGGACAAAGCCCTCGCGGAAATCACCGGCATGAAGCACTTCACCTTCCTGCCCTGCGCAGGCGCCCACGGAGAGCTCACCGGCCTCATGCTCATGCGCGAGTATCACATGAGCAGGGGAGACCTCGCCCGCACCAAAGTAATCGTCCCGGACAGCGCCCACGGCACCAACCCCGCAAGCGCCGCAGTCTGCGGCCTTGATATAGTGGTAGTCAAGTCCAAGGAGAACGGCCTCGTGGACGTGGAGGACCTCAAGCCCCTCCTCGGCCCCGACATCGCCGGCATAATGATGACCAACCCCAACACCCTCGGTCTTTTCGAGCGTGACATCAAGCAGATAGCCGAACTTGTCCACGAGTGCGGCGGCCTCCTGTACTACGACGGCGCCAACATGAACCCCCTCATGGGAGTCGTGCGCCCCGGCGACATGGGCTTCGACATCATGCACCTTAACCTGCACAAGACCTTCTCCACCCCTCACGGCGGAGGCGGTCCCGGCAGCGGTCCCGTAGGCGTGGCCGAG
>CAMZEC010000023.1 GCA_947305645.1 uncultured Bacteroidales bacterium | reverse complement strand
ACAGATTATGTCAAATCTTTGGATGACTTGCCACGGAAGATTGCAGGTGAGCCGTTGAGGCTCTCAACGACAGCGGCTCAACGATCTATGTCGCAGGAGCCGCTCCGGTCGTTCCCGAGCCGGGATATACCACTGGCAGCGCCAAGAAGGTGACGCTGAAGGGTGATTTCTCTGCAGGTCAGAGCTATTATGCTGCAGTGCTGCCTAAGGAGTCCGTAAAGGCCCTTCGTTTCTGCTTCTGCAAGCCTACAGGCGGCAATTGTGAGGCAAAAGCCTTGGCTACCGGTACCTCCGAAGCCGGATTCTCCCTGCCTGCGAACGGCATCCGGGTAGTCTCCGGAATGCCTTCCAACCTCAACTGGTTCGACGGCACCATCTCCAGCAAGGCCGACCTCGACACCTGGGCGTCTATGGCTCATTATTTTAACGCAGCAGAGACCGTAACACTTGGTGCTGACATAGATTATGCCGGTGGCATCTGGACTCCGGTCAACGCCAATGAGGGATCCGACCACTTCGCGGGCCTGTTCGACGGAAACGGACACAGCATTTACAATATCGTAATCAATGCATCCGCCGATAATTCCGGTTTCTTCTCCGTTATCGCTTCAGAGCAGCCACGTGAGAGAGTCAAAAACCTCATTCTTGGCAAGGAAGGCGACAGCAGCCTGTTGGATATCTCTACTGATGCATGTACTTATGCGGGCGCCCTTGCAGGCAAGATTAAGAACGCCTATATTTCAGAGGTAATCAACCACATTCCCGTTACCGTCAGTTACACCAACACAGCTACCACTTTTGTCGGCGGTATTGCCGGTGCCGCAGCTGCCGGGGATGGTTCTTATTTCGGCAAATGTGAGAACTATGGTTCCGTTTCCTGTAACAGCGGCTCTACATCAGTATACAACGGCGGCATAGCCGGAATTGCATATACCGGTACCACATTCGACACGTGTATCAATTACGGTAAGATATCTCACGACGCAACATGTGAAGTCGGTGGTGTAAACTGCATGGGGGGTATATTGGGCCGTGCCGGCAACAGTATCGCCAATGTTCATATTGTTGATTGCATCAACTACGGTACAGTTGAAACTACGGTTAATGTCAGGGCTTCACAGCTCTATTTCGGCGGCATCTGTGGCATTGACGGTCAACCGGCCGACGGGGTCAGCGATTACGCACTGGAAGTTGTCACCTGTCGCAATGAAGGCAGCATAAATGGTTATAACCAGTCCGCTGCAGACAATAATCCCGATGGCACGGAAAACAAGAATAAATATACCGGAGTAGGTGGTATCATAGGTCGTCAGTCCAACAAATCCATTATAGACCGTTGTGTCAACTTGGGTACAATAACAAAAGTAGGCAACCACAGTGCGGAAGGCTGCTATGGCGGCATCATCGGTATGTCCTCGAGCGTCGATGGCATGGTTTCCGAATGTGTTAACGGTGCAGCTGACGATGATACCAAGGGACTGGTTGTCGATGCGGTTCAGACCAGCAATAAGAATCTGCGTATAGGAGGTATCAGCGGATACGGCATGAGGGGTAATTACAATAAATGCGTAAATTACGGTAAGGTTCAAAGCAACGGAGGCAAGAAGAATTACCTCGGCGGTATAGTTGGCAATGACACCCTGGGCAAGGTGGTTGAATGTATCAACTGCGGGGAAGTGTCCATGACCGGTGCCAATGCAGACGGCAGCAACAGCAGCACTGGCGGATTGATAGGTCTTATTAACGGATCTTCTACGGATAACAGTACCGGTGAAGGATGCCGCGTAAAGGCAAGCGTAAGCTGTGACAAGGCTGTGAACGCCGGTGCAGTAATCGGACGCTATTCTAGTTCCGTAATTACCGGCTGGGGAACTCAGGCCAGCCCTATTGTCATCTGCTCGGGCAGCTCCGTAAACGGCACGGCAGTAACAGGTAATAACTATCTTACTTTTGCTGTAGGTTCCGATTACGGATTCCAGGCTTCAGGAGAGGCTTTCGGTGGAGGTAAGAATACACTTTGGGTAACGTTTGAATAATCAAAAATCTATGGATATCAAATACTTATACGCTTCCCCTGCCGTAAAGGTAACGGAAGTCCAATTCAGCGGAGTTCTTTGCGGCTCCTTCGATGCTACAGTTGTGCCGGAGAATCCGGTTTGGACAGATGAACTTTAATCTTCAGGTATCATGAAAAGAACAGTTATTTTTGCTGCCTTTGCAGCCCTTCTCTCCTTCTTCTCGTGTTCCAAAGAGATAGAGACGGTGGTGGAACCTGTTTCCGCCGGATCAGACGTGGTTTTCACGGCTACACTTCAGCAGCCTACCAAGGCCAATATTTCCAGCTATAGCATAGAGTGGGAAGTCGGTGACAAGATTGCAGTGTATGACGGCGCCGCATGGTGCGAGTCAGACGCTCTTGCCGGCGGTGACATTGTCGGCAACGTGGCCTCTTTCAAGTTCACGGCCAATCCTCCCGCAGCGGCTGCCACCTATTATGCGGTTTATCCTGCTACCGCGGCATCTGCCGCTCCCGTCGGGGATGCGCTGACTGTTACACTGCCTGCGGTTCAGAATATAATTTCCGGCTGTGTGGCAAAGGACGCCCTTGTGCAGGTCTGCAAGGCAGACAATACCAACGACCTCGAGTTCGTAAACGTGACCTCGCTCATCGAGTTCAAGGTCCCTGATGACAATATTACTTCTGTGTACTTTGAGGCTGTTCCCGACGGCACTTTCGCCCTCGGTTCCCGTCTGGCCATCGCCGGTGACGCTTCCGTGAGCTCCGTCAGCCCTGAAGCGAATGTTACCGGTACCGCCAGTCGCGTGGTCGTAAACGGAGCATTCGTGAGCGGGGAGAACTACTTTGCGGTGGTTTATCCCGCTTCTACAGTAGGGAAGTACCGTTTCACCTTCACCAAGATCGACCCCACCGACGGTGCCATCAAGGCTTTCCGTACAGGCTCGGCCGACAATGTCACTTCCTTCCCCCTGAACGGCGGCTGGAAGTTCGAGACCTTCGGCCTTACCGCCGGCAGCTGGCTCGGTCCCCTGAGCACCAAGACCGACCTTGAAAAATGGGTGAGTGCAATTACCTATTATCAGGCAGATGAGACTGTGAAACTGGGCGCGAACATTAACTATGGTGGCGTTGACTGGGCACCCGTTGACGGCAACGAGGCTACAGGCTTCGCCGGCGCCATTGATGGCAGGAATTACAGTATCTATGGAATCAAGATTGATACTTCACTCGGTGCAAACTGCGGTTTCTTCTCAACACTTGAGTCCGTTACCCCGCGCGTACGCGTAGAAAATCTCAAACTTGGCTATGTTCCGGATGTGGATGGAAATATAGACGGAGACAATAACCGTTTGGTGTTTTCCTCTGCTACTCCGAGGATTGGTGGAAACCTCGCAGGTATTTGCAGGAATGCCACGATCAACAATGTCCACAGCTATATGCGTACAGTTATAAACTATGCCGCTACAGAAGAGCTGATACTTGGAGGAATTGTGGGAGAGACGATGGGCACCTGCTCTTTCAGCCAGTGCACCAATGACAATGTGGTCGCGTGTACGGCATCTGCGCTTAACACATATCTTGGTGGTATTGCAGGAGCTTTGTTCGGAACAGCGACATTTAGCTATTGCCAGAACAATGCTGAGGTAAAAAGGACAAAAGTGTCCGGAACCGAAGGATCAGGTATCATCCTGATTGGAGGTATAGTAGGACGTTCGAGGAATTATACCGTTGAGAATGCTTCAACTGGCCATGTGATTGACCATTGTACCAATAACGGTTTAGTCGACGGTATAGTCGGCACCAGCGCCAATATGAAATGTGCGCAGCTGTATATCGGCGGAATTCTCGGAATTGACGGTGAATCTTCGGACTCCAATAAAAATGTAGTAGTATCATATTGCGTTAACAATGCTAACGTCGGTACCGACCCTACAGGACAGTCAACCAGCGGAAAGACTGCGGTAGGTGCGATAGTGGGAAAACTCGCTTACAACAGTTCGGTTACAAACTGTACCAATCTTGGCACAGTCATAAAGCAAAATGGTAACACTAACCAGTATTTTGTAGGTGGAATCGTCGGCCAGACAGAATGTGATGACGCGCTTGTTGAAGACTGTGTTAACGGAGAACTTGGAAGTGATACCAAGGGCAAGGTTGATGACAGGACGCAGACAAAATCTACCAACCAGCGGATAGGCGGTATAGTAGGTTATGCTTCATCAGGTACTATTCGGCGTTGCACCAACTACGCTCCTGTTGTGTCAGCTGGTACCGTGTCCAAGATTTATATTGGAGGCATTATCGGTAATATCGGCCTGGCAAAGATGGAGTACTGTAACAGCTATGGCCCCGTTTCATTGACTGCTTCAGCGGATGTCAATGATGCCGTAGGTGGCTTGATAGGCCTGCATAATGGCAAGGCGGAACTCGCTACCGGTGAGGGTTGCATTGTGGGCGCTGTAATTACCGGTGGTCATGATAACAGTCGGGGTGCTGTTGTCGGGCGCTATAATCAAGGGGAATACACCAGTGTCTTTGGCACCTCCGAGCATAAGATTACTGTTACTTCCGCCTGCTCCGTCGGTGGAACGGCTGTTACTGCCGGTAACTTTGAATCTTTACTTGCCGGTCCTGCCGTAGGAATCACTGCCTCGGGCGTGGCTTCCGGTTACAACACCATCTGGGCAGCTTTCTCAGACTAGCATATTCAAGCAATACGCTGATAATTAGATAGAAGGAGGTCGATTAACCGGCCTCCTTTTTCTATTGTCATTTTGCAGTATTCTTTTTAACTTTGCTTGTTATGCGAAGGATCATTCTATTGTTTGCGATGGCAGGGGTACTGTTTTACACCTGCACTGGAAAGCCGACAGAAGTTGCAGAGACTCCTTCCTCCCGGGAGGCCTCTTTCTATGCTTATACTGACAACGTCACAAAGACCCATGCCGGTGATAATTACAGCGTGCTTTGGAACGCCGACGACCGCATCAGCATACTCGCCCAGGGTGCATCCAATACCGAATATCGTTTTACCGGAGAGGACGGCGCCAACGCAGGATCCTTCGATCCCGTAAATTCATCTCTTACTGCGGCAGGCCCGTACTACGCTGTATATCCATACCGCAGCACAACCTCGCTCACATCCGGCAAACTCCGCATAGGCATCCAGGCCAAACAGGCATATGCTGCCGGCAGTTTCGGCCCCGGCGCGGCTGTAATGGTGGTAAAGTCGGAAGACCGAAATCTGCATTTCAAGAACCTTTGCGGCCTGCTTATCATAAGCGCTTACGGAAGCGGTTCGGTGAGCTCCATTACAGTTTCCGGCAATTCCGGGGAGTATCTTGCCGGTACGGCTGTGGTCAGCTTTGCAGACGGGGAACCTTCCGTCAGCATTCAGCAGGGAGGCGCATCAACCAGCATTCAAATGACCTTCAACCAGCCGGTTGCCCTTGGAAATACCGCTGAAACGGCTACGGAATTCTGGTTTGCGGTTCCGCCTGTAAGCATGGCCAGCGGCTTCACCGTCAGTTTTACGGACAACAACGGACGGAGCACATCGGAATCTACCGGAAAGACGGTGCAAATCGAGCGCACCCGTGTCCGCCGTATGGCTCCGCTTCATGTGGATTTTGCCGCCCCTACCGAGGCGGCCGTAGGGGAGCCGCTTCCCCTGTGGCGTTCCGGTTACCTCGACATTCATTCCGTCAACGGCGGACGCGGAGAGGCCTTCTACTATGTGATGCCGGACGGCACCACCATGCTGGTCGATGCTGCCGGCGCGCCTCCGGCAGAACTGTACAGTTATGGCGACGGCAACTCCCAGGGAGTGCCGTCAAAACCCTCCGTGAACGTGAACAGCGGCGCCGTTATTGTTGATTATATCAAGCACTTTGCTCCGGCGGTAGCGGGTGGCAGGCTGGACTACTTCATGACCTCCCATTATCACGGCGACCATATCGGCGCATGGCGCGATGAATACAAAAGTTTCGGCTGGCAGCCTTACGACAAGAACGGCAATACCGTGGCGTTGGTGAACCTGAACGCCGGCGGCTTTGTGCGCAACGGCGTGGCGGAAGTCGGCATGGGCGTTCCCATAAACAAGGTGTTCGACCGCGGTGACTGGGCCAGCCGTCCTTCGGAAGACTATTATACCAGCGGCGGCAAGAAGCGTTACGCAGCTTATGTCAACTTCCTGGACTACAGCGCCCGCACCTACGGCACCGTGCGCGAAACCCTGCAGGTAGGACACACGGACCAGATAGTGTTGACACACCAGCCTTCGGACTACAACTTCAGCATCCGCACCATTGCTTCCGGCGGCGACATCTGGACCGGAAGCGGAACGGGAGTAAACACGTCTTATGTGCCTTCTGCTGAAGAATGCGACGCCAACCACGAGGAATGGGCAATCAACGAGAACATTTTCTCGAACGTGATTCACCTCAAGTACGGTAATTTCGACTGGTTCAGCGGTGGTGACATCCAGTTTACCGGTAAGACTTATTACAGCTGGAAAGACATTGAGCTGCCTATTTCCAAGGTGATGAAGAAAGTGGAGGTGATGAAGGCCAGCCACCATTCCACCAAGAATACCAACAGCACCGAGCTGCTGGGGGTGCTCAAGCCAGACGTTTATATTGCGGGCGTATGGCGTGATGTTCAGCCGAATGCCGCCACACTCAAGCGGGTTTATAACGCCAATTCTTCGGTGAAGGTATTTACCACAAATCTTGCCGAGTCCAATGTAACTACGCTGAAGGACGCGGGAGTCAACCCTGCCAACTTCTGTTCAACCGGCGGCCATGTGGTCGTGCGCGTGCTTCCGGGAGGCGGTTCCTACTACGTGTATGTCCTGGACGATACCGACCAGGAATACAAGGTAAAGGCCATCTTCGGCCCATATACGGCAAAATAAAACGTTGGATTACAGCCACTCGGCGAGTGCGAGACGGAGTTCGCGCAAAGCGGAGGATATACGGTATTCCACGGTTTTGACGGAGACGCCTTCTTCGGCGGCGATCTCCGTGTACTTCTTGCCCTGGAAGCGGTTTTTCTCGAAAGTCCGGCGCTGCTCTTCGCTAAGTCCGGCGAGGGCTTTGCCCAGCAGGGCGCTCAGTTCGCGTGCGCCGGCGTACTCCAGGCTGTCCGAGGCTTCCATGACCGACATTCTCACGGCCGAGTTGTAGCGGTCCAGATGTCTGTTCCTGGCAAGCAGGTTGAGGCAGCTGTTCCGAACGGCGGCGTGAAGATAAGAAGACAGTCCTGAAGAGATGGAGGTGGCGGCGGCGCGCTTCCACAGCGTGAACATGACGTCCTGGACCACGTTTTCGGCGTCTTCCCGGGGAACGAAACGGCAGGCATAGGCTACGAGCACCGGATACCAGCGGCGGAAAAGGCGGTCGAAGGCGTCTTTGTCTCCCTGGCGGACCAGTTCAAACATATGCTTGTCGTCGAACATGTCGAGGCAAATATAAAGAATTTTGAAAAAAAGTGAAAGCCCGGTCTAGGGTGAAGCCCCGGTTAATTGTCTATAGGGTATGAAATCGAATGATTCTATTGAAAGGCTTCTTCCCGACTACTTCTCCGGCAAACTGTCTGTTGGGGAGGGGAAGATTGTCGATGAATGGGTATGCGAGAGCGCGGAACACCGCAGGACT
This sequence comes from uncultured Bacteroidales bacterium, assembly GCA_947305645.1. Taxonomy (GTDB): domain Bacteria; phylum Bacteroidota; class Bacteroidia; order Bacteroidales; family UBA932; genus Cryptobacteroides. The sequence continues at coordinate 25,804 of CAMZEC010000023.1, read as the reverse complement.
GCAGAAGAATACTGCCGGCTGGAGTATCTTCTCGCCAATATGGAGGCTCCTGACAGCAATGAAACTGAGGCCGCCCTTCGCAATGTCCATTCCCGGATGCGCAGTAGCAGCAGGCGGAGTTTCATGTCTAACGTTCAAAGGATTGCCGCTATCATGGCCCTGCCGCTTTTCCTGATGGCCTGCTGGTTCGCCTGGCAGTATTACAGGGACGACAAGCCCACCGAGGTGACCGTCAACTCGGTAGCCGGCATGACGGCTGCGGCAACGCTTCCTGACGGCAGCCAGGTATGGCTCAACTCCAATTCCACCCTCCATTATCCGGTACGCTTCGGAGATACCCGCGAGGTCCAGCTCGAGGGGGAGGCGTACTTCAAAGTGGCCAGACAGGAAAGCAGGCCTTTCATAGTCCATGCCAAGGATGCCACCGTAGAGGTCCTGGGCACAGAGTTCGATGTGGAGGCCTACCCCGGGGATACACAGGTGAGGACCTCCCTGATTAACGGTTCCGTGAGGCTTTCACTGCCGGCGAAGGGCGGTCTTAATACCTCCGTTACCATGCTGCCAGGGGACTGCTACACCTGGAACCTCTCCACCGGAAAACTGTCCCACAGCAAGATCAACCTGAACACTGCCGCTTCCTGGAAAGACGGCAAGATTGTTCTCGAAAACACCAGCCTCGAGGAAGCCCTGCGCCAGATAGGCAACCGCTTCAATGTGGAATTCCTGGTGAGGAACGACGAGCTGCTCACCCAGCGATACACCGGTACTTTCACCGGACAGCGGCTGGAAGTCGTTCTCGAACACTTTAGGAGGACTACCCGTATCCACTTCGATTACGACATCAAGGGGACTGATCCCCAGAACATTACAGGTAGACAAAAGATTTTGGTATATTAAATATGAGAAAAACTAACCAGACACTGAGACGACTGCTCTTTTGTTTCTGCGTACTGCTCGGCACCACCATGCTGAGCGCGCAGACCAGAACGATCTCCGTCAAGGCCGCGCGGCAACCTGTGCTGGCCGTGATGAAGATGATCGAGCAACAGAGCGGCTTTACGTTCTTCTTCAATGACGCCGCGTTCGACAAGAACCGGATGGTCAGCATATCCGCGACAAACCGTGATGTGCTGGAAATCGTGGAAGAACTGTTCAAAGGCACCGACGTAAAAGCTTCGGTCATCGACGGCAACATCGTCCTGAGCAACATTGCCAAAACTCCCTCAAGGCAAGAGTCCGATGGCCTTGTAAGAGGAAAAGTAATGGACCCGGACGGACTTCCGCTCCCAGGAGCTTCCGTTTTCGTGGAAGGGACATCCACCGGCACTGTTACCGACAATGCCGGCAACTTTGCCATTGCGGCGAAAGAAGGCAGCACCCTTATTGTTTCATTCCTCGGCTTCCGTGACTCAAGGCTCAGGGTTGGCCGACAAAGCAATGGCTATATAATTGAGCTTGAAACCGACGCCGAGTTCCTGGACGACGTGGTGGTCGTTGGCTACGGCACCCAGAAGAAGGTCAACCTTACCGGAGCCGTGGGCGCTATATCCTCCGAGGTGCTTGACAACAAGCCCATCGTGCAGGCGTCCACCGCCCTGCAGGGCGCCATCCCCGGCGTTACCGTTACCACGAACGGCGGCGGGCCGGGTGCCGATACAGGTAACATCCGCATCCGTGGTATCGGAACCTTCGGCGAGTCCAGCGCGGCCCCTCTGGTGCTCATAGACGGTATTGAGGGGAGTATGAACGCGGTGGATGCGTCCCAGATAGACAAGATATCCGTGCTCAAGGATGCCGCATCTTCGGCTATCTACGGTTCCCGTGCCGCAAACGGTGTGATCCTCATCACCACCAAGCGTGCGGACAAGGGCAAGTCGAGCGTGAGCTACCGTGGTTACGTTGGCTGGCAGACCCCGACAACAACTCCTGATACCGTCGGCCCCGTGGACTACATGATACTCAACCGCGAGGCAACGGAGAACGACGGCAATACCTCCATCTATACCGACGAATACATCGCCAACTATCTCAAGAACAACTATCTGGATCCCGACAGCTTCCCCATAGTGAACTGGCGCGAGCACGTGCTCAACGGCAACGGACTCACCCACAACCACTCGCTGAGCCTGAGCGCAACTTCCGGCAAGATGCGTTCGCTCACCACCTTCGGCTACCTGGACCAGAACGGTATAGTGAAGAGTGCCGACTACAAGCGCTACAACTTCCGAAACAACATGAACGTGGACATCAACGACCATGTATCGTTCCGCTTCGACCTGTCCGGAAGTTTTGGCCGCAGGCACTACAGCCCCTACCAGAGCACCTTCTTCGGTTTCATGAACGCGCGCGACCCGCTCTTCCTCGCCGAATGGTCCAACGGTACCTACGCCCCATTCACGGGAGGTACCGTCAACCCCCTGCCTATGATGGATCAGGGACTCGGCGGACAGGTGACTGCTGATTCTTACCGCCTTTCCGGAGCTGCGGCACTCACATGGAAGCCGCTCGAGTGGCTCACCCTGGAAGGTACCGTGGCGCCTCGCATCGCCCTCAGCTACACCAGCAACTTCACGGATCTGGTGACTTATTATTCAGACGCTTACGGTACTGAATCCCCAATTAAGAACAGGGAATACAACTCCCTGCGCGAGAGCCACAGCAACACGGTGTACGGCAACTATCTGTTCACGGCCAAGGCTCATAAGAAGTTCGCCGATGCCCATGAGGCCCAGTTGCTGGCCGGCGCCTCCTACGAGGATATGGACAACCGCACGCTTGAGGCTTACAGGCGCGACTTCGCCTACCCGGAGTACCACACGATCAACGCCGGTGCGGACAATGAGCTGAAAGAGAATGCGGGAGCCCGTTACCAGTGGGCGCTGGCATCCTTCTTCGGCAGGCTCAACTACAACTTCAAGGAGCGCTACCTATTCGAGGCCAATATCCGTTTCGACGGTTCTTCGCGCTTCGCCAAGGGACATCAATGGGGTATCTTCCCTTCGGCTTCCGCGGCATGGCGCATCTCCGAAGAACCCTGGATGCAGGGCATGAAGAAGACGGTCAACGAGCTCAAGCTGCGCGCCTCTTACGGCCAGCTGGGTAACCAGAACATAGGTTCCGACTACTATCCTACCGTACAGTCACTTACCATTTCCAGCATCTCTGCGGCAGACATAATCTATCCTATCGTGGGACTTAACAGCCTGGCCAACGAAGAGATAACCTGGGAGACCTCCGAGATGTACGACCTGGGTATCGACGCCGCCCTGCTTGGCAAGTTCGACATTACCGCCGACTGGTACTACAAGAACACCTACGGCATCCTGATGCAGTTGGATATTCCCTCGTCCATCGGCCTTTCGGCGCCTTACCAGAACGCCGGCACCGTGCGTAACGTAGGTTGGGAACTAGGTGTGGGCTATCACGATTCCAAGGGCGACTGGAACTGGGGCGTGGACGCCAACCTGAGCGACGTGGTGAACACAATCACCGACATGAAGGGAACCGCAGACGGCAACCTTCTCCGTAACGAGGAAGGTTATGCGGTGCGCTCCATCTACGCCCTCAAATGCATAGGCATGGCCCGCACGCAGGAAGAGGCCGACTGGGTAAACGCCAACTGCCCGCAGTACGGAGTTGAGACCAAGCCTGGAGACCTCATCTACGAAGATGTGGCAGGAGATTTTTTGGTCGATGAAAACGGCGAGTTCGTCCTGGACGCCAAGGGTAACAAGATGCCCGCGCCCGACGGCAAGATTGACGACAAGGACCGCCAGATAATCGGCTGCACCATTCCCCGCTGGACCTACGGAGCCGTGTTCAGCCTGGGCTGGAAAGGCTTCAGCATCAGCGCGCAGCTCCAGGGAGTAGGCAAGCTGAACGCCTACCTGGACGGCTATTACACCCAGCCTTGTGTGCAGGGCGGTACTTTCAGGGTTGAACACCTGGACCGCTGGACCCCTGACACGCCGGACGGAAAATACCCCCGTCTGAGCTATGCCAGCGAGCTTAACAAAAAGAACTCTTCGTTCTGGATGGCGGACGCATCCTACTGCCGCCTGAAGAACGTTCAGCTTAACTATACACTTCCCAAGAAGGCGCTCAAGCGTTTCGGCGTGAGCAAGCTTACACTGTTCGCAAACGCCACCAACCTTCTCACCCTCACCAATTACTGGCAGGGATACGACCCGGAGAACATGTTCACTACCAGCGGCGACGGCGTACAGGCCGGAGCCACGGCGACAAACTATCCTCTGGTTTCCACCTACACCTTCGGAGTTGACATCAAATTCTAAAGCGCTATGAAAAAGACCATTATACTTATTCTGAGCGCTACGCTCGCCCTTTGCAGCTGCGACAAGGCGTTGGAGCGCTATCCCTTGAACGGCCCTTCCACCGGCACTTTCCCCGCCAGCGAGGAAGAGGCCCTGAGCGGTGTGCTCGTGAGTTATAAGAACCTTGCCAACAGCGAGCAGCAGTACAGCAATTTCCCAACTCGCTTCACCGACAATATTACCGATATAGGCACCACGCGTGTGGGCCTGAGCAACTGGAATCTATTCGTAACTTCAACCCTTACCCAGACTACCGGCGCCGCCACATATCTCTACGGCCGCATCTACAAGACGGCGGGCCGTATCCATCTGGTGCTGGACAAGCTGGATAAGATAAAGGACAAGATGTCCGAGGAGACCTACCTGCAGTTCAAAGCCGAACTGCTCTGCCTCCGCGCCTATATCTACGACATGGGGTGCCAGTTCTACGGCGACATCCCCTTCATCGACCATTGCCTGACTCTGGAAGATTATGCCTATGCCCGTACTCCCAAGGAGGAGGTCATAGACCGTGTCCTGAGGGAGATGGACGATGAACTGCTGGACGCCCTGCCGGTCCGCTGGGAGAAGGCAAAATGGGGCACCTGCCGTCTGGGCAGGGCTGCGGCATACACCCTTAAGGCACGCATCTGCCTGAACTGGGGCCGCTATGCCGATGCTGCAAAATATTCCCGGATCGCTATGGAACTCTCAGAGGGTGTTTACGCCCTCGAGCCCCTCGACTGCACCTATTATCCCAACGCCGCCACCGATGGAGAGCCTTCGGCGTCCAACCTCTTCGGCTTTGCCGGCGAGACCTGCGACGAGTGGATGTGGGCCATACAGTACAACAAGCTGGCCGCCTCAAACGTACACGCCCAGGTCTATACATATTCTTCCCGTGTAGCCAACGGCGCTGCCGGTTGCGGCCCTTCCCAGGCACTTATGGACACCTTCCAGTGCACCGACGGCAAGTCGATCACCGAGTCGCCGCTCTATAACTGGCAGGATCCCTGGGCCCACAGAGACCCGCGACTCGACCTCTTTTGCCTGAGGTCCGACACCCGCATCAACAATGTCGGATACTCTACCGACCCCGCCGTGAAGCAGGTGCGCGACTATAACACAGGTGCCATGGTAAACAACAACGACGTCTCCGGTAACAAGAGCGAGTACGGTCCCAACGGAACCAAAGGACCGGGCGGTTATCTGTGGCGTAAGTATGCCGACAAGGCCTACTACGGGGAGACCATCACCAATAACTACGAGGATGAACTTGACGTATGCATTATGCGTTACGCCGAGCTGCTGCTTATAGATGCCGAAGCCAATATAGAGATGGAAGGCGGCGACCTCAAGAGGGCGCAGAACGACATCAACCGTGTGCGCCAGAGGGTGAAGATGCCGAAGGTCACCACCCTGGACCGCGCCGAACTCCGCAGCGCCCTGCGTTATGAGCGCACCGTGGAGCTTTGCGCCGAGGGCTTCCGCTGGTTCGACATTCGCCGCTGGAAGGGCTCCGACGGCCAGGCGCTTGCGGTCAAGGTTATGAACGGACCGCAGTACGCTCCCGCTTTCAAGAACAACCTATCCAACGCCAAGCCCGTCATAGACGAGAACTGGACGGTCAGCTACGACCCCTCCAGCACCTGGGACGGCAAGGCGTTCAATCTCAGGACCTTGCTCACTATGTACTATCAGGTTGGCAAGGACGAGCTCTGGCCGCTTCCGGACACTGAAATCCGCACGAACCCGGCCATCAACCAGGAAGACCAGAACCCCGGCTATTAACAGACGATGAGTATGAAAAGATATATGGCATTATTTGCAGTCGCTGCCGTTTTGGCAGGCTGCAAGGATTACAGCTACGAGACATGGAGCCCGGACGAGTCTTTCCACCGCACCGGTGAAGTGACTCTCCTGGCCACTTTCGAGAATCTGGAGACCAAAGTCTATATGGATGACAAAGGCCACGGAGTATGGGAGCGTGAGGACAAGATTGCCGTCGCCTGCTCGGACGGAAGCTTTGTGGAGTTCGTCCTCGACGGAACAGGCGATACCAAACGCGCCACTTTCAAGGGAACCATTCCCTCCGGCAAAGAGATAGGCGGAGTGGCCGTTTATCCAGCTTCGGCCGTGGTGTCCCTCAGCGGAGAAGACCTCACACTCAAGGTCCCAGGGAAATACGATACTTCTTCCGGATATACCGGAATAATGATTGCTGCCATAAAAGACAGCTGGCAGGTGGATTTCAAACAGGCACTGGGCTTCCTTCGCCTGAACATGTCCAATTATCCCGGCGAAGCCGAGAGGGTGCTGCTTGCCAGCCCTGACGGCGCACTGAGCGGTACGTTCAAGAGCAAGGTCTCCGACATGCTGGAGCGCGGAATCAGGCCTTCCGACGCTGTTGACGGCAGTGGGGCGGAGCTCGTGGTTAAAAGTGCAGGAAAGAGCGTCCTCGCCTTCCTGCCCGTACCCGCCTCCGACTACTCTGCAATCAACGCTTCTTTCATAGACGCTGACGGTGCGGTAGTAATAGCCCAGCCGCTGAGCGATTATGCCGTGGGAGTGAGCCGCGCAGAGCTTTGCGCCATGAATGTGGTATGCTCCGAAGTGCAAGCGCCTCCGTGCCGGATCAACCTGGATGGCCGCCGCGTAAAGATGGAGGAGAGCGTTGCAAACGTTTATGAAGGCGAGTTTGAAATTCCTGCTTCCACCAGTTTCACCATAGAACTGGACGGCGTTCCCTACGGCTTCGCTACCGGTTCCGGCGCAGGAGGCCTTGGTATCATATCATCCAAAAATTCCGCCCTTCCGGTGGGAGCCATCAAGACCGCCGGAAAGAGTAAGCTAACTTATTATGTGAAGCGCGCCATAGGCACGATGTCTCCCATCGAGATTGCCGACAATCCTTTCACCGTGGAGCTTGAGAGCCCCGGAAAGATTCGCGTAGTCGCGGATGTCACCGACCCTTCAGCGCCAAGGTACAGGATAAATGTTGTGCGAGCTGAGGATCCGTCCGTGATTTTCCATGAGGATTTCGACCTGTGCACCATGGGCGGAGACTATATCGCTCCTGCCGCAGGCATAGGCAGCAAGGTAGATGTTTACGACGGATACCTTCCTGCTTCTGCTTCCGTCACCCAGAACGTCGGTAACTTCCCATTCGATTATCCGGACGATACTTCTTCTGCAGCCGAAGCCCTGCCGTCCTATATGCAGGCGTACGGTCTTCAGGACTGGGTGTTCACTTACGCTGCGGAGAGGCCCGGTGCGATGCAGCTATGCGCCGGCACCATTGCCGGCGCCATGACTACGCCGGCATTCTCTGCCGTACAAGGCACTGCGGACGCTTTGATTGAGATAGATATCGCCCGTTTCTCAACTACCTCAACCGACCCTGTTTACATCAAACTGCTTGGCGGCGGCAGCTTCAAGGCGGCGTCGATAACCCGTGACGCATATGTTTCCGCCAAGACAGGCAGCAGCTTCGAAGAGGCTTCCGGTAGCTATTCGCAGTTCTCTGACGGAGGCGCCACCCTGGCAATTCCCGACAATGACCTCTTCCCTCATTCATGGGACAACGCGGACGTGGACAAGCCTGTTTCCCATCTGCGTATGGATGTGAGCGGAATCACTCCGTCCACCAGACTGATGATAGACTGCCCCAAGGGCGAGAAGAACGCCCCGCGTATCTTCGTGTTCGATGTAAAAGTGACAAAGAAATGACGGGCCTGCTCGTCTCACTTCTGGCTGCGGCCTTTGTCGTAGGTTCCCCTCTGCCTGCATGGCATGAGGGCTGCCTCGACATACACGCCATCAACTCAGGCAGGGGAGAATGCACCTTCTTCATACTTCCGGACGGCACTACCTTGCTTGTGGATGCCGGGGAATCTTTCAGGACTCCGTCCGGAAAGTATACTGCGGTGGCACCGCGTCCGAACGCGGACGTACGGGCTTACGAGGTATACGTGGAATATATACGCCATTTCATGCCCCGCCGTTCCCGCGGAGCCCTGGATTATGCGCTTATAACCCATTATCATTCAGATCATTTCGGAACTGAGGCGGAATGGAGCGCCCCGGATTCCGTGCGCAGCTACGCCCTTACCGGCATATCCGCGCTCCAGGCGGAACTTCCCATACGTAAACTCATTGACCGCTCTTATCCGGAATACGACAGCGTATGGCTGCCGTCCAGCTCCAAATGCACGTTCTATCAGGATTTCGTGCGCTACGCCACCGCCCATGACGGCATGAAGGCAGAGAGATTCAGGGTGGGAGAAAGCAAGCAGTTTAAATTGCTCCACCGGCCGTGCCGCTACCGCAACTTCAGGATATTCAATTATGCCGCAAGCGGGATTGTGTGGGACGGAGAGAAGGCCGTGAATGTTTATGAAGACGGGGACATGAAGGAAAACGGGGCTTCCTGCTGCTTCCTCTTGAGTTACGGCGATTTTGACTACTATACCGGAGGCGATGCCGGCGGCAACGGCCGTGTTGCCCTTCCGGTTGCCCGTTCCATAGGCCGTAAGATAGAGGCCATGAAGGCCGACCATCACTTTTCATACCACTGCATGAAAGATGAGACGATGAGCATCTATCAGCCCAGGGTGGTGGTGACGCAGGTCTTTACTGACCGTGAGATCCAGCCGGACTATACGGTGGTCGACAGGCTCCTGTCCGACGCGGTCTATCCCGGACCGAAGTATTACTATTTCACCAATCTGGGAGAAAACCAGCTGCGGCTCCATGGAGACGTCTACGGGCGTGCGGCCGGCATCGGCGGCCATGTGGTGATACGTGTGATGCCCGGGGGACATGAGTACTATGTGCTTGTACTGGATGATACTGATTTCGAATACAGAGTTAAATCTATAGACGGACCTTTCAAATGCGAGTAAAACAATTTATTTTGGCGGCCGCGCTTGCGCTGCTGTCCTGCTGCGGCGAGAAGCCGGAAGACAACGGCGGCAAAACCCAGCCCGTCAATACCAAACAGCCTGACGAGGCTGTCGTGGGTGAGGTGCTGCCTGCCTGGGCGGAAGGTTGGCTGGACATCCACGCCATCAGTACCGGCCGCGGGGAGTGCACCTTTTTCATACTGCCCGACGGCACAACTATGGTCATAGATGCCGGCGAAGTGGTAACCTCCACCTCGTCTCCGGTATCCGTGGTGCAGAGGCCCAGTGCGGACCAGCGCCCCTACTTCACGCAGCAGCGATACATGAAGCATTTTCTGGAGGCCACCGGGCACGATTATCTGGATTATGCCGTGATGAGCCATTTCCATACGGATCACTTCGGCACCTGCAAGGGAAAGGGCTTCATAGTAAGCGGAGAAGGATATACGCTGACCGGTATGATGGCCCTGTACGTTTCCCTGCCGTATAAGAAGCTGATAGACAGGGCATGGAGCGCAGACGATCCGGAGTATGAGTTCGTAAAGCAAAGCGCCGTGGAGTTCAGTTCCACCTTGCATGGCGATTACACCAACTTCGTCAAATACGCCACATCCAGGAAGGGGCTCGAAATGGAGCGCTTCAAAGCCGGCACCGCCGACCAGCTCGTGTTAAAGTACGATAAAGCCAAGTATCCTGATTTCAAGATTTTCAACTATGCCGTGAACGGCAAGTACTGGAACGGAAGCTCCCTTGTCGATGCTTATGGCGGTGGCACAGTTTACGAGAACGGCACATCCTGCATATCCCTCTTCAGCTACGGCAAGTTCGATTACTACACTGCAGGCGATGCCGGTGGCAATACCAGGATGGCGGTGCCGGTGGCCAAAGCGATAGGGCGGCCTATCGAGGCCATGAAGGCAGACCATCATATGTCGGTGAACTGCCTGCCAAAAGAACAGATGAGTATACTCAAGCCCAAGGTGATAGTTACCCAGAGTTTTGCCCAGCGTACGGACCAGCCCATGCTGAGTACTGTCGAGGCTCTGTTGGACGGGGCTTACTACGATACCGGAGTATCGCTTTACTTCACCTGCATAGACCCGGTCGTCTCCACTCCCAATTCCAGACTTTACGACCGTTGTCATTACAACGGCCACGTTGTTATACGTGTAAAACCGGGAGGAGACGAGTTCTGGGTATTCCAGCTCGACGATACCAACAATTACTACAAGGTCAAGTCAGTCGAAGGACCTATAAAATGCGAATAATACTTATTGATGTTTAATATGAACGGAAACAACTATCGCGCGCCTCAGGCGTGCACAGTGCAGGGAGTCTCGAATCAGATTGTCTGCACCTCCAACGTCGATGATATGAATTACCTCGACGGCGATTGGGATTCCGACCTAGTATGGTAGTGCTATGAAAAGGATCCTGATTATCATTGCGATTGCAGCGGCGGCAGCCGTCGCCTGCAACAAAGAAGTCCCGGAACTTCCTTCCGGAGACGGTATCCGGACGCTAAGCCTGACAGCGGAGCTCCCCGAAACCAAGGTGAATGCAGACAAGGGCAAGATTACTTGGTCGGCAGGAGATGCCGTTGCCGTGTACAATACAACCGGTACCAAGTTCACACTCACTCTCAGCGATGGCGCAGGTACTAACTACGGCAAGTTCAGCGGTAGCTTCAGCGGCACTCTGGCTACCGATATCGCAGTTTATCCCGCCTCTCTGGCGTCAGATACCAAAGGCGTCGTAAGCATTCCCAAGTTCATGGAACGCAGCGACAGCGTCCAGCCTGTAATGGCCTCCGCACTGGAAGTCAACGGCAGCGAAGTCAATGCCTTATGCTTCCATCATGTAATGTCCATGGTTGAGGTGACCCTTAAAGACCTGCCCGCCTTCGCCTGCGCGCTCAAGCTGTTCTCCAAGACCGGGGCCCAACTCAACGGAGATTATACCATCAACTCCGGACTCAACGGAGTTAACTGCGATACCGGCAACTCAGAAGCCGGCACTAACGACCGTGTGTTATATTTTCCTTACAAGACCGCCTATGGCAGCGACGCCAGCGTCAAGTTTTACTTCCCTGTCGCTCCGTATGAGTACACCGACCTGAAAATCCGCGTGCTGGACGGCGACGAAAGCATTATCGAAGGTACCGACCTGGCGATAAAGCAGGCGTCTTCAAACCTGAAGGCTGGCGACTACCTCACCCTTCCCACGGTAAACGTACGCGCCCAGCTCGGCAGCAGCCGGGACCAATTCATCAAGGTTGAGGGAGTGAAATGGGCCAAGGGCAACCTGCGCGCATGGCGAAGCGGAACTCAGGGAGAAGGATGGCAGGAAGGCTGGAATATTTATGACAATCAGTGGGAAAGCCAGTACATGCTGACGGCAACTGAGATTGACGGCAATTCCAAGGGCTTTTCGCTGAATACAGATCAGTATAAGGAAACCATAGGTGACGCCAGCGTCTACACGCACTGGGATTATTTCAGCTGGGGCACGCTCAGCCGCACCTCCAGAGTGCACAATGCACCGGTCACCTGCACAACTGCAGAATTCGACATCACCGGCAAAGTGTTTTATCTCGAGGGAGGGAAAGGCGACATCAGCACTGCCCAGGAACTTTCCGGCGACTCCCGCTGGGAAGATGTAGGCACCTTCCAGACAACAAACTCCACGCTTGTCGGAGACCTGGCCTTCTGGGCAAGCAAGGGCCAGTATCGTATGCCCGACAAGAGCGAGATAGGCTCGCTCTACGCCAAGAATAACGTCGGCAAGGGCAGTAACCATGCCAATATGCAGGCCGGTTACTATATTGTCGACGGCAAAGTCCTGCGAGGCATTCTTTTTACCTCCTGCCCTTCCTGGAGCACTACCGAGTATTATACTGAAGCCGTGGAGCTCAGCGATGCCGATATGGAGTCGGGTCTTTTCCTTCCCAAGATAGGAGAGCGCACGACCAACAGCGATCCGGTTGAATACAACGCCACCGTAGTGAATTTCTTCAATGCCTGGGGTGTGTATTGGTCCGGCACTTACGGCGGTCGCAACAGCGGTTTCGAGGACTGCGCCCGCCATATCAATTTTACAAGCGGAAACGCTATGACATACGGTTATACCAGCAAGCTTAGCAAAACCATTACCGGGCAGACCGTACTCGGCAATGCAATACGCCCTGTATGGATTCCCGAAAACGAACGTCAATAATATTTTAATTGTGAAGACTGAATACATACAACCTGCTACCCGTGTGCTGTTTGTAGAGGCACAGAGGGTAATCTGCGAATCTAATGTTGACCCCAGAACTGTATATCCCGGTGTATGGGAGTAAAACCTGATGACATGAAACACCTGTTTTACGCACTGGTCTGCGTGGCGGCGGTAGCCGTCGCCTGCAGCGAAAAGCCCGAGATTGTTCTGGAGCCCGAATCAAACGTACGCACAGTTACGCTTACCGCATCCCTGTCACAAACAAAAGTTGATGTCAATATGCTCGACGGTAAAGTCACCTGGGCGGCCGGCGATGCCGTCGCAGTCTGGAATACCGAGGGAACAAAATTTCGTTTTGACATAGAATCCGGAGAAGGCACCTCTTTAGCCACTTTCAAGTGCAGCACTTTTGAAGGAACGCTTGGTGCCAAGGCCGTTTATCCTTATGAATGGGCAGGCGCCGCTGCCGGAACCGTAACTATACCTGAGTATATCGCCTGGGTGGACGGTTATGTGCCCGCAGTAATGGCATCGACCGTGAGCGAAATCACCGCAGGAGAGGTTGCTCCTCTGTACTTCCACAGCCTCATGACCATTATGGATTTTACACTGCAGGACGTACCTGCGTATGCCTGCGCCTTCAAGATCTGGTCTAAAACCGGTGCAGACCTGCACGGCACATGGACCGTAAGCGCCGATTGCACTTCCCTTACGGACATAACTACCGGTGGCAACACCCAGCAGGTCATATACTTTCCTTATAAGACCGCATACGGCGCTGAAGCTACCATGAAGATCCGTGCGGCTGTTCCTTCGTATTCCTACACTGATTTAATGATCCGTGTGCTTGACGGAGACGAAACTGTTATTGAAGGAACGGGAAAAATGGTGCCGACCAGCGTTACATCATTGATGGGAGCTGATGCTGGCGCCTATATCGTCATGCCTGCGCTGAATATCCGTTCACTGGTTGGCAGTGCCAGGGACAACTACATCAAGGTTGAGGGAGTAAAATGGGCCAAGGGAAACCTGCGGGTGAAACAGGAGGCAAGTTACGAGGACGGATGGCAGGCCGGTTTTAACTTGTTTGATTATCAATGGCAGACCGCTTATGCTGAGACCGATGCGGTAACGGTAACAGAACCTAAAACTTCGGACGTTGCCAGAAGTACCACATTTTACGACCTTTTTAACTGGGGAGGGCTCGGAAGAAGCTGCCAGTACAACAATTCCGGTTACATCACCCCTACCACGGCCAAGTTCGATATATCCGGCCGGGTCTTCAGTGCGCGTGAGGGTGACAAGGATGCTTTGGATGCAGCAGAAGTTACCGGAGATGACAGATTCCACTACTGGGATGTATTCAGCGGATATAACGGCGGCGTTTCTGATGCCGAAAACGGAATTGGCAACCCCACGATTTTCGGTGATCTGGCATTTTGGGCGAGTAAGGGTCAGTATCGTATGCCTACGTCAAGCGAGATTGTAAAGTTGCGCACAAATAATACCGCTGCTACAGGCCAGGCTGGATACTATAATACTCCGGGCGGTGATACTGTTTTCGGCGTTCTTCTGACTTCCACTCCATCTTGGACAAGCGCCTCGATGAATACTACAGCAGTCGAATTATCCGATGCTGATCTTGAGAGCGGCCTTTTCCTGCCAAAAGCAGGGCGCCGGTCTTCTACCGAGACGCATAGCAAGATTCGTTTCTTCGATAATCAGGGTGTTTACTGGTCCAGTACCTTCGGCTCTTTGGCAGCAGATCACGAAACTAGTTCCACTATATTGGCATGGCGGTTAAACTATACCTGTGATTATGGATACACTACCAATCTGAACGGTAATGAATGGGGCGACGTGAAAGCCGGCAACTGCATACGTCCCGTACTTGTAGACTAAATAATTATCAACAATATATAACTACATGAAAACCAATATCTTATATACCCCACCCTGCGTTGAGGATACTGCTCTGAAGGTGTCCGGGGTTATTCTGCAGTCTAATATAGAAGACCGGGATATGATTGAAGGAGAATGGGAATAGTAATCAAGCGGCTTATGAAAAAAATTATATTTGCAATAGCAGGAGCAGCGATGGCAGCCATCGCCTGCACAGAGAAGCCGGAGATTATCCAGGAACCGGTTTCTGACACTCGCACAGTTACCCTCAACGCTTCCCTTCACGATACCCGGGTGGCTGTAGACGGGGAAGGCAAGACTACCTGGACTGCCGGGGATGCAATAGCTGTTTGGAATACTGAGGGAACCAAGTTCCAATTCGATATAGAAAGTGGCGCAGGTACTGAAACTGCTACTTTCAAATGCACCACCTTTGAAGGAACGCTTGGTGCCAAGGCCGTTTATCCCTATGAGTGGGCAGGCGCCGCTGCCGGAACCGTAACCATACCTGAGTATATTGCCTGGGTGGACGGTTATGTGCCCGCGGTAATGGCATCCACCGTGAGCGAAATCACCGCCGGAGAAGTTGCCCCGCTATATTTCCACAGCCTCATGGCCATTATGGAATTCACCCTTCAGGATGTACCGGCGTATGCCTGTGCCTTCAAGCTTTGGTCAAAACTGGGAGCCGATTTGCACGGCACATGGACCGTAAGCGCCGATTGCACTTCCCTTACGGACATAACTACCGGTGGCAACACCCAGCAGGTCATATACTTTCCTTATAAGACCGCATACGGCGCTGAAGCTACCATGAAGATCCGTGCCGCAGTTCCCGCGTATTCCTATACCGATTTGAAGATCCGTGTGCTTGACGGAGACGAGACTGTTATTGACGGTACCGCCAAAGTCGTTCCGACCAGCGTTACCTCCCGAATGGGCGACAATTTGAATGCCTACGTCACCATGCCGACGCTCAATGTAAGGTCTTTGGTTGGCAGCGCCAGGGATAAATACGTGATTGTTAATAAAACGAAGTGGGCTAAAGGCAATTTGCTTTGCAAAGAAGGGACAACAACTGAAGGATTTCAAGAGAATTGGAGTATTACCGGTAGCCAAGAGGAGTATTATTCTTCCATGTCGAACACATGTATTGACCACTTTAACTGGGGTGGTATTGGAAGGGCTTCCAGGTTCTCTTCAGCCGGTTACATGCAACCTGCTGCCGGTACTACCATAGAAGGCAAGATTTATAGTGATGTTGCCGGTACGGCCCTGGTGGAAGGGGAGGGCCGCTTTGTCAATAATGGACTGAGCACTAATACCCCTTTGTATGGAGATCTGGCTTTCTGGGCAAGCAAAGGCACATACAGGTTGCCTACTGTTGAAGAATTATCTCCTTTGAACATTTCTGCGGCCGGGCAAAAACCAATAAATGTGCAATTTGGTTCTTACAATAGTGTGAACGGCGTTCTGTTTACGACCAGTTTTAGAGGCAAAGCATACTCTACTTACAGTACGACATCTGTTGTTTTTGACGAAGCGGACATTGAATCCGGACTTTTTCTGCCTAAGGCTGGGAGGCGTTTTATCGGATACTGGCAGAATTCCGGTGGTGACTACACATGGACGTGGAATTCATCATCTATGAATATTACTGCAGCTCAAGCTATAGGAAATAAGAATCCTGTTGCACTTACAACTACAAATGCATGGGGTATTTATTGGTCGAGCAGATATAGTACTCAAAATCATTCAGATACTGGTAATTCAACCGGTTTTTATGACAATACTGCAACTATCCTGTGGCTAAAAGGGTCGTCTATCGGTTATGGTTATACTCAGGACCATGCAAATTCCAACTGTAATATCAATGGGTCATTTAATGGCGAGAAACAATCCGGAATGCAAGTTAGCATGGGCGCATCAATTCGACCGGTATATATTGGAGAATAATATCTACTAAAAATGAAAGTCGAGGGTACATTATTCATCATCTCCGCATTGTGTTTGCTTGCCGCCGGTTGCGGCAGGGAGCCGCTGATTACGGAAACCGACGGCCAGGGCCGTTCCGAACTTACCCTCATCGCCCACTTGCCGGAGAGCAGGGTGGCGGTGAACGGGGAAGGGAAGGTGACCTGGACCTCGGGAGATGAGATTGCAGTATATAACGGCGCCGGACAGAAATTCAAAGCCAGCTTGAGCAGCGGAGCCGGTACGAGCGACGGTACGTTCAACTGCGCCGGCTTCTCCGGCGAACCAGGGCTGGCGGTGTACCCCTATCAGCTTGCCGAGGACACTCCGGGCATGGTGGATCTTCCGTGGAGGTCGGAGCGTACGGATGAGATGCCTTCGCTCATGGCCTCTGCCGTAGGGCCCATCAGCGCCGGAGTGCCTTCTGACCTGTACTTCAGGCATATCGCCCCCGTCATCGACATCACCCTTCATGATATTCCTGCATACGCCCGGGCCCTGGTGATCCAGGCCGGCGACAAGCGCATCTGCGGCACGTTTGGATTCAACACATCCACCCTCGGGCCTATTGAAACCGAGGATGTGCCGTCGTCGCGCATCGTAACCTTCCCGTACTGTGAGGGGTACGGCGCAGACCTCCATTTCCGGCTGGCGGTGCCGGCGGGGGATTACTCCGAGCTCAGTATAGGCCTGCTCGACGGCGACGAGTCGTTCATAGAGGGGCTTGAGTGCATAAGGTTCGGGGCTTCGTCGCGTTCGCTGGAGGCTGCCGATTACCTTGTGATGCCGTCGCTGGACGTGCGCTCCCGCTGCACCCGCGACGCCTCCATACGCAAGGTGGCCGGCATACGTTGGGCGGCAGGCAACCTGATTGCAGAGGCCGCAGGCAGCACTTCAGACGGATTCCAGACGGGCTGGAGGCTGGCGGGCAACCAGTATGAGTACCTGGGGTACGATACCATCGGTACTTCCACCGGCGTCACCTTCACCCAGAGCGCCACGGCTTTTGACCGCTTCAACTGGGGCGGCCTGGCTGGCGACGCGTGGCTGGCAGACAGCGGCTATATGCTGCCGACAACCGCCAGATACAACATCTCCGGACGCGTGTTCTCGGCTTCCGCCGGTGATGCCGAAACCCTCGATGCTGCCGAGCTCACCGGGGACGACCGTTTCGCCACTCCGGCAGGGGGATCGTTGGCCACGGGGTCGTCGCTTCATGGCGATGTGGCCTTCTGGGCCAGCAAGGGGCAGTATCGTATGCCCACATCATCCGAATTGGTCCAGCTCCGTGCGGGCAATACGACATATTCTGCAACAGCGCGTGCGGGTTACGTAACAGTCGGTGGGAATACCATTTATGGCATCCTGCTCACTTCCACCCCATCGTGGGAGGAATCTTCGTTGAACACTACTGCCGTCGCCCTGAACGCTGCCGACCTTGAGAGCGGTCTTTTCCTGCCCAAGACCGGACGCGGACGCTATATCAGCGGAGGTAATGTGGCGACGATCAACTATGTGAACGGTCAGGGGTATTACCGCTCTTCCGTCTTTTCGGGGCTGGATACCTCCAAATATCCCGAGTGCGATCATTCCTCTGTTGTTCTGGGATTCCGTGTGGCGAACGGCTGTGATTACGGCTACACCGTACATCTTAACAGCGATGCCGCCTGGGGTGTGGGGCATGTGCAAAAATGCCTTGCAGTGCGCCCCGTGCTTTATTCCGAGGTCTCGGAGCCTTTGCCCGACCCTTTGCCGCAGCCTTCCGCAGAAACGCTTCCCGCCTGGTCCGAAGGATATCTGGACATTCACGCTATCAACAGCGGGCGTGGAGAGTGTACCTTTGTTATCCTGCCGGACGGCACGTCGTTTATGATTGACGCCGGAGAGTTGCAGGTTGATGCCAGTGACCATTATGTGGACCAGAAACCCAATGCTTCCGTGCGGCCGTTCAAGGTGTACAGTACCTATGCCAGGTATTTCCTTAAGGCCACCGGGCACGACGCCCTGGACTATTTTGTACTGTCCCATTACCATATGGATCATATGGGCCATCACAGCGAGACTTCCGGCACCACGGGTAACGGCTACTGCCGCAGCGGGGTTATGGCATTGTATGACGACCTGCCATTCCTTAAACTGATAGACCGTTGCGGGCCCTCGGAGACTCCGTCTACCAGCGACTACAGTGCTGCAGTTTACGAGGATTTCCGTCAGTTTGCAGAGTACCGTCAGGCTGTAGACGGCATGGCGTGGTATCCTGTGAATCTCAACGCTTCCGGTAACTACAAAAAGCAGATCAAGCTGAAATACGATACTTCTTACGACTGCACAGTTTATAATCTGGGCGCGAATTGCAAATGCTGGGACGGAAGCGGCTTCACATCTTACACCCCTGCTTCCAATGAGAACCCACAGAGCATAGTCCAGCTTATTTCTTACGGCGAGTTTGATTACTGGACCCAGGGGGACAGCGGCAACCAGTCGCCGATAATGGGATATATCGCTGCAGGCTTGGGAAAGAAAGTGGAGGCCATGAAGGCCGGACACCACATGTACTACAATACCTTCAATCCTGCGTCTGCCGCTATCCTCCAACCCAAGGTTACCCTGGCTCAGATTTTCGACACCGACAAACCGGGAGATCCGGCATTTTCGCTCTACGATCAGTACGGAGACGTTTTCTGTACCAACCTCCATCCCGGCCGTCTCGACAACTCCGTGGATCTTAAGGCAGGAACCCCGGTAGCCGACCTTGGCACCAAAGTGCGTGACTACAACGGACACTTCGTTATCCGCGTGTCGCCCGGAGGCTCGCAGTTCTACGTGTACAAACTCCGCGACACCGACTTTTCCTTTGCGGTGGAGGCTGTTTACGGTCCTTACAGTTGCGAGTAGCCGCTTAGTGAATTATCGGAGGGTGAAGCGGTGGGAGCGTTGGGCGGAGTCTCCGGCGTAGAAGTCAACGTAAACGTGCGCATCATCAATAAGCATCTTGTAGGAGCCGGCGGCATCTGACAGGCTGTAGTCGCGAATACCTTCCCTATATTCAGCGAAGAGGGCTTTGTTGGCCTCGGTAGCCAGCTCGGGTTTTGCCTTGAACAGCAGTGTACCGTAGCCGTCGCGCCCGGATGCGAGCAACTTGTATTCTGCCTGAGATTCGCTGCGCCAGACGCTGCTCATAGTCATCTGGGTTATGTGACCGCCGTCGCCGTACCAGTCGAGGAATTCGGTTTTGTGGGTATGGCCACAAAGCACGATGGCATTCAGTGATGCCAGCAGTTTGCGCATTTCCCTGCGCTCGTCGGCTTTGGAGTCTTTTCTGTTGCCCAGCAGATACCACCAGTAATATTTGGTGTCGTCGAAGGGGAAAACCGGCCCGTGGATAATGACGAATACGTGCCTGGCACCGCGGGCCCCGTTCAGCAAAGCGGTTATTTCGTCCACCTTGGGTTTGGTGAAGTTCACAACCACAAAGGCGTCCGGGCCGCTGCGGAAGAGGAAGTTGGTGCTCTTTATTTCCTGGTCCAGCTCTTCTGACATGCGGGCAGACATGTATTCGGTGTAGGCCTGGGTGCATACGGCGTCGTCGTTCCCCCGCAGGTCATGGTTGCCGGCAACGGTTACGAACGGCAGGCTGGGTGCGACATCTGCCTTAAACAGGTTGAGGGCATCGTCCAGATAACGCTTATGGGTCTCGGCATCAGCCGTATCGCCCTGGATGAGGTCTCCCATCTGGAATACGTAGCGGGTATCGTCATCCACCAGGCATGCGGCTCTCTTGACCAGATCCTTGCTGCGTCCGGCCCACATCTGGCCGTTTCGGGCAAACTCTTTGCGGTGGTTGGCCTCGCGCACCTTGTCGGCCAGCTCATACCCCTTGTGATAAAGCTCAGGATCCATGGCGTCGTAGTGCGTATCGCCAAGGATAACTACTGAATATTTGTCGCCGGTGCTTTTGGGCCCCATGGCCAGGCTCAGACCTCCGGGCAGTGTAAGCCCTGCCAGTCCGGCCGCCGAAATCTTAAAGAAATGTCTTCTGTCCATATCTTTGGTAAATATAGTTAATAATTGCGGCCGATGTAAAAATAATTTGTTATTTTTGCTGTACGAACCATTAAATTGTTTAATAACACTATGTTTTTCCAAGTTTACGGGGAACACGCCCTTGCTCAGTGGGGAATGCTCATAGTAGTCCTCCTCGGCCTGATTCTCCTCAATGAATTCGCACGTCGCACCAAGTTCGGCGGCATTACCATGTTCTTCGCCATCCCTCTGGCGCTTACGGTCTATTTCCTTGCCATCTGGATAGGTGCCAAGACAGGCGCGCAGTGGGCCCTTGAAAACCAGACCCATGTATATATGCAGGGCTGGTTCCACTATGCCAAGCTCTATGCCGCCACGGCCGGATGTATAGGCTTCATGATGATCAAGTACAAATGGGGTATAGGTGCCAAGCACTGGTTCAAACCCTTCCCCTTCATCATCGTGGCCATCAATATCCTCATAGCATGCGCATCCGACTTCGAAAGCGCGATTATGGGCTGGAACAAATGGTGGCTCACCTCCGAAGGCGTATGGCAGTACGGCGGCTGGCACAATGTGATGAACGGAGTGGCCGGTCTGGTCAACATTTTCTGTATGACCGCCTGGTGGAGCGTATGGCCGTCCAAGGACAAAAAGGATATGATCTGGGCCGATATGACCTGGGTTTACATCGTCATTTATGACATCTGGAACTTCGCCTACACTTACAACTGCCTGCCTACTCACAGCTGGTATTGCGGTGTCGCCCTGCTTCTCGCCCCTACCGTGGCTGCCCTTCTGTGGAACCGTGGCGGCTGGATTCAGAACCGCGCCAATACTCTGGCTATCTGGTGTATGTTCGCACAGGTGTTCCCTTTGTTCCAGGAGACCTTTAAGGACGGCCGCCAGTGGTTCAACTGGGCTACTCTTCCCGTGCTTTATCCTGAAGGTGTCGCCACCGTTGAAAAGCTTTATGCCGCAGGCGGACAGGCCGCAGTTGACGGTATCGTGGGCACTAATGTAGATCCTTCCGTGGTGGCTGCAAATCCTACCATGATGGTGGTCATCAGCGCCCTGGCCCTTGTGACCAACATCGCCGCTCTCTGCTGGATTATCTGCATCTCCAGGAAGCGTCACATCAATCCTTACAAAGAGGACGTCTTCGTCAACCAGAAGTACTACAAGGACGCCATGGCCCGCGCCGAAGTGGCGTAATGCCCACCTTCCGTTCTTTCAACTGTCGGCTGCGGTCCAATTCGAGGACCGCAGCCGACAGTTTTGACTTATTTTGCTGGCTGGGGTACAGTAAATGGACCCCAGCCGACACTCAGCCCAGAATAAATTGCTATATTTACACAGCAATAACATCAGTATGAAACAAGTATTATTCGTTATCTCTGCCGCTGCCATTCTGTTTAGCTCCTGTAACAATCAGAATCAGGTTAAATTCCCTGTAACCAAGACTTTCGACTGCGATGTATTAGTTGTCGGCGGCGGCCCTGCCGGAATAGGTGCGGCCGTTTGCTCGGCACGCCATGGCGCCAAGACCATCCTGGCCGAGCGAAGCGGGTATCTCGGAGGCATGGCCACAAACGGTCTCGTGGCTCCTTTTATGTCCAGCACCACTCCCGACGGGGAGACTCTGCTTATACGCGGTTTCTATGAGGAACTCGTCAACCGCATGGTGGAGCAGGGCGGAGCTATCCATCCCTTGAAGGCGCAGATAGGTTCTTTCTCGGCTTACCGCGACAAGGGACACCACGGACTCACTACCTTTGACTTCGAGTGCCTGAAGCGTACCACAGAACAGATGTGTGTGGAAGCAGGAGTAGAGCTTCTGTATCACGTACTTTATGTCAAGTGTGATACCCGTGGCGGCAAGATTACATCGGCCTACTTCGCTACCAAAGACGGTATCTGGAAGATCAAGGCAAAGAACTACATCGACTGCACCGGCGACGGCGACCTTGCATATCACGCAGGGGCACCATACATTTACGGAGACGGTGAAGGAGGAGTTCAGGCGACGTCTCTCTTCATCGTCCTGCGTAACATTGACTGGAAGGCCATGGATGCCCACGATGAGGCTTGCCGCAAGGCGGGCGACTTCGAGGGGCAGTTCTACATGCGTGAGATTCTTGCTGCCCGCGAGGCGGGAGAATTCCCCATGTGGCGCCAGAAGATTGCCCTGTTCCAGAACCTGGACGGCACCGCTACCGTGAACATGACGCAGACGGACGATGTGGACGGCCTGGACCCCAAACAGGTTACAGAGGCCGAGATTACAGGCCGCCAGCAGGCGGACTACGTGGTCAAGTTCCTCCGTAAGTATGTTAAAGGCTGCGAGAACTGCGAGCTTGCCCAGTCGGCCGAGAACCTCGGCGTGCGTGAGACCCGCCGCATCATCGGCGAGTACACCGTTACCACCGAGGATGCCAAGAATTCTGTGAAATATCCGGATCCTGTGTTCTGCTGCGCCAACCACATGGATATCCATCGCAAGGGTTATGTGGAGTATGTTGCCCGTAACACCAACGATCCTTACTACTTCCCTTACCGTGCTTTGCTGCCTCAGAAGGTAGACAACCTGCTTTGCGCCGGCCGCTGCGCTGCTGCAGAGCGCCCGGTGATGGCCGCAATCCGCGTTATCCCTCCTTGCTTTGCCATGGGCCAGGCCGCAGGGACCGCAGCAGCCCTTTCTGTCGCCGAAGGAGTCGGTCCAAAGCAGCTGGACCCTCAGAAACTGGTCTCCACCCTCAAGGCAGACGGCGTCTACCTGCCGGAGTAGGTAACGTTATTTGCAATCGAACGGGCCGTGGATGGACGTCACTCGGTATTGGAAATCTGAATCGTCCAGGACATAGATGTAGTAAGAACCGCCGCCCGGAAGTACCCTGAGCACGATATGTCCGCTTTGGGCGCAGAAGGTTGACGCATCTATACCCTCATCCTTAAGGGTAGCGATTATGCTGTCGGCCATATTCGTGGCAAAGATATTCACCGAAGGGCTGGCCTTGTACACGCGCTTCAGTGATGACGGGTTAGGCTGGTTCTTCGTCCAGACGCCAATTATGAAATTATCCGGCTTCAAGGCCGCCAGAAGTTTTGCGCTGTTGCAGCTCTTGGTGCAATGGTGGCAGGCCTTCATGGCCTCTACCCTTCCGACAACCTTTGAGATGGGTTCTTCAATATCTTTCCAAGCGTATGTCGAGATACCGGTATACTGGATATCGCCGCCGCTGAACCAGTCGAACTTGCCGTAGCTCAAGGTGAATACGCAGGACATTATGTTCTCGTTGGGATCCCATGCCTCCAGGTTCGCCATGAGTTGGTCGGATGTGGGTAAGTATTTGGTGTTCACCGATGTACCGCTTCCTGTCCAGATGTCTCCGCCGGCAGCAATGCCGCGTACTGCGAATCCCGGATAAGCCGCCGCATCGTGCTTCAGGACAATCTGGTCTTTATGTCCTATCGCCAGTTTCTCCCTTACGGTCCCGTTGGTCCTTGAACTCCAGTCTATGAAATTAAGGTAATTCTGCATGCGCTGAGAGGAGGTGAGGTAAATGTTCGACGGACGGTCCGACCAGTCTCCACGGTCAATAATGCGCATGATGGGAATATGGTATCCCACTTCCGGTAAACCGTTGAGCAAGAATCCGCCGGCGTCCAGATTGGGGACGGGTGTAATGGTGCCGTTACGGTCTGCCGCAGTCCAGCCGTAGTTTTGAAAGCTCTTGGTGTAGGTGCCCATGTGGTCGGCATGATAGTGGGAAGTCATGAAATAATCCAGTCGTCCGTCCGCCACATCCGGCGCGAAGTGTTTGATATACTGGATAATGACGTTCCCGCTGGAGTATGAGTTCGATGGCTTTGAGTATATCCCGGTTCCGTCCGGTTCGCCTTCTATCTCGTAATCTCTCCCGCCTGCAGCGTCCACCAGCATTGTGGTTCCGTCCGGCATGATATAATAGAACGCCTCTCCTCGCCCGCCGTTGATTGAATGGATGTCCAAATACCCCTCTTGCCACAGTGGAAGCGGTTCCCCTTCAACTGCCTCTACTGGACTTGGCACTTCCGCAGGCTCCGGCTGCACAGCCTCGATTTCAATTTCAATAGGATTGGAGTTGCATGCCAGCACTGCGAGTTGCAGTAAAAGTATAAAGGATACCCGTTTCATGATTTCTGCAAATATAAGAATTCTTTCCGATAAGCCACAGATACTAAAAACTCCCGCTCTGAATCAGGGCGGGAGTTTTATTATAGAGAAGTAAGGTAATTACTTCCTCTCGTCACGGCGGGGACCACGACGGTCGCGGCGGTCGCCACGGCCTCCGCGGCGGTCACCGCGAGGTGCGCCGGCTGCCTGGGAGTTGGCTGCTGCGAGAGCGGCGGGAGTGAGGTCCTGACGACCGTACTTCTCACCGTTGCAGATCCAAACCTTGATACCCAGGGTACCGACCTTGGTGTTAGCCACTGCAAGGGCATAGTCGATGTCTGCACGGAAAGTGTGCAGAGGGGTACGGCCTTCCTTGAACATCTCGCTGCGGGCCATTTCAGCACCGCCGACACGGCCGGCGATCTGGATCTTGATGCCCTCTGCACCAACGCGCATGGTGTTGGCGATGGCCATCTTGATGGCGCGGCGATAGCTGACGCGGCCTTCGATCTGGCGGGCGATGGAGTCCGCTACGATGTGGGCGTCAACCTCGGGGCGCTTGACCTCGTAGATGTTGATCTGGATGTCCTTGTTGGTGACCTTCTTGAGCTCTTCCTTGAGTTTGTCGACCTCCTGACCGCCCTTGCCGATGATGAAACCGGGGCGTGCGGCATAGATGGTGACGGTGATGAGCTTCAGCGTGCGCTCGATAACTATCTTGCTGAGGCTGGCCTTGGCAAGACGGTTGCCGAGATACTCACGAATCTTGTAGTCCTCTGCGATTTTCTCTGCATAGTTACCACCACACCAGTTAGAGTCCCAACCACGGGTGATACCGATTCTGTTGCTGATAGGATTAGTTTTCTGTCCCATATTACTCTGCTGTTGTAGGTTTCACATCGAGAATCACGGTCACGTGGTTGGAACGCTTGCGGATGCGACCTGCACGGCCCTGAGGGCACGGGCGGATACGCTTCAGCGTGCGGCCTTCGCCGACCATGATGGTCTTCACATAGACGTTGCCGTTATCCAGCTCCTTGGCCTTCTCCGGGTTCTTGGCTTCCCAGTTGGCGATGGCGCTGCGGAGAAGTTTCTCCAGGCGGATGGATGCCTCTCTCTTGCTGAACTTCAGAAGATCGAGAGCGTGGTTGACCTCCTTGCCGCGGATGGTGTCTGCTACCAGACGCATCTTGCGGGGGGAAGTGGGGACGTCATTCAGCTTGGCAACAGCTGTAACCTTCTTAGCCTCCTTGAGGCTTTCGGCCATAAGTCTTTTACGCTTTCCCATAGTGATTACTTCTTATTGTTACCTG
>CAMZEC010000022.1 GCA_947305645.1 uncultured Bacteroidales bacterium | reverse complement strand
AACAAGCGAGACCGGGTGCCGGGGCCGGCGTTACTCAGCCGCAGCAAGCGAAGCGAAGCGAGAACGGACGTAGCCGCCCGCAACAAGCGAGACCGGGTGCCGGGGCCGGCGTCACTCAGCCGCAGCAAGCGAAGCGCAGCGAGAATGGACGTAGCCGGGCCCGGCACCCGGCGAGCGGTGAAGCGGCCGGCATAAAGGCGAGCGATGAAGCGGGCGGCATAAAAAAAAACAGGCGACCGAAACCGGCCGCCCGCAAAAAAATCATTAAAAAACCTATTATTCCTCGGCTGCGGGAACGAACTTGCCGACCTTCTCCAGAACTACGTCAAAGATAAGGGTGGAGTTGGGATCGATACCGGGACGGCCCTGCTCGCCATATGCGAGGTTGGAAGGAACGTAAAGCTCGATGTGGCCACCCTCGCCGATAAGCTGCAGACCCTCGGTCCAGCCGGCGATAACGCCCTGCAGGGTGAAGCGTACTGCATCAGCATCTTCTGCGGTCTCGTCGAACACCTTGCCGTCGAGATGGGTACCCTTGTACTTTACCCAAACGGTATCCTGAACACCGGGCTTAACATCGTTGCCAGCCTCGATAATCTTGTACTGCAGGCCGGACTCGGTCTCCTCAACGCCAGCTTTCTTCTTGTTAGCGGCAAGGAACTTCTCACCCTTCTCCTTGTTAGCGAGCAGAGTGTAGTTGTGCCTCTTCTCAAGATATGCGTTGAACACGTCGTTGATTCGGTCGGGATTCACTTTAAACTGCTCGCCGAAGCCAGGATCGCGGAAATCGCCCTCGGCCTTCAGGAAATCCTTCATACCGGCGATCATCTTGGAATAGTTGACATCTCCGAAGTTGTAACCCTTCAGGAAACTTCCGAAGTTAACGCCGAGGAGATAGCTCACAGTGTCTATTTCTGCCTTGGAAGGAGTGTAATCTTTGAGAGTCTTCACAGCCTCTTCTTTTGCCTCTTCGCCATCAACGGCGGGCTCTACCGGCTTGGGAGAGCAGGCAAACGTCATTGCACCCAGTGCGAGTGCCAAAAAGAATTTTCCAGTTTTCATTTTTAAAATATAAAAGTTGTTTATAAGTTCCATGCAAGAGCGGAAGCGCCGAGGATGGCGGCATCCGACTCGGACAAGCTGGAGAACAAAATCTTCACCTTGTCTTTCCAGATTGCCAGCAGATTATCGTTCATGGCCTTCACAATGGGCTCGTAAAGGAATTCCTTTGCACGGGCCAGACCGCCGAAGAGCACTATAGCCTCGGGGGCGGAGAAAGCTATGAAATCGGCGAAACTGCGGCCCAGGAGGTTTCCGGTAAAATCGAAAATCTCCTGGGCGGCCTTGTCGCCCGCCTTTGCGGCTTCGAACACATCTTTGGAGGTAATGTTCTCGCGCAGACGCAACAGAGAAGACTCATCGGGATGCTGCTCCAGCCACTCGACCGCCGTGCGGGCCACTCCGATCGCAGAACAGTATGCCTCAAGGCAGCCCTGCTTGCCGCAACCGCATACACGGCCGCCACGGACGGCACAGGTGTGACCGAGCTCGCCGGCAAAACCATCGTGTCCGTAAAGCACGTTGCCGCCTATGACGATGCCGCTTCCCACACCCGTTCCCAGGGTAATCATGATGAAGTCCTTGATGCCGCGGGCGGCACCGTAGGTCATCTCACCCACGGCCGCTGCATTGGCATCGTTGGTCAGGGCCACGGGCATGCCGTCCATAGCCTCGGAAAGCATCTTTGCAAAGGGGACATTCTTGGCGCGCGCCCAGGTAAGGTTAGGTGCGTCCTTGATTTCTCCGGTATAGTAGTTGCCGTTGGGGGCACCTACGCCGATGCCACGTACCTGACCGTCGAGGCCGGCGTCGGACATAAGCTTCTTAAGGGTAGAAGCGAGAGCATCAATGAAAGATTGGGCGTCCGTCTGAGTATTGGACACCAGAATAGTCTGGGCAAGAACCTCACCGCGGGCGTTTACGATGCCGCACTTCGCGGTCTGCCCGCCGATATCTATTCCTAAAACGTAAGGCTGCTCCATAATACTATTCTACGGGGATGTCCTTGTTTACGTTCTTGCTGCCTACGAGGGCATAGAAAATGAGGTATGCCAGGCAGATGATGATAACCCAGTAGCTCTGGAGGGAGCCGACCACGTCGGCCAGTGCGTTCTGCACGAAGGGGATGATACCGCCGCCGCAAACCAGGGTCATGAAGATACCGGAAGCTGCTGCTGTATATTTGCCGAGGCCCTCGGTGGAGAGGTTGAAAATGGAACCCCACATGATGGAGGTGCAGAGACCGCAGAGAGTGAGGAAGAGCAGGCTGATAGGAGCCTTGCCTACCTTAACGCTCTCGGGCATAAAGATAGCCAGAAGGATGAACACTATTGCCAGGGAGGACATGCAAAGGAGCATGGTCTTGCTGGACACCTTGGCGCCCACTGATGCACCGACCAAACGGCCGAAGAGCATGCTCAGCCAGTATGCGCTGATGAAGGTACCTGCCAGTGCGGGTCCTACCCAGTCGAGGCCGGAATAGTAAATGTTGGCGGTGTTGGGGATACCGACCTCTATACCTACATAGAAGAAGATAGCGATGGCGCCAAGCACGAAGTGACGGAAAGACAGAGGGCTGTGAGCGTCCTTGACCTTGTTGCCTGCGAGACGGGCTGCCTTCTCTTCAGGAGTCTCCATATGAGGCTCGGGAATCTTGGTGAGCAGGATGACCACAAAAGCGATGGCGAAGATAACCATGGCGATGATCATCACGGGAGCCGCCTTTGCAACGGTGGCGTCCGCGATGGAGCCGCCGACGAGCCAGCCCACGAGGAAAGGAGCGATGGTTCCGCCGATAGAGTTGCAGGAACCGCCCCACTGAATCAGCTGGTTACCCTTGTTGCCGCCGCCACCGAGGGTGTTGAGCATAGGGTTGACCACGATGTTCAGCATACACATGGAGAAACCTGCAACGAATGCACCGGCCACATAAACTGCGAAGCTCTCGGCATAGCCGGAGAGGAACTGGATTGCAACGCCCACGAGTCCGATTACGACGGCTGCCAGAGCGGTGAACTTGTAGCCTTTGCGGCGAAGAATGATACCTGCAGGGATACCCATGCAAGCGTAAGCGATAAAGTTGGCGAGGGTTCCAAGCTGGCTGAGGGCCTTGCTTGCACCGAACTGATTGGTTACCACGACTCCCATCGAACCTGCGAGGTTGGTAACGAAGGCAATCATAAAGAAGAGCGCGAAGCACACCACGATGGCGGGCGTGTAGCTCTTTCCGGCATTAGTGTTGGTCATAAGTACAGTTATTTAATTGATTCTAAGTTTTTAGCGTTATAAAGCTCCTTGCCATCGGCTGTCATGGCGTACTCGATGCGGTCTGCATAGAATTTCTCCACTTTGCCGCGGACCATCTTGGAGGTAGTGTTGAGCATGCCGTTCTGCTCAGTAAAAGGAGTCTCGCCCACGATTATTGCAGCGGGGAGCCACTTCTCCGGGAAGAGGCCCTGATGGCGCCCGCCCGGACGGTAGGAATCGACCTCGCCCTTGATGATGTCCAGCTGGGCTTTGAGGCCTGCCTCGGATGCAGGATCGATACCCTTGGACTGCACAGCTTCTGCGAGGGCGGCCTTGTTTGGAATCACCAGCACGGCGGTCCAGGGGCTCTGGTTGTTATAGAGCACGGATGCGTCGATGAACCTGGAGCCGTCTGCCAGGCTGTCCTCGTACCCCTCGGGTGAGTATTTCTCGCCGTCGGAGGAAATCAGGAGGCTCTTGAAGCGTCCGGTCACATAGAGATAACGGGGATCCTCCTTGCAGAGGTAGCCGCGGTCGCCGGTGTGCAGCCAGCCGTCCTTGATGGTGGCGGCAGTAGCCTCGGGGTTCTTCCAATAGCCGGCCATGACGTTGCCGCCGCGGATGACAATCTCGCCCGTCTCGCCCAGGGGCAGCTCGGAACCGTCTTCCGCACAGATCTTTATGTCCATGGGCAGCACGGTACGGCCGGAGGAGCCGAAGCGGGCGTGACCGGCGGAATTGGCGCAAATCACCGGCGTAGCCTCGGTGAGACCGTATCCCTGGAAGATGGGCATGCCAATGGCGCAGAAGTAGCGCTGCAGTTCGATGTCCAGCAGGGCGCCGCCGCCGATGAAGAACCGCAGGCGGCCGCCGAAGCTCTCGCGTACGCCCTTGAAGACCAGCTTGTCCATGAGGTCCTTTATGGGCTTGCGCCACCAGAGCTTCCAGCAGGGCTTGCCCATGTTGTAGTACTCACGGTTGTACTTGATGGCGTTGTTCAGGGCGAACTCGTAAAGCTTCTGCACCTTGGGACCTTTCTTCTTGATGCCGGCCTCGATGTTCTTGCGGAAGTTCCTGGAGATGGCGGGAACGGAGAGCATCAGGTGAGGACGCGTCTCGCGAATTGCCATGGGGATATTCTTGAGCATCGTGATGGCGCTCTTGCCTCCCGGCACGGTGGCGATGCTGCCGCCGTTGGACATCATGAAGTAAAAGCCGGCAACGTGTGCGAAGCAGTGGTCAAGAGGAGTAATGATGAGCATCACCCAGCCCCTTTCCACCTTCACCACGGAATTGCACTGGACTATGTTGGAAGTGTAGTTGTTGTGCGTCAGAAGGATTCCCTTGGGATCTGCGGTAGTGCCGGATGTGTAGGAGATATTGGCGTAATCGTCGGGCTTGATGGAGGCTATGCGCTCTTCCAGCTCAGCCGCATGGTCCTGGAGGAAGTCTTCGCCCATCTTGCGGAGCTCGCCTACGTACATTTCGCCCTCTTTCAGGGGCAGGTCGTCCAGAACTATTATCTTTTCGATTGCAGGGCACAGCGAAACGACGCGGCGCACCTTTTCTATCTGGCTCTCGGACGCTATGATAAAGCGGGAATCGGAATGGTTGATGCGGAAAGTGAGGTCGTAGTCGGACTCCAGCTTGAAAGAGAGGGGCACGTCCACGCCGCCGGCATAGAGCACGCCGAGCTCGCTGAATATCCACTTGTTGCGTCCTTCCGAAATGAGTGCCACCTTTTCACCTTTCTTGAGGCCCATAGCCATGAATCCGGCGGCATAGATACGACCCTCTTCGCGGGTCATTGCAAATGAAGTCTCAGTCCAGGTGTCGCCGACTTTCTCGCGGAGAAATGTTTCGCTGCCATACTTGGCGGCGTAATGGTCCACGAAGTCGATAATTGTAAGAAGTTCTTTGTCCATTGTTCTATTTTTCAGGGAACAGGCCGTAGAGTTTGGCGTCGATCATGTTGGTGACAAGCTCAAAATCTTCCGGTTTGTTGCCGAATTTTATATTGTCCGCATCTACAATGAGCAGGTTGCCCTTGTAGCTGCCGATCCAGTCTTCATATTTTTCGTTAAGACCTGTAAGGTAGTCTATACGTATGCTCTTCTCGTACTCGCGGCCGCGCTTCTGTATCTGCGCGATGAGGTTGGGTATGGAAGAACGGAGATAGATAAGCAGGTCAGGCAAACCTACCAAAGACATCATGAGGTCGAAGAGATCCGTGTAATTCTCGTAGTCACGGGTGCTCATGAGGCCCATATCGTGCAGGTTGCGGGAGAAAATGCGCGCATCCTCGTAGATGGTGCGGTCCTGGATAATAACTTTGTCGGACTTGGAGATATCCAGGATGTCCTTGAAGCGCTTGTTCAGGAAATATATCTGGAGATTGAAGGACCAACGTTCCATATCTTCGTAGTAATCTGCGAGATAGGGGTTGAAGTCAACAGGTTCGAACTTAGGAGTCCACCCATAGTGGGCGGCAAGCATCTTGGTCAGCGTGGTTTTGCCGCTTCCGATATTTCCTGCAATGGCTACGTGCATATTATCCGGTATTACAAACTACAAAGTTAACAATTATTTAAATAAGCCGAAAAGTTCGGCATCTATTTTATCGGTAATTGAGGAAAAGTCTTCGGGGTTGTGCTCGAAGTCTATGGAATCAGCATCAATGACGAGCAGGCGGCCTTTGTAATTGCCTATCCATTCTTCGTAATGGCGGTTGAGCCCGGCCAGGTAATCCAGGCTTATGGTCTGCTCGTAATCGCGGCCGCGTTTCTGGATCTGCGATACCAAGTGTGGAACGGAGGATTTCAGGTAAATCAGCAGGTCCGGCGGGTTCACCATGGACATCATAAGGTTGAACAGCTCCATATAGGTCTGGTAGTCCCGCTCGGACAGGTTTCCCTGCTCGCGGTTGTTGGCTACGAAGATATGCACGCCCTCCAGCAGGGTGCGGTCCTGGATTATTACGTCCTTGGAGCTGGCAATCTCCAGGACATCCTTGAAACGCTGGGCCAGGAAGTAGGTCTCAAGATTGTAAGACCAGCGCGGAATGTCTTTGTAATAGTCTTCCAGATAGGGATTGTAGGTTACAGCCTCGAATTTCGGGGTCCATCCGTAATGTTCTGCAAGCATGCGTGTGAGAGTGGTTTTTCCGCAACCTATATTGCCAGCTATTCCTATATGCATATCTTTGAAACTAGATTTACAAAAATAGTGAGAATTTCGTATTTTTGCCAAATAATATTGGCGTATGGAGATAAAAGTTTTTACGGTCAATATGCTTCAGGAAAACACCTACGTCGTGCGCGGCGAAGGAGACTCCTGCGTGGTGATCGATCCCGGTTTCCTGGACCCGGTGGAAAGCATGAGGGTAATCTCTTACCTGAGCGGCCTGAAGCCCGTCGCAGTGCTCCTTACGCACGGGCACATGGACCACATCTACGGCGTCGCGGAACTGCATCACCGCTTCGGCGTATCGGTTTATATGTCACCGGAGGACATAAAGACTATGGACTACTTCGACAGGATTGCCAAATTCGGCCTCCCAACTGCAGACCACAGCTTTCCCGTCACCCCCGTCGCCGACGGGCAGACCGTAGAAGCCGCCGGCCTGAGTTTCAAGGCGATAACCACCCCCGGGCACTCCCCCGGCAGCGTCTGCTGGCTGATGGAGAAGGAAGGGGTGATGTTTACCGGCGACACCCTTTTTGCCGGAGCGATAGGGCGCACAGACCTTATCTACGGCGAGTACGACGACGAGATACGCTCCATCATGGAGAAACTTATATGGCTGGACGGCCGCATCCAGATTTACCCCGGTCACGGCGGCACCAGCTCGATAGGCACCGAGAGGGTGAGCAACCCCTTCCTGGAGCCGTTTAACGAAAGGGAAGAGATTCCCGAACTTAACGAATTATGACAAAGATAGAAGCAGCAAGGCAGGAGTACCGGGACTGGTGCTCCGCGATAGGAATCGACACGTTGGAGAAGGTTAACGAGGTGGTTGCCGGCGGCAACGCCATTCCCCTTATAAACCTTTGCGAGGCGCGCCAGGAGCGCAAGTACGCAGAGGCGGCGGACCAGATTTTCTGGGTGCGCAAGAGGGCCAGCATAGTGCTGATTTCGGGCCCCAGCTCCAGCGGCAAGACCAGCAGCTCCCTGCGGATCGCCCAGCAGTGCAAAGTCCTGGGAATGAACCCGAAGGTAATTGAGCTGGACAACTATTTCCGCAACCGCGAGGAGACGCCCCGCGACGAGAACGGGGAGTACGATTTCGAGAGCCTGGGAGCCATGAACGTGGAGTTGCTGAACCAGAACCTCAGCGACCTGCTGGCCGGCAAAGAGGTTATTATTCCGCGATTTAACTTCAAGGAAGGCCGCAGCGAGATGGATCCTTCCCGCGCTATGAAGCTGGAGCCCAACGACGTGCTCTTCATGGAAGGCATTCATGCCCTCAACCCGGCGCTCACCTACTCGATAGACCGGAGCCGCATCTTCTACATCTACATCTCCGCCCTGTCCTCCATGCCGGGGGGCGAAAAAGTGCACAACAGCACCACCGACAAGCGCTTGCTGCGCCGCATCGTGAGGGACAACCGCGTCCGCGGCATCAGTCCGGAAGACAACATACTCCGCTGGCCGTCCGTACGCCGCGGCGAGACTTTCAACATCTTCCCCTTCGAAGAGAACGCCGACATCGTTTTCAACTCATCCACCCTGTACGACGTTCCGCTACTGAAGTATTACGCCGAGCCGCTGCTGTACGGCATTACCGAGGCCTCCCCAGCTTACGAAAAGGCCCGCCACCTGCTGTTCATCCTGGACAAGGTGACCGCCCTGCGGCCCGCAGAAATCGCCGCCATCCCTCCCACCTCCATCATGCGCGAGTTCATAGGAGGCCAGACGCTGTAAGGCATGCGTCACGCCTCACAGTTCATACTGCTGTCTGTTACCAAGGTTGGGGACAAGTCGCTGGTACTGCATACGTTGAGTCCGGAGTGGGGGCGCAGGAGTTTCATCACCAGCGTGTCCCGAAAGGCTCCGATGGCTCTGTTCATGCCGCTTTCGCTGCTGGAGGCAGAGGTTATAGAGAACAGCAAGTCCGAACTTTGGAGACTGAGTGAAGTGTGTGCGAGCGTGCCGCTGAACGGCATTAGGAGCGACGTCCGCAAGAACACCATGACGTTGTTTCTCAGCGAAGTGCTGTTGCGGACACTTAGGGACGGCTCGATGGAAGAGGGGCTTTTTGAGTGGTGCAGGAGCAGCATCCTTACCCTGGATGCCATGGAGAGCGACTTTTCCAATTATCACCTTCGTTTCCTGCTGGAGTTCGCCGGCGCGCTGGGCTTCTCACCTTCAGTCGAAGACCTCATGCCTTTCTGCGGGGAGCATCTGGAAGTGGTCCGGTCGTTATTAAAACGCAGTGCCGCAGAGTCCATGCTCATCCCCATGTCCGGCGCCGAGCGCAATGCCATCGCCTCGCTCCTTCTGGATTACATCGGCTACCACATCGACTCCCCCTTGCAAATCCGATCCCTCGGTGTTTTGAGGGAGTTGTATAAGTAGTGCAGAATCGCTATTTTTGTGAGTTGTATGGCTGAGGAAATCATCAAGATACGGGGTGCGAGGGCGCATAACCTGAAGAACGTGGATGTGGACATTCCGCGCGGCAAGTACGTGGTTATCACGGGCATAAGCGGCAGCGGAAAGAGTTCGCTGGCTTTCGACACCATCTACGCCGAAGGGCAGCGCCGCTACATGAACACCCTCTCCCCTTACGCCAAGCACTTCATGGGCATTCTCGAGAAGCCAGACGTGGAGAGCATCGACGGCCTCAGCCCCATAATCGCCATAGAGCAGAAGACGACCAACGCCAACCCCCGATCCACCGTGGGCACGATAACGGAGATCTACGATTTCCTGCGACTGCTGTACGCAAAAGCGTCGACGGCCTACTCCCCCGTCAGCGGCAAGGAGATGGTACGCTACACGGATTCCAAAATTGTGGATCTGATTCTCTCCGAGTATGCCGGCAAGAAGTGCATACTGCTGGCTCCTCTGGTACGCGGGCGCAAGGGCCACTACCGCGAGCTCTTCGAGCAGATGCGCCGTCGCGGCTACTCCCAGATTCGCATCGACGGAGAGATCTGCGAGCTGCCGGAAATCGATGCCCTGGACCGCTACAAGCCGCATTTCATCGAGCTGGTGGTGGACAAGCTGAAGCCGGGCGAGGGAGACGAGGCGCGCGTGCGCAACTCGGTTGCGGCGGCATTGTCGCTGGGTAAGGGTTCGGTGGCTGTGCTTTCGGCGGAAGACGGTTCGCTCCGCCATTTCTCCAAGCATCTGGTGGACCCGGAGAGCGGAGTCTCGCTTCAGGAGCCCCAGCCGCACAGCTTCTCCTTCAATTCGCCAGAAGGCTACTGCCCGCATTGCAAGGGCCTCGGAACGGTTGCGGACGTGCGAATGGAGACCATCATTCCCGACCCGCGCATGTCGGTAGTCGGCGGAGGCATAGTGCCCCTGGGCCCCATGCGCAACAACCGCAAATTCGAGACCGTACGCGCGATTGCCCGCAAGCACGGTTTCTCGCTGAACGACCCTATTGAGGAGCTGCCGCAGGAGTGTATCTCGCTGCTGGTCAACGGCTCCGACGACCTCTACCGCATTGGCGACGGGAACGACATACAGATGGTTACATGGGAGGGTGTCGTGGGCGACGTGGAAGACCGTATCATTTGCCCGGTATGCCACGGAACGCGCCTGCGGGAAGAGACGGCGTGCTTCCGCATCGACGGAAAAACCATCACTGAAGTGTCTGCAATGGAGATTTCGGAGCTGCTGGAGTGGGTGCGTTCGCTTGACGGCAAGCTCAGCGGGCGCGGCAAGGCGGTGGCGCGCGACGTGCTGCGGGAGCTGGGCGACAGGCTACAGTTCCTGGTGGACGTGGGACTGGAGTACCTTTCGCTCGACCGTGCTACGGCGTCCCTGTCGGGCGGCGAGAGCCAGCGTATCCGTCTGGCGACGCAGATAGGTTCAAAGCTGGTGGGCGTTATCTATATCCTGGACGAGCCCTCTATAGGCTTGCACCAGAGGGACAACCGCAAGCTGATTGCGTCGCTGAAGAAGTTGCGGAACGAGGGAAATACGGTCATTGTGGTGGAGCATGACGAGGAGACGATGCGGGCCGCCGACTGGCTCGTGGATGTGGGCCCGGGCGCCGGAGAACTCGGCGGTCGTATTTGTTATTCCGGCCCCGGCTCCACTTCGCTGGATTCCGCCTGCGGGGCCTCTGCCCCCGGAGATCTTCGCCCGCATAGCGGGCTCATCCCTCCCACTTCGCTGCGCTCGTGGGCCCCTCCCTCTAACGTGTCCGAGGGTGGACACGGATCCCGGGAGCTTGAGGCCCCCTCCGGCTGCTCCAGCGGAGCCACTGATTTCTGTCATTCTGAGCGAAGCGAAGAATCTATCACCTCAGAGTACCTAGCCGGCCACCGGAAGATCGAAGTGCCGGCGGAAAGGCGGAAGGGTAATGGCAAGACGTTGGTACTTCATAGGGCGAGCGGCAACAATCTGAAAAATATAGACGTCAGCATACCGCTGGGATGCTTTGTGGGCGTGGCGGGAGTATCCGGGAGCGGCAAGAGCTCGCTGGTGAACGAGACGCTGATCCCCATCCTGAAGGCCAGGTTGAACCGCAGCAAGGAAGCTCCCCTGCCGTATGCAGATATCGAAGGTCTGGAGAGCATTGACAAAGTAGTGGAGGTGGACCAGAGCCCCATCGGGCGGTCTCCCCGCTCCAACCCGGCTACGTTTACCGGAGTGTTCGACGACATACGGAAACTATTCGAAGAGACACCGGACGCCAAGGTCCGAGGCTTCGGAGCCGGACGTTTCTCCTTCAACGTGCCTGGAGGCCGCTGCGAGGAGTGCAAGGGTGCCGGTATCAAGGTGGTTGAGATGAACTTCCTTCCGTCTGTGAACGTGGTCTGCGACGCCTGCCGCGGACGCCGATACAAAGAGGACACGCTGGCAGTACACTATAAAGGCAAAAACATCAGCGAAGTTCTGGAGATGCCGATAGACGAGGCGTACGAGTTCTTCAAGGCTCACCCCAAAATCGCCCCCAAGCTCAAGGCGCTGGTGGACGTAGGCCTGGGATACGTGCATCTTGGACAGTCGTCCGTAACCCTTTCCGGCGGCGAGAGCCAGCGCATGAAGCTGGCGGCGGAGCTGTTCCGCAAGGGCACCGGCAATACCCTCTACATGTTGGACGAGCCTACCACCGGCCTGCACTTCGAGGATATCAAAACCCTGTTGGGCGTGCTTCAGAAGCTGGTCGACCAGGGCAACACGGTTATCATTATCGAGCATAACCCGGACATACTCAAGAGCGTGGACTGGCTTATAGACATGGGGCCGGAAGGAGGCCGCCGCGGAGGGCTTATAGTGGCCCAGGGCACGCCGGAGCAGGTAGCAAAAGACCCCGCTTCAGTCACGGGGCCTTATCTTTCAGAGGTTTTGTAGCGATTACTTTATTCCGTATTTGGCAAGTATTGCCAGGATCGGCTTCTCGATGGACTTGGCCCAGAGGTAGTAGCCGTGGTCGTCGGGATGGGTGCCATCCACCGAATACTCGTGATTATCTTTCTCGCAGGCATTAGTCTGGATAAAGTAAACGTCTGCGTACTTGGGATTCTTCAGCAATTCGTCAAAGAGGGTGGTTGCCATATCCTGCTTGGCCTGCTCCTTGGCGTCGTATGTCAGAGAGAAGTTTCTGGCCTCGCGGTAGATGGTCTGCTGGAAGATAATGGGCTTGCCCGGATGCGCCGCGACCAGGCGGTCGATGAAAGGCTGCAGGCGCTCTTTGATCATTTTGTAATCGGGATTCGAGAATGCATCGAACACGTATGCGTCAGCGTCCACATCCTCAAGAACGGCAGCAAAGTAAGGCTGCATCTTGCAGTTGCCGCTCATGCCGAAAGCCAGGACCTGCATGCCGGTGTGGCGCATGAACTGCATGGGGTAGCTCATGCCAGGGCGGCTGGTACTGATGCCGTGAGTGTATGAAGAACCATGGAACACTATTGTGTTCCGGAACTGTCCTTCAAGTTTCCTTATGTATGAGCCGACGGGCACGCCTATCTTGCAGGAACGTATCTCGGAGTAGTTGGGCAGATACAGTATGCACTCCTTGTTCCCGGGAGCCATATCCTTGATAAGCACCAGGTTGTCTTCGCCGTAGTTTTTGGCAGCACCGGATGCGGCCCAGGTCCATTCGCCCTTCTTATTCTTGATGTACAGGTCGTAGCCGCTGTAAGCTATGGGCATTGTGGCCACCGAATAGTACTGCTGACCCCATTGGGTCTTGACGCTGATGGACGTTGCGTCCGTGCTGAACATCACGGTGATACCGGGGCAGCAGCGGGCCTGGAAGTTCTCGCCCTTGGTCATGCCTTTGTATTTTACCGTGTCGATGCGGTGGTAGGGGTTGGGCGTATCGTAGAACATCTTTCCACACAGGCCGATGTCGGAGGCTTCGGTGAAGCTGTATGCTGTGCCTTTAGGCGTCGTGGGATTGTCCATGACGGCCTGTAACTGTGCGAAATGCTTGTCGTCGTAGGATTTGGTTACGTTGTAGAGCTTTGGCGCGCAGGAGCAGGCAAGTACCAGCACGGCGGCCGCAAAGAATAATTTTTTCATCGTGTTATAATTTGGTCTTACAAATATACGTTATTTTATGGAAGATTTAGCTTCCAATTAGCAAGAGTGCTACTCCGGCGGCCATCAGCAGCAGATTGAGGCTTTTGGCTTTGATATTCTTTTCCTTGAAGAAAACGACGCCGCAAAGGAATGTGATGATGACGGCACCGCGGCGGATTACCGAAATCACGCTCAGAAGCGCATCCGGCCGCTTCAGCGCGAAGAAATAGAGGGCGTCCGCACCCGTGATCAACACTGCGACAACTACCAGCCACCAGTCCCAGCGGAAGGCAGTCCGGGCGCGCGATGCGTCCGCGGTGGCAGAGGATTCGGCTACGTCCATCCTCGCTTTGCTGCGGCTGAGTAACGCCGAACCATTGCCTCCGTCTCCCGCTATATCGCGCGACCGGATTGCCTCAACGAGAACACAGAACCCCAGAAGCACCGTGATGTACAAGTTGGTCCAGCTCTGGACGAAGAGGGGCTCCATGCCCTGCATGATGTGCTTGTCGTAGAGGGCGCTGGCAACGCCGGTAATAACGGAGACGCCCATCCAGATGAAGCCGGCTTTGCGGACCTGAACGGAGCCGTCGCTGCGGCTGGTGTGGCCAAGGAGAAACAACGCAGCAAGCACGACCACTACCCCCGCCCACTGCATCCAGCTCAGGGTTTCTCCAAACAGAATGATGGAGAAGATCACCACGAACATGGGGCGCGAGCCCTTGATGGTACTAACGGTTGTGAGCGGCAGGAGCTTCAGGCCAACCATGCCGGAAACCCATGAGGAAGTTACCAGAACAGCTTTCAGGGCCAGCTTAAGATGGTCTTCCCAGGGCCCGAAACGAAGGAAAGGCGAAACGAAGAGAGTAGATAAGGCAGTAGCCACAAGAAGAACGGTAAGCACACCGTTCTTATTGAGCGCCTGCTTCTTTGCTGCGTCGTAAAGGCCCAGCAAGAAAGCGGAACAGACTGCCAGGACAGTCCACATATTACTTCACTTCCACCCACTTGCCGGGCACCAGTGCCGACACGGATGCGTCGTACATGGCGCTGCAGCTTACTGCAGGCAAATAGAAGCGGCCGGGATAAGTGGCAATAAGCTTGGTCTTCACGGTCACGCTGGCGCCGGCACCAAGGTCGAAGAAGCTGTAGACCCTGTCGTCACGGATATCCTGATAGCTCACGCCGGCGGGATAAGATACGGCCTGGGAATACAGGCGGTCGTTCTGGATCTCCCAGCCGGACGGGAACTTATGGTTCAGCGCCAGGTCGCGTACTGCGGCGGCACCGGGGTTGGTAACGGTAACTACGGAGAAGACGGTACGGCCGCGGGACAGGGTATCGACCTTCACGGCGTTACCGCTCTCGTCCACATAGCTCACGGTCATCTTCAGGCGGTTGCTGACGGCCTTTTCCTCGGAGGCGGCAGGAATTCCGGTTACGGAAGCGACAGCGTAGAGGTTGCCCTGTCCGGCATTCTCGATCTTGACCTTGAGGGTCTTGGCCGAATTGTCCACAGGCAGTTCGGCAGACTCGATGCACTTGCCGCCGGACGCCTTCCTGGTCTTGCCGAGGACGGTCCAGCTGGCCTGTACGCCGCCGGCATTGGCACGGGCGTAGTCGCACACGGAGTAGAGGCTCCATGCGGTAGACTGGGTGCTCATCCATACGGACTTGTCGTTCAGGCGGGCAGCTATATCGGAAGCGAGGCGGAAGGCCTCCTCCTTGCGGTCGGTCAGCAGCATGGTCTTGAGGGCCACCGCGCGGTTGCGGTCGGAGCTGCCGTATGCCTCGTAGTTCTTGTCTTCGTACTGCAGAGGAGCGGCAATCTCGCGGGCGACATTCTTCTTTCCGTCAACTGCATAAGCAGCGGAAAGCAGCCAGGCAGCGCCTGCAGGCA
The DNA here is from genome assembly GCA_947305645.1 of uncultured Bacteroidales bacterium. Lineage (GTDB taxonomy): Bacteria > Bacteroidota > Bacteroidia > Bacteroidales > UBA932 > Cryptobacteroides. Next base: position 18,997 of record CAMZEC010000022.1, on the reverse strand, counting down.
TCTTCTTGACCTTCTCGCGCAGCAGGTTCATGGCGCCACGTTGAGGCTTGCCGGCAACTGCCAGGGCATAAACGCCGTAGGCACGGGAAGTGAAGTCCTCGTGCGTGTCGGAAACGGCCCTGCCGAGCCAAGCGATAAGCTCCTTCTTAAGTTCGACGGGAACGGCGTATCCGTTGTCTTCCGCCTCCTTGAGGAAGTGGAGGGCGTACGCGCTGCCGAAGAGAGAAGAACTGCTTGCGCCCGGCCAGTAGCTGAGGGAACCGTCGCTGCGGCGGTAGTTCTGCAGACGGCGGATTGCAGCTTCCACGTTGATGCGGCTGCGGGTGCGGGTCTTCTCGTCGCAATTCATCACCTTGTCCAGATAGAGTTGCGGGAATACGGCGGAGACCGTCTGCTCCACGCAGCCATAAGGGTACTGGAGGAGGTATTTGAGGCGTGCATCCAGGTCGATGGCGGGAATGGTGGAGAGCTCGATGGCTGCGGAGTTGGTGCCGGGGGTGCCGAAGATGTCCACGTCGACCTCTTTGGTCTCGCCTGCTGCAAGCAGTACGGTGCTGCTGCGGGTGACCTCAGGATTGGGGTTGAGCACGTCTATCTCTATATCATGCGACGACTTGTCGCCGGCGGCCTCAGCAGTCACGCTGACGTTGGCGATGCCGGTGGCGTCCTTCACCTTGAGCTGGAAGTAGCACATCTCGGTGCCCGCCTTGGCGGAATGCACCTCCTGTTTATTGAGGCCGCTCACCTCCAGCAGGCCGTTGGTCTTGATGCCCACGTTAACGTCGCCCACGCCGTCCTTGAGAGTCATGACGGTCACGGGGACGCTGATGGTCTCGCCGATATTCAGAGTCCTGGGCAGGGTTGCCTGGACCATGACGGGCTTGGTAACGGCCACGTTCTTGGAGCAGCTGCCCTGGGCACGACCGTCGGTAGCAATCACCATGGCGCGCAGGGAGCCGATGTACTGAGGTATATCGACTTTGAGGCTGGCACTCTTGCCCGCCTTGAGGGTGTAGGGGCCGAGGTAGCTGACCACCGGTTTGAAACGCTGGGCGTTCTGGGGGCGCATGGCGCCGTCGGCGGCCTCGTCGTCACCACCGATTGCGAACAGCTGCTCGATCTTGCCGCCGTAGGCTCCGATGATGTCGTCGTAGAGGTCCCAGGTGCGTACGCGGAGGGCTTCCTTGGCATAGAAGGCATTCCAGGCGTCGGGGGTCTTGAAGCCGGTGAGTCCCAACAGGCCTTCGTCTACGAACGCCACTATGTAGCTCATCGCCTTGCCGTTCTTCTCGCTCACCTTGAAGCTGACCTCGGTTTCAGGCTTTACCTCGGAAGCGATGGCGATCTCCGGCTGCAGGTGGGAGGCCTCGTCTTCCACATTGAGGTTGCAGACGCCGTACATACGTATAGGAGCGTCGTTAAGCGTGCCTGCGTGAGGCTGGACCAGGGTTACGAAAGCATATACGTTGGGCAGCATGTCCCTGGTCACGGGGACCTTGATTTCCGTGCTGCCGGCACCACAGCCCACCCATTCGGAGCTCAGGATGCGGCCGCCCTTCTCCAGGGAGACGAGGGCGCGGCTGCCCTTGGATGACGGGATGACGAGCTTTGCGGTCTCGCCCACCTTGTATTTGTCCTTATTGGCGCTGATGCTCAGCTTGGAGGCGCCGTCGGAGCCCTGCTGGCCTCCGCCGTAGTTCTCGTAAACCTCACATAGCATGGAAGTTGCGTGCCCGCCGTTCTCGTCGGAGACGCGTATGAAATAAAGGCCCTCGGGAGCTTCTGACCAATCGTAAGTGAACGATCCCTTTCCGCCGTAAGTGGCTATGTGCTTGTTGAACAGGCGTTCCTTGCTGCTGCCGGACATGTAGCTGGCAATCTGGGAAGAAGAGTTCCACCACCAGCTCCAATCTACATGGTAGACCTCCACGTGAAGGTCGGACACGGAGACGGGGGTTCCGTCATAATTGAGCGTAACAACGTCGAATTTGTGCTGCTCGCCGGCCTTGAGGTATTCCTCGCCCCAGGCAGACTTGTTCTTGTCGACCTTTATGCCCACGTAATTGTCGAAAGGCGACATCTTATAGCTGGAGACGCCGGTGCTGAATTCGCCGGAGGGCTCGAAGGCACGCATGGCGAAGGTGACGTTAAGCATGCCGGGCACGCCCTCGTCGCGAAGGTCCATATTGGCCGACAGTTTGAGCTGGCCGTTCTCGTCGGTGCGCATGTCGCTGTAGTAGCGGGACTGAGAGGTGAAGCTGCGGGTGTCGTCCTTGAAGTCGTAGGCCTCGTAGTCCCGGAAGGTGGTGGGAGCGTTGGCAAGCTCCACGTCGCCGTTTACCTTAAGGCCGCTGCCTGGGGCTCCGTAGAGCCATTTTACGGTAAGCAGACCGGTGCAGCTGCTCTTGGGAACCAGAATCTTTTCTTCGAACTTGAGGTCGATGTCAAGCTTGTTGGGCTTGACGGTCTCTACGCGCAGGGTCTTGCCGAAGCTCTGTGAGCCGACCTTCACGTTCACATACCAGCGGCCGGTAGGGGCATCCTGCTCGGTCGCAAAGGGGAAATGGAAAATATGGCTGCCGTCGTTTTTGGCAGTAAGGGTGCTGGTTACCTGGCCGTCAGGGTTGCGGAGCTCGGCGACCACGGGATAGCCGGCCGGAAGGTCGTCGCCTTCTGCCATGGTGATGACGGTCACGTGGATGGTGTCGCCGGGACGCCATACGCCGCGCTCGCCGAAGATATAGGCTTTCATGCCGCCGTCACGGGTGGTTCCGCTGACATCGAAATCACTGGTAGACAGCGACTTCTCGTTCTTGAGCGCCAGGTAGGCCGAGCCCTTGTCGGAATTGGCCATGACGTAACGGCCCTCGCCTGCGGGGAAGCTCGCACAGCCGTCCTTGTCGGTCACGGCCTTGCCGACTTCCTGCAGCACGTCGTCGTACAGTTTGACTTTCACGCCCTTGAGGGGCTCGCCGCTAAGTATGTCGACTGCATAAATGTCGCATTTGTTGTCTCCGCTCTTGGCAATGAGGGCAACGTCGCTGGCCACCAGGAAGGTGCTGCGTTCCTCGTAGGTCTCATAGTCGCCGAAGTACGAGTCGCTGTCCCAGAAGTCCTCTTCTTCCAGAGGCTCCATGCCACGGATCTCCACGAAATAGATGGCGCCGGGTTCCGGCTTGATAATCTCGTCCAGGCTGAGGGCATAATTGCGAACCTCCCTAAGATGAGGAGCGTCAGTTGTACCCAGGACCACTGTGGTGTCGGCCACTACGCGGGCAACCCTGAAGAGGTTGTAACGGGCCTCGTAAGTGTCGAACTGCATGAACTGCAGGATATTGCTGGTGAATATCTTGCGTACGCGGAAGCGAGCCTGCACATAGCCGTATGAGCTGAAGAGCAGGTCCATGTTGCCCGTGCTGGGAAGCACGGAACCGTGGCTCAGGAGCCTGATGCAAGGGGCGTCAGGAGTTTCCTGTGCCTCTTCGGTGCCGTCGTAAGTCAGGTAGCCGGCTTCTTCCGGAGTCTGCTGCACCTTAGTGGTTGAAGTTTTCTTTATGCCGATGGCATCTGAAATGCCAGAACCGGCATTGCCGCTGCCCTGTCCGCATCCCGCGAAGAGTATGCTGGCCAGCAGGGCGCCGCTGATAAGTTTGGAGATTTTCATATAATATGGTTATATTTGTTTCAGATGTCCAAAAGTACGAAAATATTTTTGATTCTGTCTCCCCTGCTGGCACTATATCTCTTCTGCCTGCCGGGGAAACTGTTCAAGTCGCCCGTCAGCGCCGTGCTGACGGATAAGGACGGAGTCCTTCTGGGCGCCAGGATATCCGCCGACGGGCAGTGGCATTTCCCTCCAGCGGACGCCGTGCCGGAGAAATTCGCGAAGTGCATAGTGACATACGAAGATAAACGCTTCTGGTGGCATCCGGGGGTGGATTTTCTCTCCGCCGGGCGTGCCCTCAGGCAGAATATCTCACGCAGCGAGGTGGTCAGCGGGGCCAGTACCATCACCATGCAGGTGATACGTCTCAGCCGGCCCGACGCACCACGCAGCGTGCCCGAGAAGCTGCTGGAAGCAGTGCTCGCCACCCGCCTGGAGATGCGCTGCCGCAAGAAGGAGATACTGCTGCTGTATGCTTCCAACGCGCCTTTCGGAGGCAATGTGGTGGGCCTGGAGGCGGCCGCGTGGCGCTATTTCGGCAGGCCTGCGGAAGAGCTTTCGTGGGCGGAAAGCGCGATGCTTGCGGTGCTGCCCAACTCCCCCGCCCTTATTCACCCGGGGCGCAACCGGCTGCGCCTGCTGGAGAAGCGCAACTTCCTGCTGGACAAGCTGTGCGCCAACGGCACCATAGATGAAACCGAGTGCGAGCTGGCGAAAGACGAGCCATTGCCGGACAAGCCGCTGCCCATGCCTGACAAGGCCTACCATCTGCTGGAGCGCCTGCGTGTTGAGGGAGGCGACAAGACGTACGTCTGCTCCGTGGATGCCGCCCTGCAGGACAGGGTGAATGCCATCGCCCGTTCGTGGTTCCCCGTGTACCATAGCAACATGGTGGACAATATGGGCATCCTTGTGCGGAGCGTGAAGACCGGAGAGGTGCTTGCCTACTACGGCAACAACATGGGGCTTGCGGGCGGCCTGCGTGGAGCTTCCGTCGACATGATTCCGGCGGCACGGTCCAGCGGGAGCACGCTCAAACCGCTGTTGTACGCGGCCATGCTGCAAGACGGGTCCATTCTGCCGGGCACGCTGATCAAGGATACGCCTTACAATTACAATAACTTTTCGCCGCATAACTTCAACCGTACGTTCGACGGGGCTGTGCCGGCGTCGGAGGTCATTTCGCGCTCGCTTAACGTGCCGTCGGTACGCATGCTGGAGCAGTACGGTGCGCCGCGGTTCCTTGAACTGCTGCAGGAGATGGGGTTCCATACCATCACGCATGATGCGGACCATTACGGCCTCTCGCTTATCCTCGGCGGTGCGGAAATCACCCTGGAGGACCTTGTCGGCGCGTATTGCGACATGGCCCGCCAGCTGACTGCGGATCCGGAGGCTGAAACGGCTGATGCTGCAGGTGACGAGGCTCCGGTCCGGTACGCTGCTTCGCAGCTATCCCTCCCATCTTCGATGGGCCCCTCCCGTTCACGTGGCCACGGGCGGCCACGCCGTCCGGAGCCTCATCACCAGACATCATCTGAACGCCGTTCAGCCCCCGGTATTACGGAGCGAAGCGACGCAGGGGGTGTCGGGGGGAACGCCCCCCGTCCCCTGGGGGTGCAGGGGGATAATAGCCTAAAGACAGCCAGGTGGCTGTCAAAGGCGGCGATATGGCTGACGTTCGAGGCGCTTGCTAAGGCCAACCGGCCCGAGGAGGAGGCAAGCTGGATGGGTCTGAGCTCCGGTCGCAAGGTGGCATGGAAAACCGGGACGAGCTGGGGCAACCGTGACGCATGGAGCGTGGGCGTAACGCCCGATTACGTAGTCGGCGTATGGGTGGGCAACAGCGACGGCGAAGGCCGTGCCCAGATGACCGGAGTCGGATATGCCGCGCCGGTGATGTTCGACGTATTCGCTGCCCTGCCCCCGACCCGCTGGTTCCGCATGCCCATGGAAGAAATGGTTCCGGTAGTCGTATGCCGCCAGAGCGGACTCCCCGCTTCCCGCATCTGCCCCGACCGCGACACCGTGTGGGTACCCGACATCGCCCAGCGGCCGGAAGAGTGCCGCTACCACCGTGTGGTGCACCTGGATGCGGACGAACGAGTGCAGGTCAACAGCAGCTGCTACCCCGTGGAGAAGATGGTGGAGAAGGTCTGGTTCGTGCTGCCTCCCGCAATGGAGTGGTACTACATGAAGAATCACATCGACTACAGGCCGCTGCCGCCCAAACACCCTGATTTCGACTCCGCATCGGAGAACGGCAACCCCATAGAAATCATCTACCCCCAGCAAGGCATCACCGTCGTAACCACGGTAGGACTTGACGGTCGTGAGCAGGGAGTGGTGGTGCGCGCCGCCCACCGGGACCCGTCGGCCCTGCTCTACTGGCACCTGGATGACGAGTACCTCGGCACCACCCGCGGCGAGCATGACCTGCTGGTGCATCCGAAGCCCGGCAAGCACGTGCTTATAGCCATGGATGCCAACGGTTCCTCCAGAGCCGTGCAATTTGTTGTAAAATAATTATATATTTGCAATATGAACAAGTATATGGAACTTGCCATCCGCGAAGCGCGTGAGGGCATAGAAAATGGCCACGGAGGCCCCTTCGGTACCATTATCGTCAAGAACGGTGAGATTGTAGGGCGCGGCCACAACTGCGTGCTGCGCGACAACGACGCCACCTGCCACGGCGAGGTGGCCGCCATACGCGACGCCGGCAAGCGCCTGGGCACCTTCGACCTGAGCGGTTGCGAGCTGTATACCACCGGCGAGCCCTGCCATATGTGCCTCTGCGCCTGCATGTGGGCCAATATCGACAAGATATACTACGGGTGCAACATCGAGGACAACGGCATGATAGGTTTCCGTGACGACAAGTTCGACCGCATCTTCGGCGGCCGGGACAAACTGGAAGGTTATATGACGGAAGTTGACCGTGAGGCCTGCCAGCAGCTATTCAAGGATTATCTGGCCCTGAATCCCCAGAAGTACTAGGCCTCGGATTCCACCCAAAGGAACACCTTGTCGCCACGGCGCACGTGCTCGCATCCGGGGGCGACGGGGATTGCCACGGAGCAACGCTCCCCTTTCTCCGCCCTTTGGCAAGGCTTGAGATTCACGCGCATGTCGCTGACCGCCAGTTGGGTTACGCCGCTGGTAGCACCAATAATCATGATCTCGTCGCCAACGCACAGAGGGGTGGCTTCGACTGTTATTTCCGCAACGTCTATACGGTCGAACCAGTTGCTCACCTTGCCGCAATAGACCTTGCGCCTGGTGGCGTGGGAGCCATAAATCTCGCTCCACTGCCCCAGATATGCACCCTGATAGTAGCCGTCCCAGAAACCGCGGTTGAAGACTTCCGAAAGGGATTCTTTGAGGGATGCGGCCATCTCCGGAGTATAGCTGCCGTCGCATATGGCATCGGCGGCCTTGCGGTAGCATTCCGCAGTACGCTTCACATACTCCGCACTTCGGGCACGTCCTTCTATTTTGAACACCCGGACTCCGCTGTCCACGATACGCTGCATGAACTCAATGGTACAGAGGTCTTTGGGTGACATGATATACTTATTGTCGATATCAAGTTTGTAGCCTGTTTCCAGGTCCGTCACTTCATATCCCCGGCGGCAGATCTGCATGCAGGCGCCGCGGTTGGCAGATGCACCGTAAGCATGCAGGCTGAGGTAGCACTTGCCGCTGACCGCCATGCAAAGGGCTCCGTGAGCGAACATCTCTATCCTCACGGGATTTCCGGATGGGCCGCAGATGCCATCTCGCCCGATCGCCTCATAGATATCTTTGACCTGGTCCAGATTCAGCTCGCGGGCAAGCACTACCACGTCCGCCCAGCGGGCATAGAAGCGGAGCGCCTCAACGTTCGAAATATTCAGCTGAGTGGAAATATGCACCTCCATGCCAATGCTCCGGGCATATTCGATAGCCGCTATGTCGGATGCGATGACAGCATCTACGCCGGCAGCGCGTGCAGCGTCCATAGCCTCACGCATGGGCTGCAGGTCTTCGGGATACAGAACGATATTCAGGGTCAGATATGCCCGTACGCCTGCTTCATGGCAGATCCGGACGACCTCGGACAAATCCTCCGGTGCGAAATTGTTGGCGCTATGCGAGCGCATGTTCAGGCGGCCGACTCCGAAATATACGGAATCTGCACCCCCCTGGATGGCTGCCTGCAGGCACTCAAAGTTACCTGCCGGTGCCATTATCTCGAGAAAATTATGATTCATTCTCAAATTTAAAATCCTTGGCGCGGCGCAGGGCTTCGCGGAGCTGGTCGTCGTAACGGACGCGTAGCTTGATGCCGTCCGGCTGGAAATAGTAGCGAACCACTATCTCCTCCTCTATGAAAGGAATAATCTCGTCTTTCTTAAGCCTCAGGAAGTCTTCTTTTTCCATCTCCAGGGCCTTTCCGAGTGCGTCCAGTTCGTCCTTCATCGCCTCCTCGAGGCCGTCGCGCTGAAGTTCCTTGCGCACATAGTCGAAGTAAGTACGGGCGCTGGACCGGTAATCGAATTTCTTGCCCTTTGCAAACTCTATGAAATCCACGTAATCGGCGTCGCTCAGGTGGAACTCATCGGTCGGAGCTATGGTCTGGTGAGCTTTCACATACTCCAGTACGTACTGCTCCACCACTCCGTTGACCACCAGGGAGTATGTCAGGCGGCTGTACTCACGAGACTTCACCTCTATGTCGGGAGTGATGCCGCCTCCGTCCCGCACCGTGCGCCCCATGGTGGTCTTGAACTCATGGGTAAGGGAATCGGGAATGTGTCCCACGGATCCGTCCTCGTTGCGGTGAGAGTAGTCTATGGCCTGAACGCAGCGGCCGCTGGGGGTGTAATATTTTGCAGTCGTCAGCTTGAGCTGACCGCCGTAAGGCAGCGGACGTATGCTCTGCACAAGGCCTTTGCCGAAGGTACGTGTGCCTGCAATGACGGCACGGTCCATATCCTGCAGCGCTCCGGATACTATTTCGGAGGCAGATGCAGAACTGGAGTCGACCAGAACCACAAGCGGTATCCTGGTGTCCAGCGGGGCCTTGCTGGTACTGCTGGAGTACCCTGCGCCCTCTGCACGCCCCTTTGCCGTCACGACAAGGGATCCCTTAGGCACGAAGATCGAAACTATCTCGGTAGCTTCCGACATCAACCCGCCGCCGTTGCCGCGAAGGTCGAGCACAAGAGTATCCAGCTGGCCCTGGCTACGGAGGTCCTTGATGGCGGCGCGCATCTGCTCGCCCACTCCCTCAGTGAAGCCGGACTGGCATATATAGCCGGTGTGCGGAGCCACGTAACCGTAGTACTCGATGTCCGGAAGGTGTATGTTCTGGCGGGTTATCTTGATGGTCTTGATTTCGCCCGTATATACTTTCTTCACCTTGAAGACCACCTTGGTACCCGGGGTACCGCGCATCTTTTCGCTGCACTCGGAGCTGTTAAGCCCCGCAACGCTCTGCCCGTCGATGGTGATTATCTCGTCTCCGCAGCGCAGGCCGTTCTGCCAGGCCGGAGAATCCTTGTACGGCTCATTGATTATAACATTTCCCTGGATATCAGGCTTGTAGATAACAGCCCCTATACCCCCGTAGGACTTGTTGATCATCATCTTCAGGTCTTCATTCTCCTCTTCCGGTATATAGACGGTATAAGGGTCGAGATTGGAAAGCATGGCATCTACGCCGGCCCTTTCTATACGGTCTACAGGCAGGGAGTCCACATAAGAACGGTTGAGCTCCTTGAGAATGGAACTCTGGATTTCGGTCCACTTGCCGAGTCTGAAACTTCTGGACTGTGCCGATGCGGCTGTGCAAAGGGCACACAGGGCCGCTGCAAGCAATATCTTTTTCATACAACTCATTTTTCGTATCCGTTTTCTTGCAACCACAGTGCCATGGCACGCAAGGCCTTGCCTCTGTGCGAAATGGCGTTTTTGGTGCTCTCAGTCAGTTCCGCCACGCTGCAGTCCGGGTACTCGTCGGCGATGAACACGGGGTCGTAGCCGAAGCCTCCGGAGCCGCTGCGATGCAGCGCGATATGCCCCTCCAGCGTACCCTCGAAGAAGAGACGGCGGTCGCCGATCAGAAGGGTAACCACACTGCGGAACCGGGCGGTACGTGGAGCTCCCGGATGCTTGTCCAGCTCACGCAGGAGCGTGTCGATGTTGGCGGAGAAATCGTGGTCCGGCGGCAGCGGAAGGCCGTCACGGCGCGCCACATCCACGGCAAAACGTGCAGCATGCGCTCCCGGCGCGCCACCGAGGGCGTCAACCTCCAGGCCTGTATCGTCCGCAAAACAGTCCATGCCGCAGAGTGCCCTCAGAGCCTCCGCCTTCTGGATGGAATTCTCTTTCAGGGTCATCGCGGTTTCCGGCAGCTCTTCAGTAATGCCCAGGTCTGCCGGAGTCAGCAGCTGGTAGCCGGGCCCCAGGATTTCCGCCGCTTCGCGGAGTTTCCCTTTGTTGCCTGTGGCGAATACGATTTTCATTAGCGGAACTTTTTGTCTTCCTCGAGCATGCCGAGGTAGGAATTATAGCGTTCGGGACTGATGGCACCGTCTTCTATAGCCTGCTTTACCGCACAGCCGGGTTCGTGGGTGTGCGTGCAGGGGACGAAACGGCAATTGTCTGCCACCTTGAGCATCTCCGGGAAGTATTTGGATATCTCTTCTTTCTCCAGGTCCACGAGCCCGAAGCCTCGGAGGCCGGGGGTATCTACTATGAATCCGCCTCCGCTCAAAGGGTACATTTCGTACAACGACGTTGTGTGTCTGCCCTGAAGATGTGCGGTGCTTATCGTTCCTATCTTGGGATCCAGGCTGGGGTCCAATGCCTTGATAACCGACGACTTGCCCACACCGGATTCGCCGCTGAGCAGGCTGGTCCCTTGCGAGCATAAAGAGCGCAGCTCATCTATGCCTTCTCCGGTCAGCGCCGAGCACTCCAGTACAGTATAGCCAGCTCCGCGATAGATGTCGCAGAAAGTATCTACCTGCTCCTGCGCCAGTTCGCGGTAAAGGTCCAGTTTGTTCAGCACTATTACAGGACGGACGCCATATACCTCACAGGTAACGAGCAAACGGTCCAGGAATGGCAGTTTGATTTCCGGGAAATACAGGGTGACCACCAAAACAGCGCGGTCCAGGTTGGCGGCGATCACATGGGCCTGACGGGAAAGGTTCGTGCTGCGGCGTATGATATAATTGCTGCGTGGAAGGACCTCTTTGATGACTGCGGGATGCATGGCGTCTGCAACCGGACCGTCCAGTTCATAACGCACGCGGTCGCCAACGGCAACTGGATTCGTGGCTACGGATCGTTCAAGCCTTACCTTTCCCCTTAGTACAGCGGGGAACGGTTCCCATTGAGGGAGGGCGCTAAGCAGATAATGGCTGCCTGCATTCTTTACGACCGTAGCTTCCATGTTTACTTGGCCCGGCCTATGAGCTTTTCGGAAAAATCGCGCAACGGTGCAATATCGCAGGGCAGGTCGCGGACGGCCTCGATTGCCAGGTCGGAACAGCGGCGGATCTCTGCGCGGGCGTCATTGGGAATGTCCAGTGCGTCGTAGATTTGTTTGACTTTTGAAATCTTGTCCTGGCGCTGCTCCGGAGTAGTCGCATCTGCACCGAAGACCTTGAGGAATGCTTCCGGGTTATCGGTTTTCTGAAGGGCGCGAATGGTAAGCCAGCTCTTTTTGCCGTTAATTATGTCGCCTCCAATGGGCTTGCCGAAGACTTTCTCGTCTCCGTAGGCATCGAGATAATCGTCAGCCACCTGGAATGCCATGCCGAGCTGATAACCATAGCGATATAGGGCCTCGCAGGCCGCCGGTGAAGCATCTGCCACCAGTGCGCCCATCTTTGCGCTGCAGGCAATCAGGACGGCGGTCTTGAGGCCTATCATCTGCTCGTACTCCTGCATCGTCACGTCTGTCCGGGATTCGAATTCCATATCGTATTGCTGGCCCTCACAAACCTCAGCTGCGGTTTTGGAGAAAAGGTCCATCACTTCCGCATGACAGCGGGCGGGCGCCTTTGCTATCCGCTTGTAGGCGTCAATCAGCATTACGTCTCCGCTAAGGATGGCGGTATCCTCGTTCCACTTTTTCCATACCGTAGGTACGCCACGCCTCAACGGCGAGCGGTCCATGATATCGTCGTGTATCAGCGTGAAGGTATGGAAGACTTCCAGTGCCGCCGCGCAGTCGTACACCTCCCGGGGCAGCTGGTCGCAGAAAAGCCCGCAGGCGGTCAGGCACAATGTAGGACGGATACGTTTGCCTCCTATACCTATCATATAGCGAAGCGGGTCGTACAATCCGGCCGGTTCGCCGGTGAACTCTATGGAGGCGAAAAGCTTTTCCACCTCGACGGATATCAGTTTAGCATCAATCATCTTTCAAAGATAACAAAAAACCCGCTAAATCTCCACAACTCCGTCGAATGCGATGCGGGCGGGACCGGTCATCATGATGGTTCCGCCGATGCAGGCGATTTGCAGTTCGCCGCCGTCCATAACTATGGTGCAGGGGCTTGCCGCGATGCCGGCGGTAACGGCAGCAGCGGCGGTGGCGCAGGCGCCCGTGCCGCAGGCAAGGGTGATGCCGCTCCCCCGCTCCCATACGCGCATCCGGAGGAGATCCTTCGCTTCGCTCAGGATGACAGGGGACGGATTCGGGATGACGGAAGCAAATTCGACGTTGGTGCGGTCGGGGAAAAGCGGATGGTTTTCTATTGCAGGGCCGACGGCGGGCAGATCCACCGCCTCTGCATCGTCGCAGAATACCACGAAATGCGGGTTGCCGACGTTCACCACCGTGCCGCGAACGCGCCGTCCTGCCGCCTCAAGTTCAAGTTCGCGCTGCTCGATTACGAAGCTTCCCATACCCACGGTCACGCTCTCCACGAGCCCGTCTGCGCCTACATTAAGTGCAAGACTCTTCACGCCGGCACGGGTTTCCAGGGTCAGCTCGCGCTTATCGGTCAATCCCCTCTCGTACACATACTTGCCTATGCAACGGGCGGCGTTCCCGCACATACGGCCCTCGGAGCCGTCCGCGTTGAACATACGCATGGAGAAGTCGGCGCAATCTGACGGGCCTATGAGCACAAGCCCGTCTCCACCTATGCCGAAATGCCTGTCACTGAGACGAATAGACATGGCAACGGGATCAGATATATAAAAGCGCCCGGCATCGACGTAAATGTAGTCGTTGCCGAGTCCTTCCATTTTGGTGAATTCCAGTCTCATGCTAGAAAACCCATCCGATTGTGATGTAGCTGCCGTAGCTCAGGCGGGCATTGTCCTGGCCGGTGAACAGGCGGCTGAGTTGCCAGCGGAAGCTCCACTCTATGAGCACGGGACTGAGCTGGAAGCCGAAAACGGCTGCCATGCCTCCCTGATGAGGGTTTACGTTCCATACAGGATCCACCTCGCTGAAGCCGTGCTGGAAGGCGTAGCTGTAGTATCCGCCAGCTCCCACATAAGCGGAATTTCCGCCTTTCCCGGCGCGCAGCAGCAGATATGCAGGAACCGTAACCGCCTGCTGGGTGTACTGCTGAGCTGTGCCGAGGGGAGAATCAAGATTGGGGAAAAAGCTCTTCGCACGGTCGTAAAGCACATTAAACTGCAAGCCCGCCACGCCGAAGTTGAAACGCCCCATAAGACCGGCATTCAGGCTGCTTGACGGGAATGTTTTCATCCTGGCATCCGGGAAACGCATGCTGGTGCCACCGGCGCTCATTACAATACCGCCTTCGAAAAGCGGTTCCTTGTCTCCATGTTTGTGGGCCACCTTGCCGCTGGATTCAAACCCGGGATCGGAGGCCGTGGTCTCCGCCAGATCCGCCAGATAACCGGTTACCTTGTCCAGGCCTTCATAATCAATGAGCTCAGGCTTATCCCCGGGCTTATGGTAAGGAGACTTGAGGCCTGTGGTCACAGCGAGCGTAGGCACATGTCTCTCGGCAAAGCCCTCGGTGTCAGTGGCAGTAATCGGAGAGTTCTCGAAAGGCTTGGCACGCACGTTGATGGCATGGCGCTCGGCAACCGACTTCACCAGTTTCTTGCCATCGCGGATTGTAGCGGTGCCGTCCATGACGAGCTTGCCGCTCTGACGGTACCAGCCTACCATATCGACGCTCATCATAAGCTTGACCTTGTCTATACCTATAGTAGCATCCAGCAATTCCGCAAAAGCGCTGGAGCCGTAAAGGCCGAGCTCTTCGGCATCGAAGGCAGCTATTATCACGCTGCGCTGGAGCTGGTCGCGATTGGCACAGAGCTCACGGGCAATCTCTATCAGCGCGGCGCTGCCGGAAGCGTTGTCGTCCGCTCCCGGATAAACCTCACCGTTTTTCACGCCCAGATGGTCGAAATGGGCGCCAAGAACTATATATTCATCTTTGAGAGAATTGCCCTCGACAACACCTATCACGTTGGCAAACTGGACACCTTCCTTGGAGAAAGGCACAACGAAATCGTTGTTCAGGAAAGGCTTGAGACCGACCTCTTTATAGCGCGCAACGATGTAGTAGCGGGCCTTCTCGGCATACGGAGTGCCTGCTTTCCTGCCCCTCAATGAGTCGGAGGCAAAGTAGTAAACGTACTCAGCGAGCCTTTCTTGTCTTGTCTGTGCGCTTGCGTCCAGGACGGACATCAGAAGCGCTCCGCTCGCGATCAGGAGCAGCAGTGAAAGTTTCTTCATTCTCTATAAGTTCAAAATCCAATTGTCTTTGTTCGAGGTTGGCGCCGGCCACCTTGATGCGCACCCTGTCGCCCAGGCGGTATTGCCTGCGCGTGCGACGGCCGATGAGCCGGTAATGGCCCTCGTCGAATTCATAAAAGTCGGAACGCATCTCGCGAAGCGGAACCATGCCCTCGATATGAGTTTCGTCGAGCTCTACGTACATGCCCCACTCGGTGATGCCGGATACGGTTCCGTCGAACTCCATGCCCACCTTGTCCTGCATGAACTCCACGAGCTTGTATTTCACGCTCGTGCGTTCTGCGTCCGCTGCCACCAGCTCACGCTCGGATGCATGCACGCACTCCTTCTCGAAACGCCCCTTGTCCGCTGAATCTCCGCCCCGCAGGTAGGTGCTCAGCAGACGGTGGACCATGAGGTCGGGGTAACGGCGAATGGGCGACGTGAAGTGAGTGTAGAACGGGAACGCCAGGCCGTAGTGGCCGATGTTGTCGGTGCTGTAAACGGCCTTGGCCATGGAACGCAGGGCCAGGTTCTCAAAAGGTTCGTACTCCGGCTTGCCCTGTGCCGCAGCCAGCAGCTCCCGGAGCGACGCAGCAGCTCCCTTGCCGTTCGAGGCCTCCGCCATCTTGTATCCGAAGTGGGAGGCGAAGCCGCGCAGCCCCTCCAGCTTCTCGTAATTGGGTTCCCCGTGCACACGGTATACGAAAGTCTTGGCGTTCTTCATGGCAACGCCGTTCATCTTGCCGCCGGTGGCCACGAATTCCGCCACGCTGCGGTTGGCCAGCAGCATGAACTCCTCGATGAGATTGTTGGACTCGCGGGCAATCTTCTGATACACGCGTAACGGCTTGCCCTGGTCGTCCACCTCCACCTTCATCTCCGGGCGGTCGAAATTGATGGCTCCCGCACGGAAGCGCGCATCCCTGAGGCTCCGGGCCAGACGGTTAAGGGTCAGTATGGCCTCGTCCAGCTGCGTACGGTCCTTTTCTGCCGGAGGATTCTCTATGATCTGCTGTGCCTGGTCGTAATCCATGCGGCGGTTGGACCTTATGACCGTACGGCCGAACCAGCGGGACTTGACCGCCCCCTTCGGGCCGATCTCGAAGACCACGGAGAAGGTCAGCTTGTCCTCGTCCTGACGGAGGGAGCAGAGCTTGTTGGAGAGTTTCTCCGGAAGCATGGGAACGGTACGGTCCACCAGGTACACGGAGGTGCCGCGTTCGCGGGCCTCGGCATTTACGGCCCCTGACGGGTGCACGTAATAGGAAACGTCGGCTATATGGACGCCCACCTCGTAATTGCCGTTCTGCAGCTTGCGGAACGAGAGGGCGTCGTCGAAGTCCTTTGCGTCCGTAGGGTCGATGGTGAACGTGAAGGTATCCCGGAAGTCCTTACGGCCCTTGAGGTCTTCTGCCGTAATCTCCTCCGATATCTTGTCGGCCGCATTCTCCACCTCCTTGCTGAAACGGTACGGGAGGTTGAATTCGGCCAGGATGGCGTGCATCTCGGTGTCGTTGTCGCCGGGAGTGCCCAGAACGTCGCTTATATGGCCGTAGGGGCACGGCTCGCCGCGATTCCAGCCGTCCACGACCGCCGCCACCTTCATTCCGGCCTGAGCACCCGCCTGACGGGCCTGCTCCGCATCGACCTCAATGTCGTACGGCATATTCTTGCTCTGCATGAGCACCCAAGCCTGGGCTCCCACGAAATGCATGTAGCCCACGAACGGAGCCTTACTGTGCTCGAGTATCTCCACCACTTCGCCTTCGCGGCGCTTGCCTTTCTCTCCGTGGCCGGTTACCGCTACCCTGACTATGTCGCCGTTAAGGGCCCGGCGGGTTTTGGCGGCTTTCACGAAGATGTCGTCGTCCTGCCCTTCGATCATCACGAAGATGAAGCCCTCGCGGGACATCTGCACCTTACCGACGAACTGCTGAACCGGTTTGCGTATTTTCCTGTGGCCGTGCGGCTCGTGCCGCCCTTTGCTGCTTCTTTTTTTCATTTCTTGCTATACATGGCTGAGCAGGGCCTTGAAGCCCGCCGGGCCGGGGTTGAAGTCTATTGATGTCGCGCTCGCCGGGACGAGTATGCAGCCGTCTGCGCTTATGTCGGCAGTGCCGTCGGGGGTACGCAGGGAGGCCGAACCTTCAAGGCACATGACTATAAGGAAACTGTCCAGGCCACTCAAGTCCTTTGTGAACGGATTGTCGAGATCCACCACGGATGTGGTGAAGTACTTGCAGCTGACAAGTCCTACGTCGGAGTTCTTGCGGGCTTCGTAGCGGGTGCGGTAATCCGGATAAACCTTGTAGTCCAGGGCATCCTTGGCCAGGTCTGTATGAAGCGGGCGGAGCTTGCCGTCGAGGCCGGGACGGTTGTAGTCCCAGATACGGTAAGTAGAATCGGAAGTCTGCTGTATTTCAGCTATATAGCAGCCTGCGAGCAAGGCGTGAACGCGGCCGGTGGGAATAAAGAACACATCTCCTGCTGCAATCTTGTGATGCGCTATCACGTCGGTGATGGTTCCGTCCGCCACCCGCTTCTCGTACTCTTCCGGAGTGATTTCCTTTGAAAAGCCGGCCATCAGTTCCGTACCTTCTTCCGCCCTTATCACATACCACATTTCGGTTTTTCCATGGAGGCCCTGTCGCGCCATAGCAAACTCTTCCGAAGGATGAACCTGAATGCTCAACGGAGCGTGAACGTCCAGGAACTTGACCAGCAGCGGGAACTCGTCTCCGAATTCACGATACACCTTGGAACCCACCAGACGCTCTTTCTCACGGGCTACCAGATTGTTTATGGTCATGCCTTTGTCGGGCCCGTCGGCGACAATTGAAAGCCTTTCAGGATATCCGGAAAGCACCCACAACTCACTTCCCCACACCATGGGGCGCAATATCGGTTCGAGCTTGTACATTACTATTCTCTATATATCTTACAAATGTACGGCAAAAGAATTATATTTGCTATCTTTGCGTCCGGAAATTAAAAGCTAACAGTATATGGCAAAGAAAGTTCTCCTTATGATACTTGACGGTTGGGGCGAAGGACGCCACGACCACAGCAATGCAATCTACACCCAGGGCGCTCCCTTCATCGACAGCCTGCGCGCAAAATATCCTATGGCCCACCTCCACGCCTGCGGCGAATACGTAGGCCTGCCCGACGGCCAGATGGGCAATTCCGAGGTCGGTCACATGAATCTCGGAGCCGGCCGCGTGGTCTACCAGGACCTCGTCAAGGTCAACATGGCCTGCCGCAAGCACGCCCTGCTGGAGAACAGAGAAATCAAGGCAGCCTACGAGTACGTCAAGCAGAGCGGCAAGAAGCTCCACTTCTTCGGCCTTTGCTCCCACGGCGGAGTCCACTCTTCCCTCGAGCATCTCTACGAGTTCCTTGCGGTAGCAAAGAACGAGGGCCTCGAGAACGTGTTCGTTCACTGCTTCATGGACGGCCGCGACACCGACCCCCGCAGCGGCTACGGCTTTGTGAAGGAGCTTGAAGAGAAGATGGCCCAGACTACCGGCCGCGTGGCCTCCGTCTGCGGACGCTTCTACGCCATGGACCGCGACAAGCGCTGGGGCCGCGTGAAAGAGGCCTACGATATGCTGGTCGAGGGCAAGGGCGCTCAGTTCGCCAGCGCACTCGAAGGCATCCAGGCATCCTACGACGCCGAGGTTACCGACGAATTCATCAAACCAATCGTGATTACCGAGGGCGGCAAGCCTCTCGCAACGGTCGAGGAAGGCGACTGCGTCATCTTCTACAACTTCCGCAACGACCGCGCCCGCGAGCTTACCAACGTGCTCACTCAGAACGACATGCCGGAGGAAGGCATGCACACTATCCCCCTGTACTACTGCACCCTTACTCCTTACGATGCCTCCTTTACCGGCCTGCATATCCTCTTCCCCAAGGAGGAAGTTACCGATACCCTCGGAGAGACCATCTCCAAGGCCGGCCTTAAGCAGCTCCGCATCGCAGAGACGGAGAAGTATGCACACGTGACCTTCTTCTTCAACGGAGGCCGCGAGACCCCGTTCGAGGGCGAAGACCGCATCCTGGTCAACTCGCCCAAGGTGGCTACCTACGACCTGCAGCCGGAAATGAGTGCCGTCGAGGTTACCGACCGTCTGTGCGAAGCCATCCGCAGCGAGCGCAACGACCTGATTATTTTGAATTATGCCAACGGCGACATGGTTGGCCATACCGGAGTTTACAAGGCCATCTGCAATGCAGTGGGATGCATAGACGGATGCGTGGAGACCACCATCACCTGCGCCCTCAACCATGGCTACACCGTGCTCCTTACCGCCGACCATGGCAACGCCGACTACGCTGTGAACGAGGACGGCAGCCCTAACACCGCCCACTCCCTCAACCTGGTGCAGTTCATTGTAATCGGTGCCGGAGACGAGGTCAAGACAGTTAAGGACGGCGCCCTGTGCAACGTCGCCCCTACCATACTCAAGTTGATGGGTGTCCCTCAGCCCGCCGCAATGACAGCGGAGCCGCTGATTTAGCAATCAGCGGCTCTTCAAGCTACACGTTACCCCCTGGCGGCTGAGGCCGCCTTCCCCTCGGGGGACGCTCTA
>CAMZEC010000021.1 GCA_947305645.1 uncultured Bacteroidales bacterium | reverse complement strand
ATTGCAAGAATGAAAATCTTGAGTACTAGCCGTTATACGAACCCACCAAACTCATTCCCACCCGACTTCACGGAATAGGGACTGCAAAGGTAAAAAATTATTTTTACACCGCCAAACAAAATTTAGCGCGGCATGGAAAGTTTGTAAATAACCGGGTCTCCCTGGCCCCGGCTGGGGCTGGTGTTGGTGTTTACATAAATCCAGCCGTCTCGGATAACCAGGTCTTCCATCTCGTAGGGTATTTCTTCGTTGAGATTGTATTTGGCGATGATGGTGCCGGAGTCGGTATCGTACACCCGAATGCGTGAGGGGCGGTTTTCGGGGTCTAACTTACCTACTCCGAAGCAATAAAATATCTTTCCGTCGTACATGCAACCTGCCTGAGTGAACCATGTTTCGAAGGGGAAGATTACCTGCTGCTGCAGGTCATCTACGGTCAGAGTGACAGAGGCCCCCTCGGACAGCGCCGGAATGCGGAACCGGTATGCTATATAGAAGTTGTCCTCCGCCCGCAAGGTGACCTTGGGGGTAGTACGCTGATGTGCGGAGAATACCCAGAGTGCCTTGCGCTCGCTGTCTATCAGCCAGCTCGGCGCTCCGAAAACCGGCTCGTAGCCCTTTGCTGCAAAGCCGCTGATATCCAGGGTGATGGTCTGCACCAGCTCACTGCTGAAACGCTTGCCGCGGCGGGTGATGCTCTCTACGAAACAGGTCCAGTCCAGGTCGCTTCCCGGCTTGCCTATGGAGATGTACATAAGAGGGAAAGAGGCTCCGCGCTTTTTCTCCACCCCGAACTCCGCGTTGTTTGCATGGTTGTCCGGGCATGATGACGCCAGCTCGAAGCCTGCTATGGGCTTTCCGTCGGCATTCTTGAAGTCGTACACGTTCACATGGCCTCCGTCTTCCAACGAGAAGATGTAACGCTTGTACATCTCCAGGCCCTGCTGGGCGCGTCCCCGACCCTGTTTTACGATGAATTCGGAGCACTCAGGTTCCAGCTGGAGTCCGCCGAACGACTGCGCTGCTGCGCTCACCCCTATCGCCAAACTCAGTAACAGTATTATTCTTCTCATTTTCTTATAAGTCTGTATGTTAAATAGCCTCCAACGAAAACGGCTATACCTTCAAGGAATGCAAAAACTATATTCTTGACTGCCAGCGTCTTGGGGTCGCCGGCCAGTAAAAGGCCGATAAGCAGCAGGGCAATGGCCCCCAGCGTAAAGCAAAAGCAGTTGATAGCCAGGAAAGAATACTGGCGTGTAGCTTCTTTGACCTTCGGCCCCGGTTCCACCTCGGCAGAAGGATCCAGATACTCCTGCAGGGCGTCGTGCCCCCGATTGGTGATACCCCTGGCCTTGCACCAAAGCTCCATAACGGCCAGAATAGCCACAGGAATCACACAGCCGGAAATGGATTCGATGAGGCTGGGGCTAATAACATCTGCAGGAACCAGGAACTTGGCGCTGAAGCCAAGTACCCAGGAAACTATCATAGCCCGGATAAGCCTTCCTCCGCTAAGCCGTTTTGAGAACAGGCCCCAGATGGACGGAATATACAAAGGGCACAGAACCATGGTAAGTATAGTCACAACCACTTTCTCCGCTCCTCCGGCAAGAGGCACCAGCATGGCGATGCCCAGAATCACAAGCCCGAAAACCAGCGTAAACACCCTTCCGGCGCGTATTCGCTGCTTCTCGTTCGCCCCTTCACCCGCCTTGCTGCGCCCCCAGATCTCGTATGTGTACACGTTGGCATACACGTTCAAAGTGCCGGAAACATTGCTCAGGGTGGCGGAAAGCATAGCGGCAAGCATCATTCCCAGCATTCCGCTCATCAGCACCATCTTGCTCATCCCAACGTAGGCGCCTTCGCCAAGGCGCGTCATTGCTGAGGGATCAACATCCATTCCCGGGCCGGGGTTAAGCACCCGGTAAATCATCGTAGGCAGGTACCAGATAAGCGGAGTAAGCAGATAGAGCACTCCAATCAGATAGTTGCTCTTCCTGGCGTCTTTTACCGTCGGCACGCTGATGTAACGCTGGACAAACGGCCAGTCGCCGCCAATCATGGCTACATGCAGGAACATCCAGAGCACTAGCCAGAACCATGTGTAGGTAGGGGATGTGCCGGAGAAGAAGCCCGGTATAGCTCCCGCTTTCTCTACGAAAATGCCGACTCCGCCTACGGCATGGAACGACAGGGGGACCATGAACAACACTACGCTCAGCAGGACGCCGAACTGTATCACATCGGTCATCAGTACGGCCAGGAAGCCGCCTGCGATGGTGTAAATAAGCGTAATGGCGCCCAAGATGGCCAGGGCCCACCAGATGCTCAGGCAGCCAGGTGCCGAATCGCCGGGATGCCCTGTTGAGGCCAGTATGCTGCCGTCCGGCACCTGAATCAGGGCGCACATGACCACGGCAACAGCATACAGGGCGACTGCCGTATGCACGCCGCGCCCCACGATTCCTGCTATGGTATAGAAACGGAGGGTCTTGTGACCGAAGCGCACGGTAAGATACTCACCAGGCGACTTGATGCGAAGCTTGCGCCATTTGCCGGAAATCCATTTTCCCGTGATGAGCGATGAAATGCCGAGGCACATCGCCACCACAACCGCCACCAGGCCCGACTTGTACGCTACTCCTCCCCAGACCACGAAGGTGCTGGCGGAGAAGATTGTCATGTACGACGATACGCCGGAGAGCCACCAGGACGAGTTGCGCCCGGCGATGAACATATCTTCCGAGTTCTTGATGCGGCGGCTCATCATCAGGCTCACCGCCACCAGCCCGGCAAAATACAGAAGTAGTATGATTAAGTCGAGGGTTCCCATACCGTCAGTCGATGCATGCACCGAAACGGATAAGCCGTTCGACCAGATTAGAAATGTCTATGCCGGAAACGGCAGAGCCCGTGCTTGCGGCCATCGCTGCTGCGACTCCGGCGGCCTGTCCGGTTCCCATGCACGATGCCTGCACGCGCAGCGAGGCGAAAGCCGTCTTGTCGGCGGAGATGCAGCGGCCTGCGACCAGCAAGTTGCCGAAGTCCGGAGCGTACAGGGCCCGATAGGGTACGAAAGCGGGTGTTTTCAGGAAGGTTACGTTCTGTGATGCTCCGTGGGCTACATGGATGTCTATAGGATGGGCTCCACGGGATACGCTGTCCGGGTAGCGGAAGGCGTTCACGTACTCCTCGCCAGTAATAGTATGCGCGCCAAGTATGCGCCGCGTCTCACGAACCCCCGCTTGTACGGCCACAGCACTTACATAGCAGTTGCGGAATTCTTCGAAATGCTCCCGCAGCACGGCTGCCATGCGGAACACCTGCTCGCGAAGCTCGCATTCGGCGCGGGTGTATTCGCGGTTGTCCGTTGCGTCAGCGGCGGTGCGCGTCATGTTTACCGTAACGACTCCCGGTTGCAGGGTGGTGCAGAACCACGGCCCGCCGAATTCGGGGATACCCCATTCCTCACGGTGGGCCAGCAGCTCGTTGCGTATCTCTTCGCAGTGGCAGTTGACGCCCTGACGGTTGTGATGCATCGCCACCTGCATACGTGGAGTTGAAGTATCCACTCCGCTCAGCACGAAGTAGGTCGACAACGGTTGCAACGGCCGCCCCTCGTCGGGCTGCATGGGCACGTTGGCATGCCAGGCAAGGTCTGCATCTCCGGTGCAGTCGATGAAAACACGCCCCTCAAGTGCTTCGGTGCCGTTTTTGTTGTCGATGAAGATGGCCTCGATATGTCCGTCGCTGCATTTGCAGCCGCTGAGGTACGAATGCATGTACAGGTCTACTCCGGCCTCAAGCACCATACGCTGGCAGCAAAGCTTGTAGAGTTCGGGTTCGAAGGCTACGTTGCCAAGAGGCTTCTCTATCAGCCCGCCGCCCATCTCCTGGAGGCGCTCGCAGAATTCCCACGGGATGCCGCCGATGACTTTCTTCCCGTTGTATGTAAAGACGCTCAGGGGAGCCACAATGCCTGCGGTTGCCATGCCGCCGAGGAATCCGTATTGCTCTACCAGGGCCGTGCGAGCACTGCTGCGTGCAGCGGCAATTGCCGCTATGAAACCGGCGGGGCCTCCACCGCAGACCACAACGTCGTAGCTGCCGGCCACGGTGGCTTCTACTTGTATGGAAAGCTTCTTCATTTGAGTATAAATGCGTACAAAAATAGTAATTAATTGCTATTTTCGCAGCATGGTAGTTTTGATTGTATTTGCGATTCTGCTGGCCATAGTCGGCATTATCGGCAGCATAGTTCCAGGCCTTCCCGGGCCTCCGCTGAGCTGGATAGGAATGCTTCTGGTGTATCTGGCCAACAAGGCCGGGGCGGTAGAGGACCCTATGAGCACCACTATACTTCTTGTATGGTTGGGGATTACGGTAATAGTGTCGATTCTGGACTATATAATTCCTTCCGGCATGACCCGCATGGCCGGAGGGCATAAAGCGGCCTCTACCGGAGCCTTGATCGGCCTTTTTGCCGGTATGTTCTTTACACCTGTCGGGGTGGTAATGGGCGCTCTCCTCGGTGCGTTCATAGGAGAACTTATGGTTAACGACAAAGGCGTCTGGGCAGCATTCAAGGCCGGCGCGGGAGCCTTTCTCGGCTTTATCCTCGGCACCGGCCTCAAACTCGTATGCTCAGGCGTAATGGCCTGGCTTATAATCAAGTACGCTTTCTTTTAGCGGATCTCCACAGTTAATGCCTCGCTTGCGGGGGCTTCAGGCAACTGAAGGGTAAGACGTCCGCCACCCAGGCAGATCGCTTCCGCCGGCAGGGGAGAGCCGTTCAGCAAAACCGCGGCGGGGGCAGCCGAGACACCTTCCAGCAGGATGCTTATGCGGCGGGTGGCAGGAGCTCCGGCGTAAGATCCATCGCGGGCGCCTATCTTCAGCACGGTCTTGCGTCCGGAAACGGCCTTTTCTATAACCGTCTGCGCATACTCGTTCTCGTAGCTCTGTGAGATGCCGTCATCTTCGTAATGGATTATCTTACAGGGGGCGTTGCCGGGCACTATCATCAGGCGCAGGGCGTTGGAAGCCTCCTGCAGGTTGCATATGCCTTCTTCGGCCAGAGGTATTACGGCTCCGCCGCGCACGAACCAGGGGTTCTGTTCAATCGTGTAACTCAGCTCGTATGACTTTCCGCCCTTCAGCAGCTTCCCGTGGGCCATGTCGTACCATTCGCCCGCCGGCAGCCAAAGCTTGCGGGAGGCTGTTCCGTCGGCCCCCATGGGCTCACATATGGCTGTTGCCAGGATGTTGTCGCCGAAGAAATACTCCTCGTTCCAGTCGTAGGCTTCTTTGAGCTCTGGATAATAGTAGTACAGCGGCCGGCACATGGATACGCCGGTCTCGTAAGCCTGCCTGGCAGCGTCGTAAATATAGGGGCTGAGGGCGTAGCGGAGCTGTATGGCCTCCTTCAGGTAATCGTAGTACTCGGGATACATCCAGATGCGGCAGTCGAGGTTGGCGCTCTGGGTGGAGTGGGTCTTGAAGATGGGCGTGAACACGCCGAACTGCATCCATCGGGTGTAGAGCTCGGGCGTGCGGGGCCGCTGGCGATCCCTGGGCTGCATGTGTCCGCCTATGTCGTGCCCCCAGTAGCCGTAGCCCACGTTGGACGCGGTGGAGGTGAAGTAGGGGAGGAACTTCAACACAGACCATTCTTCATAAGTGTCGCCGGAGAAGCCGAGCTGGTAGCGATGGCTGCCCAGGCCGCCCCAGCGGTGGTAGATGAGGGGGCGCGGTGCCTGAAGGCCCTGAGAACGGGTCTGGCGGAGCTTGTCGTTCCAGAAGCTGAAGTTGCACCAGAAGGTGTTGGAGAGGTCTTTGACATATTTGCTCTCGCGCCACTGCTGCCAGTCGAGCCACCAGAAATCGACGCCCAGCCGCTCCAGCGGGTGTATCACCGAGTTGAAGTAGGCGTCCGCCCATGCCTGCTGGTCCAGACGGAAGGGAACGGGCGCTCTCCAGCCGGCCTGGCCGCTCGGTTCCTTATTGCCGGCGAAGGTGTAGCCACCCTCGGGGTATATGTAGTCCTTCGGTCCGTCATAATCGGAGGTGCGGGAGAGGTAGTCGGCCACGAAGGTCTCGTAGCAGTCCTCATAAGGGCGTATTCCGGATGCCGGGTGGAGGTTGAGGGCCGTCTTGAAGCCCTTGGCGTGCAGGTTGCTGAGGAGTCCTGCGGGGTCGGGGATGAGGTCGCGGTTCCAGGTGTACCCGGTCCAGCCGCGCCTCTGGTTGAACTCGTCGTGCCCCTTACGCTTGTCGAGGTCCTTCCAGGTCTCGTGCCAGTCCATGTCGATAATGAACACGTCGGCAGGAATGTCGCGGGAGCGCATGTCGTCGGCAAGCTGCATAATCTCTTCGTCGGTGTATATCCAGTAGCGGCTCCACCAGTATCCGAAGACGTATCTGGGAGGCAGGGGGATGCGGCCGGCAACCTTGGTAAAGTCCTGAAGGGCTGCGAGATAGTCGTGCCCATAGGCGAAGATGTACCAGTCGGTGCGGTTGCCTTCCGGACGTTCCCGTACCCATTCGCCCCAGTCGGATTCGTCGGCTTCCAGCAGGTGGCGGGAGCTCTCGTCCACTATCGCCCATCCGTCACGTGAGAGTATTCCGTTTTCCAGCTCCTGCTCGTTGTGGCTCAGCTTTTCGAATCCGTAGCAGCCGTCCAGGGTGCGGGTGGTGCCTTTCAGGTTGCCGCTGGCCGGAGTGCCGGGGCGCCAGGTTACGTTCTTGCCGTTCATCTTGAAGCTAACGCTGAGGTTTTCCGGCCCGAACCGGCCTCCCTTGTAGCTCAGGGTGAGTTTTCCGGTTGTAAGCGTAAGCCCGGAGCCGTTCCGTTTTACTTTGAACACTGGTACGGGCAGGTTGCGGTTGACTATCGCCAGGCTGGCGCGGTCTTCGAACACCCCGTCTTCCGCCCATTCCATGCGGATCAGACGGTCAGTGAGAACTGTGAAACGGGCATTGTCGCAAGTGACGCATGCTTCCGGATTGGCTACCGGATTGTTAGGCTGGGAAACGATGGCCAGCACCGAAATGAGTAATGACAGCAACATATGGTTATTGTTTCAGATAATCGGGCAGTAGTCCGCCGGCGGCGGCACGACCGGCAGCCACGGCGTCTGATAAACGCTTGCGTACATCGGACAGACGGTAATAGCCGTCTTCGTTGACGCTCAGGCCCTTAAGCCTTAGGTCACAGCTCATGGGAGGATTCTGCAGGTCGAGTGCAGGGAGCTCGCGGAGCTGCTGCCAGGAAGGATAGACCAGGCGCAGGCGGACGAATTGTTCATCGCCTTTTGAGCGGCGTTCGATGACCAGCTTAAGGCTGATAGGGGTATTCCGTTCCAGGGCTCCTGCCAGCACGTAAGGCTCTGTCCCTATGGCCGACAGCAGGCTCAGAATGGTTGAATCGTGGCCGCAGAGGAAGGTAAATTTCCTGCCCCGTCGCCCGAGTTCGCGCCCTATCTCACCGGCCATCTCCTTGCTGACGTTGAGGCTTACGATGGGGGCGGAGAACAGGATGTTCTGGTAGATTGTTACTATGTCCGCAATGCGGGACCAGCCTTCCTCGCCTATGTCGTGCCCGAAGGCCGCTTTGCATAGGTCTTCCTCTTCGTAAGACTGAAGCACAAGGGCGTCGCAAGCCGACAGGGCCGTCTTGAGCATGCCGCGCATCCTGGCCTCGTCCCCTTTGATATCGAAGAACTCTATCGTATCGCCATCGAACGGCTTGCCGTGAACCTTGTAATACTCCGATTCATAATAATCGAGCACCTCTTCCAGGACGGGATATGCTTTGCTTAGGCTGTCCGAGAAGGCCTCCTGCATGAATCCGTCCCTCTCCCGTGCCGCTTCTTCCCGGAAAGCATCGGAGTCTGCTGTAATGATGGGCAGGAAAGTCTTGTTGAGCTTTCCCGGCAGGTATTTTACGCGTATGTCGGCTGCCGGCGCGAAACCTGCAGAGAAATAGCGGGCGGTTGCCACCGTGCGCTGCAGCGAATTGGCGTAGAACAGCGCTTCCCGTGGCGTAGGCTGCCAGTCTTGAGGGATGAATCCCTCGCTTTCGAGCCACAGCTTGAAATACTGGCCCATGAGGGTTTCGGAAACCCCTCCTTTCAGAGTGAGGCGGCCGGCATCGGCGGACCATTCGTGCCACATGTCCCTATGGGGCGTGAGGCTGTCCAGCACGGAACCGAAACGGGTGAGGGGAGAACGAATGTTGTGCCTGCTGAGGACTATTACCTGTTCCAGCTTATAAGCGTTTTCTGACTGAGCATCAGAAGGTTCTTCGAACGAACGGTCGTTGCATGCCTGGAGCAGCAGTATAATAGTCAGGAAAAGGAGAGTCCTTTGCATAGTCTTTTTCTTTGTTCAAAGATGAGGATTTTCGCCAAATAATGCAAAAAAACCCTTACCTTTGAAACTGCTAACTACATAGTTGAAATGAACGACGTTCTTAAGTACCTGACAACCTTTAAGTTCTGGAAAGAGTTGTTTCTTATGACCGCAGGTATGATGATTGCGGCCGGCGCGGTTTACTATTTCATGTTGCCCAGCAACCTCGTCCTCGGCTCCATAACAGGTTTGTCCATAGTCATATCCAACCTTTTCGGGCTTGCAGGTCTCACGGTCAAGGTTTCCTTGGTGGTTACTGTAATAAATGCCATTCTGCTGTTGCTGGCCTGGTTGCTGATAGGCAAGGAATTCGGGGCCAAGACGGTTTATACCGCCCTTATTCTCGGACCGCTGCTTGAGCTTTGGGAGAAGATATACCCTTATCAGAATCTGATTGAACCGGGTATGACCTCGGTAATGGGGGATCCGCTTCTGGACCTTGTTTGCTTCGTGCTGCTGGTCAGCATATCCCAGACCATACTTTTCAGAATAAACGCTTCCACAGGCGGACTCGACATATTGGCCAAGATAGTGAACAAGTACCTGCATCTGGACATCGGGGTTTCGGTAACTGTGGCCGGTGCGATAATCTGCTGTACCGCCTTTGCTATCAACCCTTTCCGCCTCGTGGTTACAGGTCTCGTGGGTACCTGGCTTAACGGCCTTGCCCTGGATTATTTCATGGCCAGCCTCAACAAGCGCAAGCGTGTGTGTATCATTACCAAGGAGCATGAAACAATTCGCCAGTACGTCATTGAAAGGTTGCATCGAGGATGCAGTTTGTATGATGTACGGGGCGGTTACAGCGGTGACGCGAATACTGAGATACAGGCCCTTCTGACCCAGGATGAGTTCGCCAATCTTATGGAGTTTATCCGTAAGCAGAATATTCAGGCCTTTATTACGGCAGGGAACGTCAGCGAGATTTACGGCTTGTGGAATCGCGAGCGCCGGACCAGGCATAAAACGAAGGCTTGATTTTTGCTCTTCCGCAAAAAAACACTAATTTTGAAAAATATTAAAGAACTGGTAAGATGAAACGATTGCTTTTATTTGCACTCTCTGCAGTGCTTTTGGTAGCTTGCAATAAGACAGACCAGGAAGCTCCTTCCATCGCCTGGCCGGCAAACCCTAAGTTTGCCGTGTTCGAACTTGGCGCCGGCGGAGATGCCACTATATCCCTGAACGCCCCTGCAAAGATAGAGTCGGCGACCCTTGCCCTGGGCTTGGGAGATTACTCCATGCTTGCAAACAACTACATCAGTATTGCTTCCAATCAGGGCACATCGAACAAGGCTCCTGTATTCGACATAGTGGATGATTCCAAGGTGGCTTTATTCCTTACCGGATCAGGTATGGCTGCAGGCACGGCGCTCCGTGGCCAGACTATGAGCAGCCTTAATCTGGAGGCCATACTGACTGCCATTCTGGCGAACCAGCAGACTATGCCAAACGATATCAATTTCACTGTCGACATCAAGCTTACTGATGCGTCCGGCAGAAGCGTCGCAAAGCTGGCCAAGTTCCATTATACTGTACCGCCTGCCGTCAGCTGGGGCGACAACCCTGATTTCGCTGTGGTGGATCTTAATTCATATTCTCCTGCCAAGCCCGGCCCCTCGTCCATTAACGTCAGCGCTCCCGGAAAGATTCAGGACCTTAAAGTAAAACTTGAGTTCGGTGCGGCTCCGGAACTGGAAAAATATATTTCCAACAGAACCACCGACAAGGGCCTTGTCATCGACCTCATAAATGATCCGCTGGCCGAGGACTCGTTCAAGTTCCCTTCGCCCAAGGTCATTTCCGGCAAGACCGCAGTCAAGCTGGACTTCTCCTTTATCTACGGACTTATACCTGACCTGTCCGCATCCACCAACGTATTCACCGTGGAGGTTGTAGACGGCAACGGTAAGTCTTGCTCGGCGCAGCTGAAGTTCAAAAAGTGATGAAAGTAGTTAAACCCTACGTCCATGAGGTCAAGTACTACGAGTGCGACCGCATGGGCGTTACACACCATTCCAATTATGTGCGCTTCATGGAAGAGGCGCGCATTTGGTGGATGGACCAGTTAGGTTACGGATATGAGCGTATGGAGGCTGAGGGGATAGTGTCCCCGGTAGTGTCTATCAGCCTCAATTACAAGCACACCACGACCTTCAAGGATCAGATTGAGATAGAGGTTAGAATAGCTGAGATGACAGAGCTCAAACTCAGTTTCTCCTACACTATGAAAGTGGCCGGAAAGCTTGTCTGCACAGCCACAAGCACCCACTGCTTCCTTGACGGAGGCCGTCCCGTGGTATTCGCCGTTCGATTCCCCGAACTGCATGCCGCCATGTTGGCGACGCTCCCGGAATAATTGCCGACGCCAATGGACAGGACCAAGGAAATATTCAAAGTAACCATTTGGGGCGGAGCGGGTAACCTGCTGCTGACTGCCTTCAAGTTTCTGGCCGGGATTCTGGCCGGCAGTGCTGCTATGCTGGCAGATGCTGTCCATTCCCTGTCTGACCTTCTTACCGACATCATTGTCCTGGTTTTCGTCCGTATCAGCGGCAAGCCTCAGGATGAGGGGCACGATTACGGGCACGGCAAATTTGAAACCCTTGCGACCCTGTTCATCGGCCTGGCTCTGGCAGCTGCGGCCCTCAGTATCATAGTGAACGGTGCCGTGCAAATCGCTCATTGGATCTCGGGCGAGACTCTGCACGTTCCCGGAATGCTGGCTCTTTGGGCTGCGCTTATCTCAATAGTGGTCAAGGAGTTGCTCTATCAGTACACGGCCCGCGCCGGCCGCCGGCTGGAGTCGCAGGCCCTGGTGGCCAACGCCTGGCATCATCGCAGCGACGCCCTTTCTTCGGTGGCCGCCGCCGTCGGTATCGGTTGCGCCATCTTGTTCGGCGAGCGCTGGGCAGTGCTGGATCCCATGGCCTCCGTTATCGTGGGCGCTATGCTGATAAAGGTATCCGTCGACCTTTTCAAGACCAGCATACAGGAACTGACCGACAGCTCCCTCTCCAGCGACCTGGAGGACGAAATCTTCTTTATCATCTGCTCCTGCCCCGGAGTGATTGAGCCGCACAACCTCAGGACGCGCCGTATCGGTAAGGAGACGGCGATAGAAGTTCATGTGCGTATGGACGGCAACCTGTCACTGAACGACGCTCACGATAAGGTGAGCGAGATAGAACATCGGTTGAGAGACCGTTTCGGAGCCGGCACCTTCGTCACCATTCACATGGAGCCGATCAAGAACGCGCAGAAGAACTCCTGACAAGCGTTACTCTTCGTAAAGCAGATACGGACGGCGCTGTTCGCGGAAGCGTGCAACATCGTCCTGCCACATTGCGCGGATATCTTCCGAAGGGCGGCGGGCCAGAATCATTTCGCGCACGTATGGAACGCCAACCTGGAGCTCGAAGTGATTGTTGTTCATGAAAAAGGCGCTGTCTGCAGGCATGTGCGCCAGGGCGTCTTTCAGATACTCCAGGTTAATGTGCTCCGCCCAGATTTCCTTCAGAGGCTTGTTCCGCAGGTCGACTCCGAAGCACTCCCTGTCCATATATCGGGGTTTCTTTGCTCCCGGGATGCTATGCGGGGTGAAGGAGAAACCGCGGTCTTCCATTGCAGGGTGGCCGTAAACTTCAAAGGGAAACTGGGTTCCGCGACCTGCGGTCACCTCCGTGCCCTCAAAGAAGCAGGTTGAACTGTAGAGGTAGATGGAACGCATATCCTTGAGGTTCGGTGACGGCGGGAGGATAAGGGTGCAATGCATGCCGTGGGTGTATTTCAGGCAAGGCACCACGCTCAGGTCGCACCTGAGTCCGTCCTTGAGCCAACCCTCTCCGTTCATCATCAGGGCCAGCTCGCCCAATGTCATTCCGTGCACCATTGCGATGGGCAGTGATCCTATTCCGGACTTGTACGTCATGTCCAGGATGGGACCGTCGACGTAGAATCCGTTGGGGTTGGGGCGGTCCAGGATCACCACCTGCTTGCCGTAGACGGCACAGGCGTCCATCAGGTGCTGCAGCGTGACGTAATACGTATAGTATCGCAGGCCCACGTCCTGAATGTCCACCAGCAGCAGGTCGAACTTGTCCATGTCGGCCTCGTCGGGCATCATCGAATGTTTGCTGTAAAGCGACAGGATGGGCACTCCGGTCTTGGCGTCCACCTCCGACGACACCAACTCGCCGGCGTCAGCAGTCCCGCGGAAGCCATGCTCCGGAGAGAAGATGGCGCTGACGTTCACGCCTTTCTCCAGCAGCACGTCCAGCAGGTGCGGGCCGTAGACCACGGGGTTAGATGAATCTGACGGCTGGCCGAAAGGTATGCCCGCAGCGGCCTCAGTGACCTCTTCACCGCCTTTCAGGCACCAGCCTTCGACCTTGTCGCCTACGATTCCGCTCGGGTTACTGTAAATTGCCACCCGCTTGCCTTCCAGCATCGGAAGATAAACATCGAAGCGCTCGTCTCCCAAAATCACGCGGGACGAACACGAGGCCGACACCCAGACGGATGCCAGAAGCAGGAGGGAGGCAAGGTGTTTCATTCAGAAATTATGAGTTCGCCGAAAAATTCCGGGCGATGGAAGTCGGGCTCCGGAGTGTCGATAGGGTTCCAGCTCAGGAAATGCGGGTGCGCGGTCTTGTCGCCGCACTTGTAGATATTACCCCTGAGCGACGCCGGAAGGTTTTCCGGGTCCAGGCCCAACAGTGCGAAGGGAATCATCAGAATAACTCTCCAGGACCAGATGCCTCCGGCATAATCCTGAGCGCCTTTTATGTCGGCCATACGGATTATGGTAGAGAATTCTTCGGGTGTGAGCGATACCCGGTCGCCACGGCCCGTACCGCGCGCTGCTGTCATGTAACCGGCGGCATTCACCTCGAAATTGCAGTACTCCTCCTTGCCGGGCACCTGAAGAAAAATTTCGCAGCAGCTGTCTTCCCAAGAGCATCCGCCGTCTTCCAGATTCTGAACCCTGAGGTCGAGTCCGCTCACGCGGAAATCCACCACCATGGAATCTTCCGTACGGGCTATGCGTCCGTTGCAGAAAGGAGAGTAGGGGAAGGCGTCGGGCCAGTTGCACTGGTCGACGGAAAAACGGGTGCCTTCAAGCTCGAGGGCGGTATCCAGGTCGTTGCTGTCCAGGCTTTTGAGAAAGGGAATGCTGAGCGTTTTCATGCTATTCGTGGTTTTCAAGTCGTTTTTCTGCGAGTTTTTCGTACTTGGTTCCAGGGCGGCCCCAGTTGGCGTAAGGGTGTATGCTTATGCCACCGCGAGGCAGGAAGAAACCTGTCACCTCGATATACTTGGGTTCCATGAGGGCAATGAGGTCTTTCATGATGATGTTCACGCAGTCCTCATGGAAGGCGCCGTGGTTGCGGAAGCTGAAAAGATAGAGTTTAAGGCTCTTGCTCTCAACCATGCGCTGGCCGGGGATGTATCCTATGCGTATTTCGGCAAAGTCAGGCTGCCCGGTAATTGGGCAGACGGCCGTGAACTCGGGGCAGTTGAAACGGACCCAGTAGTCGTTGTCGGGGTGTTTGTTTTCGAAGGCCTCCAGTACTTCGGGGGCATAGTTCTGGTTATAATTAGTCTCGCGGCCAAGGGCTTTGAGATTCTCTTCCTTGCGTGTGTTGCTCATATGCTATACGTCTGTAATTTTAAACGGATTATAGGATATTCCTTCGTCGAAGGTGTCTACTCCTTCGTGGTCTTTTACCCTGCGTACAACGAATGCAGTAAGGGGAAGCGCCACTATTTCGTAGCAGACTTTAAAGCTCACCTGCGCGACCATCATCCAAAACAGAGTCTTTACAGGCGTTCCCCAGAAGGCTATAGGCATGAAAATCATAGAGTCCGCGAACTCTCCCGCAAGCGATGAAAGAATGGCCCGCACGCCGAAGAAGCGGCCTTTGTCGGCAAGCTTTTTCTTGCTCATTACCAGCGAATTGATGGTGGAGCCTACAAGGAATGCGAGGAGCGACCCGGTAAGCACTCGTGGTGCCATATTGAACATATAGTCAAAGTGCGGGGCTCCGTCCCAGAAAGAGGCGGCCGGCATCCATACCAGCAACTGGCCGACAAGCACGACGAATAAATTCATTGCGAACGCCGTCCAGATAACCAGCCTGGTCTTGCGGAAACCCCATACTTCGCAGATGCAGTCATTGATGATATACGAAATAGGGAAAATGACAACAGCTCCGGGAAGGTTGATTCCGAGGATGCTGATTACTTTGGTTGCAAAAAGATTGGATGCAATGAGGCAGACTACGAAGAGCACTGCCATCAGCAGAAAAGTAGTAGAGTATTTATTATTCATTTGCAGTTTTTTAAGTGGTGCCTGTTACACTTGACGGCAACTCGCCGTCGCGCTGCAAAGGTACGTATTTTATTGGATATACGCTCTTTTTTACGAACTTTGTAGGAAACGACCAGTTATGAAGAAGATCATATTTGCATTGTCAGCTTTGATGCTGGCATCCGTCACTGCCGGAGCCGCATCCGGAAAGATTGTTACTGATAGCCTCAGGAGCGCCATTCTGGACTCCCAAGTCAAATTCAACGTTTATCTGCCGGCAGGATATGCAGATTCCGGAAAAAGCTATCCGGTAGTGTACCTGCTGCATGGCCTCTATGGCAATTACACGGATTGGATGAACCGTGGCGGCATGAAGCCCATTGCAGACGAGCTTATTACTTCCGGCGAAGCCCGGGAAATGGTGATTGTTATGCCGAATGCAGGCCATGCCGACGCGCATAACGAATGGAACGGCTATTTCAACATGCCCGGCTGGAGTTATGAAGACTTCTTCTTCAAGGAGTTTGTACCGGCAGTGGAAAGCCGATATCGCATCATAGCCGACAAAGGACACCGTGCAGTTATGGGATTGTCCATGGGCGGCGGTGGCAGTACTGTTTACTGTCAGCGCCATCCGGACATGTTCTCAAGCTGTTACGCCATGAGCGCATGGCTGGACAATGAGCCAAACGCAGTGGCAAAGAACACCAACCCAAATGATAAGCTTGGTATAGTATGCCAGTCGGTCTGCGACCACTCGACCTTGAAATTTATGGATAACGCATCTCCGGAAGTGCTGGAACAGCTTAAAGGCGTCCAGTGGTTCTTCGACTGCGGAGACGACGACGGTCTCATGCTCCTTTCCGTGAACCTGCACCTGAAAATGAAAGCATCCGGCATTCACAGCGAACTCCGCGTACGCAACGGCGCCCACACCTGGGAATACTGGCACACCGCCCTCCGCACCGCCCTTCCCTTCGCATCACGCAGCTTCCAGCCGTAGCAAAAAAAAGCACCCGCGATTCGCCGGTGCTTTTTTTGGCTCCCCAGACAGTCGAAATGTTGAACCTCTGGAACGACTTCCGGAAGGTAGTGGCTTTTATTGACGAAAACCGGGATTGGTTGTCCCTTTATATGAAACAATAAGTGCAGGGCTTGCAATGAAAATGCAGCCTCCCCTATAATATTGAGACGACCTCAAAATCGCATACAAGCTGGTGCCAATTCTCAACAGCTCCCCACCATCTGAAGGAGTCGGTATCACTTAATAAATGAAGTACACCTTTGCCGCTTCTTTCAGTTGAATAATAAAGGTTGAAGCGATATCTCCCCAATGGGATGGGTATTCCAAAACTTCCAACTGTTGCCATTGTTTCAGTGCCTGGGTACAATGGAAGATGTTCGTTACAGTTAGTGTCAATTATTGCCCCTAATGCTTTATAACCATCCTCTTTCCAAGCGGATAAAGCCCCCCAGAAATACCCTAGATATTCTCCATATAAAGTATCCTGGCTTTCATTAATGACCGAAAAGTATGGCCCAGGAAACTTACCTCTTTTTCCGGACAAGGTATAAAGATACTTGATTTTAACAAATGGAGAAGGGCTGGAATACTTCGTGATGAGAAAATGTCCAGACGGTATCGAATCACGGCACTTCCAGTCATGCCTATCCTTGGGTTCGAGTTTAAAGCTGATACTTGCCTCAACTCGATACTCCTCGCCTGTGATGCTGAAACGCTCTTCCAATGACTCATTTTTCAACGAGCCTCCGTTAATAGATACAGACAATCGATAATCTCCTATTTGTTCCAAGCGATAACAAATATCCCCCTTTTTGCTCTTATCATTGAATAGCACTGTGCTCTTTCCATCCGGATGCGTTAGTCTCAATACCCCGTGAACAGGTTTTTTCAAATCCTTGGCGGAATAACTGATTTGCAAATCACACTGCCCGTGTGCCGGGACAATCCGTAGGAATACGAAAAGAAAGAAAAGTAATACTCTTGCTGCTAGTTTCGTTGCCATACTATTTCTTCTTTAAAGATGTGACAATAGCTCTACGACAAATGCTGCAATAATCATTCCTGTAGATGGTTGAAAAATAAACCATTGAAATAATTCGGAAAAGCAGTTGCCTTTGTTGATACCAACCGTTCCTGGCTGGACCTGTTCTTAAAAAACTGAGGGGATAGAGTAGAGTACCTTGCGGTACAGTTCAAGTCTGAACTACATCAGGCACCTCTAATACCTGCGGTAGTGACCACGAACCTTCACGGTTTTGCCATTATAATGGCGCTTATGCGCCTTTACCTTGACAAGCTTCGCTAACTCCACCCCAACGGAGATGCGAACAAATGCTGGTCGCGTTCTTCTTTTCATTTATATTATCATTAGTGGGTGTAAGAACGCCGGACCTCCTTGCTTCAGTACCTCCCCTCAGTTTACGGGTCTAAAAAAACGGACGTCCATATAGAGGATAGGAGTCCGTTTCATTTATCCCACCAATGATGGCATAACATAAATGACTTCGGCAAAGGTAAGATAATATTCGTTACTTCCAAAACTTTATTGTAAAAATCTTCTGCTTTCTTGCCACCCTAAAATGGCAAGGATTCAAAGCTTTATTTCTTTCCCAGACTGCATCTCTAGCTTTTCTGTACACTTGCAGAGAAAGGTTTACAAGCCGGTATAGGCTTAGTAGGTTATAACGGTTTAGCGCGAAAAATTTGCCCTAAAAAATGCGAAAAAACTGTTGGCCATAAAATGTTTTCCATCTATCAGCAAATGGCCAATGCAACTTACTATACTTTTTATCCTTTGTGGACTATTTATTAAAAAACAAAATACGATATGCAACAGATACCTAATTACAAACGGCAGATGCCGAGCGAGACAAAGCAGAAAATCTCGCAGACGATGCTCTCTAAGAACATTAAACACACCCAAGACTGGAACGATAAAATATCCCAGGCTCTCCGGCAAACATGGTCCTTGGTTCCCAAGACCAATGGCCCAGCCGATAATAACTCAGAGTCAAACCCTGAAAACGATGTCTGGTAGTTATGGAATCGTTATTGACGAATTGCGGATTTGCTATACCGCCAAGGAGGATGTCCTAAACAGCTTCAAAAACGTTGAGGTAGGGAATTATATTGACATAGACCTGTACCGGTTCTACCGTATTACCAATGATAGGTACAAGTTTTTCTTTCATATCGTTGAGGACGGAGAGCCTGTGGCGCAAATGAAATTTGATATGTACACAGAGACCGCCGAGACCCATTTTGTTTTTTATAAAATTGAGAACCGTATCCTATATGACCGTGAATGGCTTCAAGACGTTTTGACCTTACCGGAGTCCTTGGGTATGACCCTCAATAACTATACGGCTGTGGACCTTGCCTGTGACAGTTCTATCAATATTACAGCGTTCATTAAGAGAATGATGAGGGATAAGAGCGTTACAACCATAATCAACCGAAAAGCGGTCAGGGACCGCAAGGGCGTTTTGGAGGGAGTTTTCTTTGAGTATTCAACAACTCTGGACCGGCTGAAGTATCCAACGATTACAATCCAGCAGAAGAAAGCCATTCACAACAAAACCGAAGGAGTGACCGTGCAAGCATATGACAAACGTGCAGAAATTCTAAACCACTCCCACAAAGACTATATACTCAGTAACTATGGCAACCCGAAAAAGCTTTTCAGGTTGGAAGTCCGGCTACATTATCAGGAACTCAAAGATTACTTTTCAATTATGAAATCGGTGCCCGCTCCAGTTGACCTTCTCAGTCAAGAGTTTTTAAAAAATATGTTCTTCTACCATTTATTTACGGTCATACGATTCTCGCGTGGCCGTCACAAAATCAACTGGACGGACATCCTAAAAATGCAATGACAGGGGATATATTAACAATACCCCCTGCCACTGCATACTGGACCATTGAAAAGAAGGTGATTCACTACAACAAAATGAATCACCTTCGTTATTTTGAATCAATCTTTCTTTGGGAAAAAATCATCGAGCCAGCCATTTTCCCAAGCTGCATTGTATGCGCCTGACGATTTCTTCCGAAAATCCTGACGGCCCTTAGATTGCCTTGCCAATTCTTTGCAAACATCATAAGTCCATTTTCTTTTTACGGCAGCTTTGATGGCTCTGCTCTGAACAGTAGAGGTTGGTTCAAACCAGTCGAAGGAATCCATTATTTTGTATCGTAGTGCAGCTTTGTATGCCCCAAGGGCATTAGTGGAGAATTCTTTTTTCGACTTGTATTTTTTTGCTTCTTCAATACAATCTTCTATGCGCCACTTAGTTCTTGCTTTACTACGTGCCTCTTGCTCAGTAAGAAACCACCCGTAGTCTTTAATCCAACCTTTTTTCCGTGCACTTAGGTATGCCGCACTGAACTTATTTGCAAACTCCGATTTTGTTTGACATTGTAATGCTGCGTCATAACAGTTTTTGTAATCTTCCCAATACCCAGTTATCTTTCTCTTTTCTTCAAACCAAGGGTATGAATCAAGCCATTGATTACTTCTTGCGACCTCATATGCGCCCGGGCTTTTTTTTGCGAACTCAGCTCGGGTTCTGTACTTCTTAGCTTCTTCACGACAAGTTCTTTTTGACCACTTATTTCTAAACAACAAACCGATTCCGCCAGTCTTTGCACGATTCAATGTGTTCCAGCCATTAGAGCGATAATACTCTAGATAATAACCTTCCCTCTCAGTTCCTTCTTTTAAGGTTAAGCCCGTTTCTAATACCTTCATAGGGGGGATGGGAACATCATGCTCTCTGGCAAACAGAACAACGGCATCTGAATCTGTGAACATATGTTCGTAATCACGTTCTTGGGCTCTTCTCATGAGCGTTCTACCTACATATACCGAATGATAGTTTTCGAATTCATATGCGTATACGCAGTCAATCTTGTCGTTTGAAAAATCTATTCTGTCATCTTTGAGCCAGGTGAATTCATCAAGCCAGCCATTGACTCGCGCCTTACCGTATGCAGTGCCAGATTGGTCATGAAATTCTCCCCGGGTTTTAAACTTTTTTGACTCTTCTTTAACCCGCTCCTTTGTCCAGTAATTATATGGTTTCTGGGGGGACTCAAACCACGTGTAGTCATCAAGCCAGCCATGATTAAGTGCCGCATTATACGGTGCCACAGCACCTCTGGCAAATTCGACTCTGCTCTTATATTTTTTCGCTATCTCAAAACATTCTTCGTATGTATAAGGAGCGTGTTGTTTAACTGTGAACCACGTATAGTCTTTTATCCAGCCGTTCTCTCTGGCTTTACCATAGGCGCTTCCATTCCCTTTCTGGAAATCTGATGAACAGGTGTAATTCAAGGCTATCTCATATACTTCCTCGTACGTGTATGGTGTGTGCTGCTTCCTCACAAACCAAGCGTAG
This sequence comes from uncultured Bacteroidales bacterium, assembly GCA_947305645.1. Taxonomy (GTDB): domain Bacteria; phylum Bacteroidota; class Bacteroidia; order Bacteroidales; family UBA932; genus Cryptobacteroides. The sequence goes on along the minus strand of CAMZEC010000021.1, from coordinate 15,524 downwards.
TCTTTAATCCAGTTATTCTTCCTAGCAGCATTATATGCACTACCGTTCAAGTTCTTCATCTCTGTTGAACTTGAACACTGCTGTGCAATCTCATAACACTTGTTATAATCGTATATCTTCCGTGACATCTTCTAATCTATGTGAAGCTCGTGGCGAAGTCACAATGACCCCGCGACGTATTGTGCACTTGGAATTCTGGAAAGGATGCTCTTCGGAAATGTTGAGGTTCTTTAGATACGAGTGTGATACACCAATCGCATCTTTATCCCAATGGTCTGTCAACGCTTTCAAATTTCCATAATAGTAATGCCGTCCATCCTTCTCTAGGTGAACGACCGTCCTTTCTTGCTTGTTTTTATCCTGCATACAGGCAAATATAAATAAAAGTGGCTGATATTCAAAATAAGCAACATAAAAACTTGCATATATTAAATATTAGCGGTATATTTGCATTAGCAAAAGACAACAATTATGAACGCAATCGCACTAACCAACACCGACATCAAGAGAGCAGCCTATATGGTCGCTAAAACCAATGGCAATATCAACCCCATCGTCCTCGGAATCAAGATGGCTATGGTCGCTGAGTTAAAGAAACGATTTGCCAAGGGCGAGGTCGTTACGTTTGAATTTATTAAAAAAAGCACTGGCAGGATACGCCGGGCTACCGGATGTCTGCCCCAAGGCGGATTCATTGCAGCCAGAATCAACGGCAACGGAACTCCCAACGAAGTGTACGGTAACTGTACATACTGGGACCTTGACCGCAATGCATTCAGGTGCTTTTCTTACGAGACGCTGGTCCGGGTGCTGTAGTCAGAAATGGGCAGTATTCAAATAAATCTGTGACCGCAATGAATACGGGCTCTAAAATGAATTCAACTTTATCAAAGATATTTCCGAACACGATGAAAGCTGTCATTTACGCTCGCACCTCCAGTTCCGGCAGTCTAGAAAGCCGACAAGACACCAACCGTCAGGTAAGAGACTTGGAAGCCTATTGCAAATACAACAATTACGAAGTTGCAATGGTGTATGAAGAGCACTTGACCGCGAGGAACGGAACAAACCGCCCTGTCCTCAACGAGTGTGTCAAGTACTGCAAAGACAACAGTATTGGAGTACTCGCTGTAAGTGAACTCAGCCGTATCAACAGGGGTTCCGTATTTGATACAATGACATTTGTGAAGGACCTTATGGACTCCCACGTAAACCTTTATGCCCAAAAAGAACAGTTTACCTTGCTGGATTCCGACGGTAAGCCCTCAATATTTGCCCCTGTACTTCTATCGTGTCTAAGTCTCGCAAATTCTCTTGAACTGGAAAGTATTAAATTCAGGCTTAACAGTGGCCGTGAGCAAGCCAAAGCTCGTGGCGTAAAAATGGGCCGTAAGCCAGGGTCCGCAGAGAGCAGGGAACGGAAAGCTGAGAAACACGCCGATATAATTAAATATCTGAAGAAAGGATGTAGCATAAGAGACACCGCCAAGATTTGCAATGTGGGTGTTTCCACGGTCCAGCGGATGAAAAAAGAATTTTGCTTGTAGCTGGTTTGTTTTTCTCCTAAATTGAACATATATTTGAACGAAATAAGCTCGATTCGGGCATTGCAAATATTTCGACACCTCATTACATTTTTCTCCCCAGCCATAGCTGAAAGGTCATAGCATCCCTTGGCGAACAGAAGTCCGGGCAGGTTTATCCCCCGGAGCCGAAAGCGAATAAGGTGCATTAGCACCACTGTAACTTTACAGGGTAAAGTGAACGATTTAAGATTATCTGTAGATGATATAATAACAGTTTGTGGTCACAAACAATTGACAATTGAACAAGCCGGACAGTTGGCGGATATTTTAGCAATAATAGCGGTAGAAGCATTCAACAATTATAGCTATGGGAAGTATTGATATAAACGCTTTTAAGCAGTTTGGCAAAGGAAAGAAGGTGGTATTAAAGCACGGCGGCAGAGCAGTGATATACCAGCGTGTCAGCAGCAAGGAACAAGAATTAGGATTCAGTCCCGAAGCACAGTTGCATGTCTGCAACGAGTGGGCTGCAAGAAACAAATATGAAGTTGTTAAAACTTTTGATGGTGAATCTGAAAGTGCCAAGACAGATACCAATCGAAAGCGCTTCAATGAGGTCCTTAGATTTGTCAAGGACAAAAAGAACAGGATAGATGCGGTCATTGTATACAGTACCAATCGCTTTACGCGAACAGGGACGAAGTCATTCTCGATAATTGATGAACTGTTGGAAAGGGGGATTCCTGTATTCAGTGCGACTTCGTCCTACGATGCACGGACTGCTGACGGTAAAATGCAGCAAGGGATGGAGTTATTGATGGCGAACCGCGAGAATGAAATCAAGTCGCAAGCTGTTAAAGATTCCGGGGCGAGAGCCCTGCGTAGTGGACGTTGGCTTCATCAGGCTCCGATGGGTTATGAAATGAAGACTACAAAAACGAAACAGACCATTACCGTCAATGAAACTGGAAAACTAATTGGAATGGCATTTCAAATCAAAGCAGATGAGAATTTGTCAAATGAAGAAGTAGCGGATAGATTATCTGCTATGGGGTTGACACTAGAAAAACAGCAGTGGTCAAAGATATTTCATAATATCTTTTATGCTGGTTATTATGCCCATAATTATCTACAAGGAGAGATTATAAGGGGTGCGCAAGAGCCATTGGTTTCATTGGAAGTCTTTGCCAAAGTCAACAAAATAACTGAAATGGCTCATAGCCGGGGTTATGAAACAAAAACAAATAAGGAATATGCGCCGCTTCTAGGGTCGCTTAAATGTCCTGTTTGCGGTCATAACCTAACTGCTGCACTAAGCACCAAAATGCGGAAAAAGTACGGTAGGGAAGTTGGCTATTATATGTGTAGCCGAAAGAACTGTAAGTGCAATGTGTCAACCACGCGAGCAAACGAAGCGTTTATGGGGTGGATTGAAGGAATTGCATTACCTGAAGATTTCTCAGAAGTGCTGGAATTGCAGTTGCGCAAAGCATTCCCAATCCTCAACCAAAGGAATGCGGAAGAAGTAGCTTCCATTAAAACCAACCTTGCCCACAAAGAATCTGAACGAGAGAGAATCGAAGCTAACCTTGCCCTTGCACCAACGCCCAAAGTGCAAGAAGTGTGTATGAAACAATTGGAAAAGGTGGAAGGTGAGATAACCGCTATCCGGAAGGAACTCGATGATAAGAACAAAGAAATATTGAACCTCGACAATTACATCACCTACGGAATGAGCCTGCGTTCTAATATGCTTAAATTGTGGCGTTTATCAAGCCTTGGGCACAAACACATTATACAGAATCTCATTTTTCCGGATGGAATTGTATGGCGCAAAGAAAACGACGATATTGAACCTCTGTCCAAGAACGAGTTCCTGTTTACATATGGCTTAAAATCAGGCGGTTGCGGAGAAAAAGAAAGCGGACAAACCGATTTTTCAACCAATTTGTCCGCTTTGGCTCCCCCTCGGGGACTTGAACCCAGGACCCCCTGATTAACAGTCAGGTGCTCTAACCAACTGAGCTAAGGAGGAATATGTTTCCCTTCATTTCTGATGGGACTGCAAAGTTACGCTGAATTTTTAGAATTGCAAATTTTTTCCCGATTTTTTTGTATTTTTGCCTTGTTATGGATGTGGAATTTTTGTCTGGAATGATTAGCGAGCTAATGCTCGACCACGACAGCCTGAGCCTTCCCGGCCTGGGGACCTTCGTGGCCGAACAGATGCCGGCCAGTTTTTCAGACCGCGGTTACACCATCAACCCTCCGTACAGGCGTCTTTCCTTCACGGGAAAAGTCTCTGACGACACCTTGCTTCTGGATCTATACAAAGGAGCCAACCCCCAGGCCCCGGAAGAGGCGGTAACCGTTCTGAATCAATTTCTACAGAATCTCAAAAACGAGTTGGTTCAGCAGAAGAGCGTCGATTTGCCCGGCCTGGGCCGTCTTCGCGCCACACGAGAGAATCATTTTTTCTTTGTTGCCGATGAGACGCTCGACATCTCCCCGGATGCCTGCGGTCTTACTGCAGTTTCCCTGAAGACTCACTCGGCACCTGCCCGTGCCCTTCCCGACTTTGGCGATCTGGTTACCACCACGGCAAACGGACGCAAAACGGCTGAAAATGTGTCAGAACGGGAGGAAAAACCGGCAAACGGACGCAAATCGGCCGAAAATGTGTCAGTTTTTGCCGGGAAGACAGGTGCTTCCGTTACCCGTCCCTTTCCCAAGCCGCTTCGCTGGACTATCGGCATCGTTTCGGTTGCCCTGGTCCTTCTTCTGGCCTTCTTCATCCTGTCCCGCGTAGCCCCTGACTTCACGGACAAGCTCCTTTATTCCCCGGAAGAACTCGAAATCTTAAATTATCCCGAAGATGGACTTGGTTTACCCGGTTAGCGTCGCCCCCCTCGCTCCAGGCAGCAAGGCCGGCAGGGAGATGCTCCCCATAGTGGAGCCTTCGGGGACTGTGGTCTCCAGAGCTTCGCGTTCCTGGGTTCACCATGGCAGCAAACCGCTGCATCCGGTTGTGCACCTGCACATAATAGACAGATACTCAAGGATATATCTCCAGCGCAGGAGCGCCAGTAAATCCCTCCTCCCGTTGTATTGGGATACGGCGGTAGGCGGCCACGTCAACTACGGCGAGTACCTCCGGGAAGCCCTTTTCCGCGAAGCTGCCGAAGAGCTGGGATTCTACGACTTCAATCCGCTTCCCATACGCACCTACGTATTCGAATCAAATATAGAGAGGGAACTTGTAAACGTATTTGCCGCGGTTGGCAGCTTCGACCTAAAGCCGGACGGCGTTGAAGTCGCAGAAGGCAAATGGTGGGATATCCCCACTCTTGAAGCTTCATTCGGCAAAAACATAATTACTCCTAATTTCGAGCAGGAGTTCCCCATGATCAAAGATAGCCTCCTGGCACTGTTGTAATGGATCAGATAGGCAAATTCATCAAAGATCAGCTGTCCGTGTGGCCGCTGGCCGCTGCCAATTTCAGGGCTCTTAAATCCATGCGCGTCCGCACTCTCGAAGTAGGCGGACTGGAAGCGAAGATACAGTTCAATCCCAGCAGAATAATTTCCAGCACAGCAAAGATAGATGAGGCGACCCTGGCCGCGAGGCCTTGCTTCCTGTGCGAGAGCAATCGCCCGCCGGAGCAGTTCCACATCAAATTCGAGGGCCGGAAGGGCCGACTGTACAACATACAGGTCAACCCGTACCCCATCTTCAACAATCACCTAGTGATAGCACGTTCCGAGCATCTCCCGCAAGCCATCTGGCACCACCTGCCGGACATGCTGGACTTTGCATGGAATTACCAGAACTACACTGTGTATTATAACGGCCCCAGGGCCGGCGCGTCCGCTCCTGACCACCTTCACTTTCAGGCCGTACCCCGCTGGTCCCTGCCGCTCGAAACGGCCGTAGACGCCTTCCTGGACGCTCCCGGCGACCCTCTGTCGCAGGTAAAGGACGCCAGGATGTACCATTACCGCCATTTTACCCGCGGCGTATGGTGCATCAAAGCAGATACCACCAAGTCCCTGGCCAAGCTCTTCTATCAGTTCTTGGACTGCTGCCCCGTGGCCGATCCCGGCATGGAGCCCCGGTTCAACCTGTACGCCTGGTATAAGCCTGAGTGCAACGAGTACCGCGTAATGGTAGTCCTGCGTACAGAGCTCCGGTCGCACCATTTCTACACCGACGGCCCCGACCACCTCACGATAGGTCCCGGTGCTGCAGAAATGGCAGGCGTTTTCGTAGCCCCTCAGGAGGCCGATTTCGACAAGGCGACGCCTGCCCTGCTCGAAGAAATGCTCTCCGAAGTGAGCGTGAGCGCGGAAGACGAGGCCATGATCGATTCCCGCCTTACCCGCACCCAGCAGGAGATCGAGGTGGGCATAATGTCTGCCGTAGAAATCGAGTTCGAAATAATCTCGGACGGAGCCGGCCCGCAGCACGTCAGCGTCAAGAACGGCCGCATCAACTACAACGGAGCCTTGTACGACGAGCTTTACTTCGACTCCGTTACCCCTTCGACATTATTTGCCGAACCGTCGTTCATTTTGCGCAACGTCCCCATAGGCATAGACTTCCACTGGCAGCGCACGCAGACCCAGAAGTTCGCCGGCTCCCTTAAGTTCATTGCCGAAGGCGACCGCATCACCGCCATCAACAAGGTGGGAATCGAAGATTACCTGATAAGCGTGATATCCTCCGAGATGCGTGCCGACGCTTCCCTGGAATTCCTGAAAGCACACGCCGTCATCTCCCGCAGCTGGCTGCTTGCCCGTATCGAGGACCGCAAGCATCCGGAGACCGCCGAATCTGCCATTCCTCACGAGCGTTATGACGTTTGCGCCGACGATCACTGCCAGCGCTACCAGGGCCTGACGCCCGCCGTAGGTGCCAACGTCCGCAAGGCCATAGACCAGACCTGGGGCCAGATCCTCTGTTACGAAGGAGCTAGGGAGCGAAGCGACGAGGGGGGTGTCGGGGGGAACGCTAACAGCGTTCGCCAACACGTTGCCCCCCGGCTGCAAGCAGCCGACCCCTCGGGGGTGGGTCCCCTGGGGGTGCAGGGGGATAATAGTCGTCCAGACCGTAAGGTCTGCGACGCGCGTTTTTCAAAATGCTGCGGAGGCCGTACCGAACTCTTCAGCACCTGCTGGGAAGATAAGGATTACCCATACCTGCAGAGCGTTGAAGACCCGTTCTGCGACTGCCACGACCAGGCTATTCTCTCCCAGGTGCTTAACGATTATGACCTGGAGACCTCCGACTTCCACGACTGGGAGCAGAGGTATACAAGGACGGAACTGTCGGAACTGGTCAAAAACCGCACCGGTATAGATTTCGGCGAGATACAAACTCTGGAACCCGTTGAGCGGGGCGCATCCGGCCGTATAAAATACCTCCGCATCCAAGGCACAAAGCATACGGAGGTCATTGGCAAGGAGCTGGCGATACGCCGTGCTCTCAGTACATCGCATCTCAAGAGTTCAGCTTTCGAGATACAAACGGAAGGGGACACCATAATCCTCAAAGGACGAGGCTGGGGCCACGGAGTCGGCCTCTGCCAGATCGGAGCTGCCGTAATGGCAAGCAAAGGATACGGATATAAAGAAATACTAAAGCATTATTATACAGATGCGGACATTCAATAGCAAGACCCCCTGGCTCTGGATCCCCACGCTCTATTTCGTCGAGGGCCTGCCTTACTTCATAGTCAACACCATATCCCTGATCATGTTCAAGGATATGGGCATGGACAACGGTACACTTGCCCTGCTGACCAGCCTTATCAGCATTCCGTGGGTGGTAAAACCCCTCTGGAGCCCCTTTGTCGATATCTTCCGCAGCAAACGCTGGTGGATTCTGTCTATGCAGCTGGTAATGCTGGCAGCCGTCGCACTCACGGCCGCAAGCGTACGGCTCAGCACATTCAGCGTAACGCTGATCCTGTTCATCATAGCCGCTTTCGCATCGGCCACCCACGACATTGCAGCCGACGGCTTCTATATGATTGCGCTGAACAAGAAGCAGCAGTCGGCTTTCGTGGGCATCAGGAGCACCTTCTACCGCATTGCTTCCGTCTTCGGCCAGGGCGTCCTGGTAGTGCTGGCCGGCATACTTGAGCGTCGTATGGGAGACATTCCCAGGGCGTGGTCGATCACAATGATTATCTCCGCCGCCATATTGTTGGTCTTCACTGTTTACCATTTATTCGCTCTCCCCAAACCGTCGGACGACAGAAACGCCGGGGAGGTGCGTAATGCGGCAGACGTTATGAAAGAGTTCGGCGGCGCCTTTGCGTCCTTCTTCAAAAAAGAAGGGGTGTGGCTGGCAATTCTGTTTATGCTGCTGTACCGTTTGCCGGAGGCATTTTCCGTCAAGATGCTGTTTCCTTTCTTTAAAGACCCTGCAGAAGTGGGCGGCCTCGGTTTCACTACAGATATGTACGGAGTGGTATACGGTACCTTCGGAGTGGTGGCCCTGCTGGCAGGAGGTATACTCGGAGGCCTCGCCGCCGCCCGTATGGGTCTGCGCAAGTGCTTGTGGCCCATGGCCTTGGCGCTCGCTCTTCCGTGCTCGGTATATCTCTTCATGAGCATCGCCCAGCCGGATAATCTCTGGGTGGTCGGCAGCTGCGTCGTGCTGGACCAGTTTGGCTACGGCTTCGGTTTCTCAGCATACATGCTCTATATGATGCATTTCTCCCAGGGCCCGCTCAAGACCTCGCATTATGCCATCTGCACGGCCTTCATGGCCCTTTCCATGATGCTGCCGGGCCTTGTGGCCGGATACTTGCAGGAGGCCCTCGGATATGTCGGATTCTTTATTCTTGTAATGATATGCTGTATCGCAACCTTCTGCGTCACCTTCTTTGTACGGCGGCGCTTACCGTCGGAATAAATCTCGGTGCCCAGGTCAAACCGGGTATCGAAGTCCTCCGCGACCGCGGGTTCGAAGGCCTGCAAGGCAAGCGCGTGGGTCTGCTGACCAACCCCAGCGGCGTTGACCGGCAGCTCCGCCCGACTATCGACATACTGAACGAAAACGTGAACCTGGTGGCATTGTACGCCCCCGAGCATGGCGTACGCGGCGACATCTGGGCGGGCGGCAAAGTGGAGTCGGGAAACGACAAGGCGACCGGCCTGCCGGTGTATTCCCTTTACGGCGCCACCCGTCAGCCCACACCGGAGATGCTGAAGGGCATCGATATACTGGTATACGACATTCAGGACGTCGGCACCCGCTCCTACACCTTCATCAGCTGCCTTGGACTTGCGATGCGCACCTGTGCCTCCATGGGCATACCGGTTATGGTGCTCGACCGTCCCAATCCGCTAGGTGGCCTGAAAGTCGAAGGCAGCGTGGTGCGGGAGGGATTCTACTCCTACGTGAGCCAGTACCGTATACCTTATGTGTACGGCCTCACGGTGGGAGAAGTTGCGACTCTTATCAACGAGGAAGGGCTCAACCGCGGGCAGAAGGGCGACCAGGAGCCGCTGAAGTGCCAGCTTACGGTGGTGCCCATGGAGGGCTGGGAGCGCAGCATGACCTACGACAAGACCGGCTTGCCCTGGGTGATGCCGTCTCCCAACATCCCTTATCCCAGGAGCGCCGTTTGCTACCCCTGCGCGGGCCTGGTAGGGGAGTTTCATGATTATCTGAATATCGGCATAGGTTACACCATCCCGTTTGATGCTTTTGCCGCAGAGTGGATTGATGCCGACGAACTCAAGGCCAAACTTGACGGCTACAAGGTTCCCGGGGTTGCCTGGAGGACGGTGCACTATACTCCTTTCTACGGCAGCAGTGCCCGCAAACTCATTCACGGCGTGCAGTATTACTTTACGGATTACGAGGCTGCTCCTATCACTCTCGTGCAGTTTTACGTGATGCAGGCGGTGTACGAATTATACAAAAAAGACCCTTTTGAACTGTCCAAAGACAGATTATCCATGTTCAATAAGGTTTGTGGAACGGATTTTGTCAGTAAGGAGTTCAGCAAGCGTTTCCGGGTGTCTGATATACTAAGCTACTGGACAGCGGATATAGAAGATTTCCGGAGCTTGTCGGAAAAGTACTACATTTATCGTTAAAACCACTGACTTATGAAACACTTGATCAGACTTGCAGCGTTGATGACGGCAGCCGTCATCTTTGCTCTCCCCCTCGGTGCCCAGTCGCGTGGCCACTCTTCCGGGCACGGCAGTGCTTCTCACTCCAGTGCTTCTTCTTCATACAGCCATAGCAGCGGCCCCAGCCACTCCAGCAGCAGCCCAAGCCGTTCCGGCAGTTCCGCATCCATCGGCAGCAGCCACCACAGCTCTTCTGCCGGCCGCAGCATAGACCGTCCCGCAGGCGGCCACAGCGTCAACCGTTCTACCGGCAGCGTCAGCCATTCTAATGGCGGCAGCTACACTCATCCGTCCGGCGACAGGCAGAGGCATTCCGGCAGCAGCGCCGACCGTCCGGCCACCGGTAGTCATGGCGGCAGCGTCGCCAACCGTCCTTCGCATGACGGTGCAACTGCACACCGCCCTTCCGGCAACGTCGCCAACCGCCCTTCGCATGAGGGCAACCGTCCTTCGGCAGGCGCCCATCGTCCTTCAGGTCACTCCGGCAGCGCCCATCGTCCTTCAGGACATGTGGCACCCAGGCCCGCACCCGGCGCCCGTCCTTATGCAGACGGTCACAGACCGGCACCCGCTCACATGGGCCGCGTGCATGTGAACCACAATCCTGGACACCGCGCACCCCGTCCTATGCATCATCGCGAGCTCAGCGGCCGTCCTATCCGGTTCAGCCACTACGGCCACCATGGCTACGGACGCTACGTCCTGGCTCCTCCTGCCCGCTACATACACAGGATCTATCACGGAATAGACTATTACTTCTGGGATGATATCTGGTATCGCTATTACGCCGGCCGTTACTGGGTCTGCCGCCCTCCTTTCGGCTACGTGTTCACTCCTCTGGCAGATGCGGTCTTCACTGCAATAGCCCTTAACGCCCTGACCGAAGAGACCTCGGCACCTGTTGCCAAGTCGCTTAACCTGGTCCGCAGCTATGCTGCCGCCGGCACGGAGTACTTCTACAACGACGGTGTGTTCTATGCAAAGGGAGAGGACGGACAGTATATCGTAATCGTGCCTCCTGCAGGCGCTCTGGTAGATACTCTGCCCGAGGATTACGAGGAGTTCGAATTCGAAGGCAACACCTACTATAAGGTAGATGATACCGTGTACCAGATGACTGTTACCGAAGACGGCAGAGCCTGCTTCGAAGTTCTTGGACAGCTTGCCAAATGATATGGCGGTAATCGGAGTATTCGATTCCGGCTCAGGCGGCCTTTCAGTTCTCAGGGAGATTCGGAAGATTCTCCCTGATGAACGTTTTATATACTTCTCGGATAACGCATATTGTCCGTACGGAGAAAAGACAGCGGAATTCGTGACCTCCCGCAGCAGGGCCGTCACGGATTTGCTGCTTTCCAAGGGGGCTTCTGCGGTAGTGGTTGCGTGCAATACGGCCACCGCCGCTGCAATAGCGAGCCTCCGGGCGGAATATCAGATTCCGTTTGTCGGCATGGAACCGGCGGTGAAACCTGCCGCCAGCGGTACCCGTAACGGAATCGTAGGAGTGCTTGCCACCGCAGGAACGCTTAAGGCGGCAAAATACTTGAATACCAAGGGCCAGTATGCCGATGCCGTACGTATAGTCGAACGCGTCGGGCAGGGCTTCGTGGAACTGGTAGAGAGTCTCGATCTGGATAGCCCGCATGCCGAGTCAGTGGTGCGTGCGAGCCTGGAGCCGCTGCTTGAGGCCGGAGCCGACACCATAGTTCTGGGATGTACACATTACCCCTTCCTTCTGCCCCTTATGCAGCGTATTGCGCCAGCTGATGTGCGCTTCATCGATCCGGCGCCGGCTGTTGCCAGACGTCTGGCAGATGTGCTGAATACTTCCGGCATAGCTCTGTCGGATGCCCGTCCGGGAGTCGAGCTGCTTGCTTCAGGCCCCGATGCGACCTTGAAAAAACTGTTTACAATCATATAGAAATGAAGCTTTTACGAATGACAATGTTTGTCTCCGCCGCGGTGCTTGCTGCAGGATGCGGCAATAAAGATGCGGCTTTCAAATATACCGTCGATCAGTTCGCCGATGTTAAGGTGATACGTTACCAGGTGCCCGGTTGGGAGGAGCTGAGCCTCCAGCAAAAGGAATATGCCTACCATCTTGCTGAGGCCGCCAAATGGGGCAGGGACATACTCTGGGACCAGAACTGCCGCTGGAATCTCCAGCTCCGCCATGCGGTGGAAGATATTCTGGAGAATTACGCCGGAGACCGCAAATGCAGCGAATTCGAGGCGTTTACCGAGTACGCAAAGAGGCTGTTCTTCAGCAACGGTATCCATCATCATTATGCAGAAGACAAGTTCTTTCCTACTTGCGAACCTGCCTATTTCGAGAAGCTGCTGAATTCGGTCGGCCGTTCTGAGGAGGCGGGCTTCCTTATCAACTATGCTTACGATCCGACCGTTTGCCCCCAGCGCCGCAGCACTGCCGCCGACGGTGACATAGTGGAAAACTCTTCCGTCAATTTCTACGAAGGCGTTACCCGTGACGAAGTAGAGGCGTACTACGCTTCCATCGCCGATCCCAAAGACCGCAAGCCCATTTCCTACGGCTTGAATACCAAGGTCGTAAAGGAAGACGGCGTGGTGGTGGAGAAGCCCTGGAAGGTGGGCGGAATATACGGACCTGCCATAGAAAAGATTTGCGGCGAGCTGGAGCTTGCACGCAGGGTGGCCGAGAACGATATTCAGAAGCGTGCCCTGGCCCTTCTGATAGAGTACTACCGCAACGGAGATCTCCGCAAGTGGGATGAGTTCAACGTGGAGTGGGTCAAGGATACCATAGGTACCGTGGATTTCGTGAACGGCTTCGTTGAGGATTACAACGACCCCCTCGGCCGTAAGGGCTCATGGGAAGGTCATGTAAATATCAAGGACTCGAAGGCATCCGAGCGTTCGGCTATCCTGAGCGCCAACGCCCAGTGGTTCGAGGACAATTCTCCCGTGGATCCAAGGTTCAAAAAGGCTAAGGTCAAAGGTGTGAGCGCTAAGGTAATCAACGCAGTCTGCCTGGCAGGTGACGCCTATCCCGCTACTCCTATAGGCATTAACTTGCCCAACGCCGACTGGATACGCCGCGACCACGGCTCCAAGAGCGTTACTATAGCCAACATCTCCCATGCATACGACTATTCGGCTGAGGAGCAGCCCGCCAGCGTACTTAACGAGTTTGCATGGGACGAAGCGGAAATCGCCCGTTCCAAGAAGTACGGTTCTTATGCCGGAGAGATACATACCGACCTTCATGAGTGCCTGGGACATGGCTCCGGACAACTGCTGAAAGGCGTTTCCAGTGCCGCTATGGGAGAGTACTCTTCTACTCTGGAGGAGTCCCGTGCCGACCTTTTCGGCCTGTATTATGCAGCTGATAAGAAGCTGGTGGAGCTGGGGATCATGCCGGATGCAGAAGCTTATAAGGCAGAGTACGACGGATTCATCCGCAACGGCCTCATGGTTCAGTTCAACCGTGTGGAGCTCGGCCGCCCGAATACAGAAGCCCACATGCAGGACCGCAAACTCATAGCAGAGTGGTGCCTCGAGCACGGAGCCGCCGGCAACGTGATAGAGAAGAAGGTCCGTGACGGCAAAACTTACTTTGTGGTGAACGACTACGACGCTCTCCGCGGCTTGTTCGGCGAACTTCTGGCTGAGGTTCAGCGCATCAAGTCAGAAGGTGACTATGCCGCAGGCAAGGCCCTGGTGGAGAAGTATGCCGTGAACATCGACCCCGATCTCCATAAAGAGGTAAAGGACCGCTATGCGGCCCTCAACCTCAAACCATACGGTGGTTTTATAAATCCTGAAATCGTTCCTGTAGAGAAGTCCGGCGTAATCATCGATTACGAAATCCGTTATACGGACGATTATCTGGGACAGATGCTCGAATACGGCAAGAAGTACGGTATCCTGTAGTACCTACTTTCCGAAATACTTGTTCAGAAGAACCGCGAGACGATACCCGGCATCACGAAGCTGGAGAGAAATTATCTCGCGGGACTTTTCTACCGTGTCGGGATCAAGCTCCTTGGTGAGGGGAGCGTTGATGTCGTAAATGTGGACATTGCGGTCGCCGCAAGCCTTTGCCCAGTCGTAGAAGTTTCCACGTGCGATTTTCCTGCGCTGGCAAGCGTTGCAGTTGTCCAGCTTGGCTGCCAGTTCATCGGGGTCTGCATCGGGCCACAAGCGTTCTGGCATTCCGTCGTAGAAGGCATGGAAACTGGTGTAATCTTCTCCCCGGTACTTGAAAGCCCAGAAATTCCTGGGACCGGGGAAGTATGAATGCACGGGGCAGTGCATGTCGCCTGCGAAGTGAATAACCATTCTGATGTTCATCACCACAGCGGAATCGCTCAGCTCCTTGTAATGGCTGAGGTTGTAATCTGCAATAGTCAGCGCATAGATGGCGTCGCCTTTATCTTGACGCGGGTTGGGGTCGTAGTTATGGTTCTCATCCACGTTATAGACATGCCATGCCGTAGTATATGCTATAGGCTCATCTTTGCGATGCTTGTCCATCCAGACTGCATCCTGCTTCAGGTCATAGTCTATGTATTTGGCTATGTTTGCCTTGGTCTTTTCAGTAAGATGGCGCTGGGCTACTGCAATTACGGTCCTGTGGCCCAGGCTTCCCCAAGCCTGGAGATTGAGGCAGAGTATTACTGCCATCAACGCGGATAAGATTAGCTTTTTCATTGTTTCGGTGTTATTTGAAAACCAAAGATAGAAAAAATTTTACAGAATGAATTATTGTTCTTATATTTGCAGGCTTTTTGGCCACGGTGGTCATGAGGCACAATAACAAACTAAAAATTTTTTGCACGATGGCTGAATATTTAATGCCTGAGAAGAAGCAAGAGATTTTCGCGAAGTACGGGAAGTCCAATAAGGACACCGGCTCTCCTGAGAGTCAGGTTGCTTTATTTTCCTACCGTATCGCTCACCTTACCGAGCACGTGAAGAAGAACAAGAAGGACGTGGTTACCCGTCGTTCCCTTCTCCGTCTCGTCGGTAAGCGTCGTCAGGTTCTGGATTACCTCCAGAAGGTCGACATCGAGAGGTACAGGAATATCGTCAAGGAGCTTGGTCTCCGTCGATAATCATCATAGGAAAAATCAGATGGCGTCCGATAGGGCGCCATTTTTTTGTTTAATGGCTTGTAGAGTCCGGAATAATCCTTAAATTTGCAAGATTTTAAGGGATTAATAATAATGAATGTAATTACAAAGAAAATCGAGCTCGCGGACGGCCGCGTGATCGAGATCGAGACCGGAAAACTCGCCAAGCAGGCGGACGGTTCTGCAGTAGTTAAGATGGGTGGCACTATGATACTCGCCACCGTATGTGCTGCAAAAGAAGTTAAGGAGGGTACAGACTTCATGCCCCTCACTGTTGATTATCGTGAAAAGTATTATGCCGCCGGACGTTTCCCCGGAGGATTTCTGAAGCGTGAAAGCAAACCCTCGGATTACGAGGTTCTCATAGCCCGTCTTATCGACAGGCCCATCCGCCCTCTGTGGCCGGATGATTTCCATCTCGAGGTGTTCGTGCAGGTGAGCCTCATCAGCGCCGACAAGGACACCCAGCCCGATGCACTCGCAGGCCTCGCGGCCTCCGCGGCACTCGCCACCTCCGACCTGCCCTTCGGCGGTCCCGTAGGCGAGGTGCGCGTCGCACGCATCGACGGCAAGTTCGTCATCAACCCCGGTTTTGCCGATACCGAGCGCGCCGACCTTGAACTCATGGTCGCCGCCACTGAGGAGAACATCATGATGGTTGAAGGCGAAATGAAGGAGGTCAGCGAGCACGACATGCTCGAGGCCATCAAGTTCGCCCACGAAGAGATCA
>CAMZEC010000020.1 GCA_947305645.1 uncultured Bacteroidales bacterium | reverse complement strand
GTAGCTGCCGCTTTTCGAAGAGCTCGAGTCTGAATAGACCCGAGCTCTTTTTTTTTTGCGGCAGCTGAGTATCAGCGACTTGCGTCAGTCGACCTGGTGAAATATTACCAGGTCAAGGGACGTAAGTGATTGATTTTTAGCGGGAGGGTACTTAGTAGGCGCTTGGCCTCTTTACTTTCCTTCGGCCTCCGGAATTGGGTGCCGCCTTGATTTATCGACTTCGTCCGGATATTTGGCTGTTTTCCCGGATGCAATGCTGTTTTCTGCTCGGCCGTCCGGATTTTTGGTCGCTTTTCCGGATGCTGTTCCTGGTGGCGGGGCAGGTCCGATTATCTGCCGGGGACCTGCGGCACTGGAACGAATGAGATAATGATTTGCGGGGCAGGTATCAGTACTTTTTCCAGACCTGCGTCATCTTACGTCTTTGGCGCCTGCTGCCTCTGGAGCCGGCGGCGATATTCATTTTTACAGTAGAATGCAGAAAGTGTACTTTGCGAATACTGAGTTTGGAGGAAAATAGCTAATTTTACGTGTTATGAAAAAACTGGTATTATTCTTGGCGGCCGTAGTGCTGCTGGCGGCGTGCTCCGCTACTGAGATCCGCGTAATGTCTTACAATATCCGTCTGGGCGTGGCGAAGGACGGAGACAATGCCTGGGAGATAAGGAAAGACGCTACCCCGGCGATGCTGCGCGATGTCCAGCCGGCAGTGTTCGGCGTGCAGGAGGCGTACGATTTCCAGATAGATTATATTCTGGAGCAGTGCCCTGAGTATAATGCGGTCGGCGTAGGACGCGATGACGGCGTCAGCAAGGGCGAGCATATGTCGGTATTCTACAATGCGGACCGCCTGGAGCTGCTGGACTGGGGCACGTACTGGCTGTCGGAGACTCCGGACGAACCGAGCTATGGCTGGGATGCAGCCTGCCGTCGCACCGCTACATGGACGTTGCTCAAGGACAAGAACAGCGGCAAACGCTTCTACTTCGTAAACACGCACCTGGACCACAAAGGCAAACTCGCCCGCAAGAACGGCCTGGCCCTAATCTACAACAACATCCAGGAGATGAACCCCAAGCACCTCCCCATGATACTCACCGGTGATTTCAACGTGCTGCCGGATGACGAGTGCCTCACGGAACTCGGCACCCTCATGAACAGTGCCCGTTTCTCCGCTGAAGAGGCAGACAGCTTCGGCTCCTTCAACGGCTTCGGCAAGAACGGTTATTCCGACGCAGCCCCCACCATGGACGAAGAAACCATATTCAACACCCTCTGGCCCCTGGATTACATCTATTACAGCGGCTTCGAAAAATGTCTGAGCTTCAAAGTTGTCACAACTACTTACTGCGAACGTCCCTTCATATCCGACCACTATCCGGTTTACGCAGACCTGGTGTTCTGATAATCCCGGCAAATTTTTAACAAAGAAGGCAAGATTGTATTGTTTTTTACTATTCTTTACACCGAATTTGTTCTATTTTGACAAGCCGAGTCAAATCTTTGCCTAGCTTTGCAACCGGTCATTCTGACCTGTTAGTAGTCGTTAGTTTATAGTTAGTAGTGTGTACTTTGTATACGAAAGGAGCGACCTCGTGAGAGGTCGCTTTCTTTTGTTTTTTACTAATACTTTAATTACATTTGCGTGATTACAGTGGTAGTGTTTTTATGTCGAACATCAAAGAGTTATTTTCAAAACTCCTGATACTTTTAGTATCTCTGGCGGTGATTGCACCTCCTCTGCAGGCGCAGAACACCCGTCAGGTGAAAGGCGTCGTGTATGACGAAGCAGGAGAACCCTTCCCGGGTGTAATAATAATGAACCGTAAGCTCAAGCTCGTCGCCACCACCGATGTAGACGGCAAGTTTACGCTGGAGAAGGTCCCCGTAAGTGCCGTCCTCACGGCCGAGATGATGGGTTACGTAACCCAGGAAATAAAAGTCGCCGACATAAAGAAAGAGGTAAAGATATTCCTACAACCCGACACCCAGGTGCTGGAAGAATCAGTCGTGACCGGTATATTCACCCGAAAAAAAGACAGTTTCACCGGCTCCGTGCAGTCCATGACCAGCGAAGATATAAAAAGGGTATCCAACAGCAATGTAGTCGAGTCGCTGAAGAACCTCGACCCGTCTCTCCTCATCCTGGATAACCTGGAGGCCGGTTCCAATCCCAATGCCATGGCGTCGATGCAGATCCGCGGGGCGTCCACGCTGGCGGCCGAGACCGCCAACCTCAAGAGCAACTTCCTCGCCAAGGCCAACCAGCCGCTGTTTATCCTCGACGGCTTCGAGACTACGCTGGAGAAGGTAACCGATATGGACATGAACCGTGTCCAGAGCATAACCATCCTGAAGGACGCCTCTGCCAAGGCAATCTACGGTTCCAAGGGCGCCAACGGCGTTATCGTCATAGAGACCAAGGCTCTCACAAACGACAAGAGCCGCGTCACCTACAACGGAAGCCTCTCCATCGAGGCTCCGGACCTCACGAGCTACAACCTTTGTAACTCACTGGAGAAACTGGACGTGGAAAGGCGCGAGGGCTACTATGAAAATGACGATTCTTTTGAAACCATTGCCAGGCAGGCCCTGTACAACGAACGCCTCAAGACAGCCATGGAAGGCCAGGATACCTACTGGCTCTCCAAGCCCCTGCGCCTTGGCATCGGCCAAAAACACTCCGTCAGCGTAGAACTCGGATCCAAGGAGCTGAAAGCTCTCGCTACATTCTCTTACAACGATACCCAGGGCGCGATGAAGGGCTCTTTCCGCGACGTCATCTCAGGCAACGTGAACGTATCCTACAGACGTGGCGGCTGGACATTCAGGAACATAATGAGCATCTCGCACATGAACAGTTCCGAGTCTCCCTGGGGCAACTTCAGCGAGTATGCGGCCCTCAATCCATACCTGACACCTTATGACGAGGAAGGCAAGCTCAAGAAGGTGCTTCAGATGAAAGACTACACGTACAATGGCGTCAAAACCAGCTTCAAGCTGGTGACCAACCCTATGTACAACGCCACCATCGGCACCACAGATACCAGCCAGTATCTTGCCATCTCCGACAACTTCTACGCTGAGTATCAGTTCCTTAAGTTCCTCCGCATGGTGGCCCGTTTCGGTATCGACTCCCAGAAGACCCGCACGGACGAGTTCAAGCCCGGGCAGCATACCGACTTCTACGACATCAACGAAATCCTCCGGCGGGGCAGCTACGAGCAGTCGAACGGCAGCTATACCACCTATTCCGGAGACGTGTCTGCACAGCTCAACCATAACATAGCGGGCAAGCACGACCTGTTCGCCACGCTCGACTGGAGCATCTCCCAGACGAACTACGAGGAGATCGTCAACTACACCGAGGGCTTCCCCAACAGTAATATGAAGAGTATCACCTTCGCCCGCCAGTACGCCACCGACATGGTACCCACCGGCAGCGACGGCCTCAACAGGAACCTCGGCGCCCTCGCCACCGCCGGCTACAGCTACGACAACCGCTATATGGCAGACGCCACTATCAAGGGCAGCGCCTCCTCCGTATTCGGAACAAAGAACCACTGGGGCCTCTTCTGGAGCGGCGGACTGGCCTGGAACATACACAACGAACGATGGATGAAGGACAACGTCAGCTGGATCACCCAGTTGAAGCTCAGGGCGAGCATGGGCTCCTCCGGAAACCAGAACTACACTAGCAACGTGGCCCTGCCGGTGTATACCTATTATTCTTCCGCGTACTATAACGGCTTCACCGGAGCTGCCCTCAACAATATGGCCAACCCTAATCTGGGATGGGAAGAGAAGATGGACTACAACGTGGGCATCGACTTCCGCACACGTACCCTGAACGTAATCCTTGACGCCTACATTGCCGATACGCAGAACCTCGTGTTCTCCAGGACCATCCTGCCCTCCACCGGATTCACCTATACCAACGACAATCTGGGCAAGGTGCGCAACAAGGGCCTGGAGGCCAGCTTGAGCTGGACCTTCTACCGCAAGGGTGCGTCCTACATCAGCCTGTTCGGCAAGACCGCCATAAACGACAACCGCGTGCTGGAAATCTCCGACGTCCTGAAGGCCTACAACGAGCAGCAGCAGGCGCACGCGAAGGAAGCCGGAACGAATGAGCCCGTAATCCAATACTACGACGGCATGCCGCTGCACTCCATCTGGGCGGTACGTTCCCTTGGAATCAGCTCCGACCAGGGTGACGAGGTCTTCCTGAACCGTAACGGCAACATTACCACCACATGGAACCCGGCCGACCTGGTCAATTGCGGCTCCTCCGACCCTCTGTTCAACGGCAACTTCGGCATCAACGGAGAGGTCAAGGGCTTCGGCTTCAGCCTCACCGCCACCTTCTACGGCGGAGGCTACCTGTACAACAGCACGCTGCTTAACAAGGTTGAGAATACCACCCTGGAAACCAACGTGGACAGGCGTGTGTTCAGCGGACGCTGGGCCAAGGCCGGCGACGTTGCTCCTTTCAAGGCGATGAAAGGAGCCAGCTCCGTGACTAAGCCCACCAGCCGTTTCGTACAGAAGAACGACGTGCTGAACCTCTCTTCCGCTACCCTGTACTACGAATTTCCCATGCGCCTCATAAAAGGCCTGAAGCTCAGCCGCCTGAGGTTGAGCCTGTATACGAACGACATATTCACATTCTCTTCCATAGAGATTGAGAGGGGTACTTCTTACCCTTATGCCAGAAAGTTTTCCTTTAGTATAAATGCCTCATTCTGATAGTATTATGATTAAAACGATAAAGAAACTGGCATTTTTGCTCTTTGCCCTGGCAGCTCTCCAGTCATGTAATAAATGGCTGGAAGCCACCTCCTCCACGCAGGTATCCGACGCTACCCTGTTCTCTTCCCGCAGCGGCTTCCAGGATGCCCTGTGCGGCGTCTATATCAGTATGGGCGTCGATTGGGAATACGGGGCGACGTGGACCTGGTTCGTAAACGAACTTGCCTACGGGCCTTATGCCCAGCAGTTCAGCCCCATGTTTACCGCCATTCAGAACCATGAATGGGAAAACAATCTCGTTAATCCGACGATTGAGCATATGTGGTTGGCCGGATACTACTCAATAGCGAACATCAATAAGGTGCTGTATGAGCTGGATGCGAAGCCGGAAGTTGTGTCCGACCGGATCGAATGGAACCTGATGAAGGGCGAGCTGATGGCACTCAGGGCCTACATCCACTTCGACCTGCTGCGTATGTTCGGCCTCGCCCAGCTCATGGAAGAAGATTACGATAAATATACCGTGCCGTACGTGACCACCTACGACAAGGAGCCCACGCCCCAGCGTACATACCGTGAGACACTGGCACTTCTGGAGGGCGACCTGAATGCGGCAATCGAGCTCCTCGCTGACGACCCCGTCCGCGGGAACGCCTCCGATGCCTGGATGGCCAACGCCAATGCCGACGGTTTCTGGGACGCCAGAGACAAGCGTATGAACTATTTCGCCGCGAAGGCCCTCAAGGCCCGGGTGCTGCTGTTCCGCTCCGACCTGGATGCCGCAGCCGCAGCCGCGCAAAACGTGATTGATGAAGCTACAGCAGCTGCCGCCTACAAGTGGATCGACGCCGACGCGATGACCAAGGCCACCTCCAACGATGAAATAGACTGGACCTTCTCTTCCGAGCAGCTGTTCTCGCTGGAAGTGACCGGCCTGCAGTCGATGACGGACCTCTATATCTTCAATACGCTCGGTTCCGGCTCCTCCTCTATTCTGGTCGACAAGAATGTCGTGGACGTGTCGCCGTACAATCTGGCCTCCATCGCCTCCGCCGAGGACGTTCGCGGCCCGGCCCTGATGCTGAAATTCTTCGGCAACCAGTACCGTTCGTACAAGTACTACAGCAACTCATCGTACTACGCGGGATATCGTAACCGCGTTCCGATGATCAAGATTTCCGAGATGTATCTGATCATCGCCGAAGTGGCGGCAGAAAAGCAGGATCAGGAGTCCATGCTCCAGGCCCTTACCGAGGTACGCAGCCACAGGGGGATCCAGGACCCGTCTCCCGTCAACACCGATCCGAACTTTGTCAGTCCCAACTACTGGCTCTCGGGCGTGATGATGGAATATGTCCGGGAGTTCCAGGGGGAAAGCGTCGGTTATTATGCGGCCCGGCGCCTGCCCCGGAAGGCGCGAGCCTGGCTCAATATGGACAACGACTGGCTGTTCAGAATAACTTCGCTCACGCCCTATCCTTATCCCACGGACGAATTATCTTACGGAAGACATCAAGACTTATGAAACGGTTATACTACTACATATTAATAGTTGCGGCGGCCGCGACCTGCCTTTCCTGCGAGAAAAGCGAGATCCAGACTTTCAAGGCTGAAGACTGCTCCGTCTCGTTCAAGGGAATAGAGAATTCCTTCTCGATGCGCGGATGGACGGAGGACTACAAAGACCTTTACATCCCCGTAAGGATGCTGGGCATCCCGGTAGATTACGACAGGGATATAACTCTGGAAATCAAGGATTCCATAGCCACATCTGCAGATTATCAGGTGCTTTCTTCCGTGGTCAAGGCCGGCGAACTCAAGACCGATATAGTGGTGCGCGCAAAGAGGTTACCGGACGACGTGGAACAGAAGGTAATCGTGATGAGCATCATACCTAATGAGTATTTCCGGGCCGGGATGCCCGCATACCAGAAGGCTATAGTCAAATGGACCAACTCCTACGCCAGGCCGGTGCCGGACGTGTGGAAGAACTGGTACCTGTACATCAGTACAGGCTACAGCAAGAACCTGCACAGAATCCTGGTGGCGGAATACGGAGACGAAATAGATTTCTGCGTTCGGCGCAAGGCGGAGGTGACGGAAACAAACGGCCTTATCTACAAAGATCCCACCTGGTGGAGCGCCCTCAACAAGCGCGTGCGCGAAATAGTACGCGACCACGACTTGGCGCACCCGGAGGATCCTTATATGCACAGCGAGGATTATGAGGACTATCCCAATTCCTCCACTCCCGTAGGCCAGGGCAAGAAGCCGGCTGTAATCCCCACCATTTATTCAACTCTTGTGTCCTTATGATGAAACGTCTCGTCATATTTATTATTCCGCTGGTGCTCATGATCGCCTGCTATCAGGACCTGAGCACGGAGGCGTACAGGGAGCTCCCTGACATAGAAATCCTCGGAGTCCCCGATACGCTGGAGATCTTTTACGGGGAGGAGATAGTCCTGCACGCAATTGCGACGCTGGACGGGGATGCGTACGGCAACTTTGACTATGAATGGGCCATCGACCTCAAGCCAGGGAACAACAAAGACAGGATCAGCCTCTCGGAAACCGCCGATGTGTCCTACCGTGTGGCCAACCAGCCCAACGAGTCCCCTTACTGCCTGTCGCTGACGGTATCCGACCCCGAAAGCGGCCTGTCCAGGACGTCCTTCTGCCATGTTTACGTGCGATCTTCGCTTGGCGAGGGGATTCTGGTCGCCCACACCCGCGACGGCGGAAAGACGTCTGATTTCGACCTCCTGGCCAACAAATTCGTGACATACGGCTACACGAGCGACGACCCCCGTTACACCAGGAACATCTACGAACTGGCCAACGGAAAGCATATAGACGGAATAGTAAATGCGGTCCTCCCCGTCGTGCGGTCGGACGGCGCAGTTTACAACGAAACGTACATCCTTGCGGGCACCGACGAGCATCTGCTTGCTCTGGACCCCCTGACCTTTACGGTCGCCAAGCAGGACGGAGCCCTGTTCAACGGCTTCAAGGAGTCCAAATTCGAGGTGCACAACCTCATCAACTACGGCCAGATAATGACGGCCGCCCAGATAAACGGAAAACTCTGGCTGAACATCTGCCATACCAACAACATATTCAACGTAGCAGGCTACAGCGGCATTC
Source organism: uncultured Bacteroidales bacterium (assembly GCA_947305645.1). GTDB lineage: Bacteria > Bacteroidota > Bacteroidia > Bacteroidales > UBA932 > Cryptobacteroides. The sequence goes on along the minus strand of CAMZEC010000020.1, from coordinate 28,045 downwards.
CTTCGGATGTTTTCACCCCGACCAACGTGGGCTATTGTTACGCGGTTCAGCAGAGCGACGTCGCTTTCTTCCATGAGGAGCAGGGCAAGTTCTACTACATGCACGCCCAGTTCTCCGGATACAGCAGCTTTGCTCTGGTCACGGACCTTATAGGGGCCAACCTCGCCGGAGGCAAGTCTCTCTGGGCCGGGGCCGGCAAGGAGGGACGCTGCGCCTTCCTGATAGAGGATGCGGGTGGCAATCACCATATGGTTTACCTGCACCCCAGCGACAAGGAGATGATACACTACGCCCTGGATCCGGCCAAGTGGCTTTCCGGAGCCAAGTATTTCGCCTGCTGCGACAATTCCGACATAATGTTTATGGCCACGGACAGCAAGATCGCTTCCGTTACCGTCATCGGCGGCAACCCTGTTTACAGGGAAATAAACTGGAAGCCTGATAACAAGGATGAGGTGATAACCGGGATAAAGTTCTATACCCAGGGATGGTACGGAACGCACGGCTTCGATTATAATACATATACCTTCCCGCTCGCTACCAACAGGATGCAGATTATGATCTTCACCTATAACGAGTCCACGGGAGAAGGCAAGATATACCTCAGGCCGTTCAACGTGAGTACGGGCCTCTTCACATTCAAGGAGAATGGCGTTTATGGCGGGTTCGGAAGAATAACCGCCGTAGCGTCGACATTCAGATAGGCATGAAATCAATTAAGAGAATACTTCTGCTTGCGGCCTTTGCGGCCATCATCTGCCCGGTCTGTCTCCAGGCAAAAGACCAGCCGGCCCTCAGGACTTCCATCAAGAAGGGCAAGGTGCTCCTGGAGCTCCCGGATTCGCTTCTGGGGCGCACCTGGGCCATGGCTTCGACCGTCCGTGCCATCAGCGACAACCGTATGGGATCCGTAGGCCTGAAGGACGTAAACGGCCTCCATTTCTATACTTTCGAGAAGGTGGACAGCACCGTCAGGCTCAAGGAAGTGTCGTTCGATTTCTCCTCGTCCGACGGGAATATCCTCAGGGCCCTGTCCGACAGCCATATAGGCGCTACGATAGAAAAGTTCAAGGTCAAATCGTCCGATACCCTTGGCGTCTGCACCTTCGACGCCACCGACTTCTTCCTCTCGGACAGAAAGGAGCTCGACCCCACCGAGTACAATCCGCTTTCCGGAGAGAAAATCAAGAAGAGTTACAAGAAGGACCTCTCTTATATTGCCGGCACTAAATGCTTCGAGGACAACTTCTCCGTTGCGGTAAGCCGCACCTATACGTATGAAGTCAAGAAGAAGGAAAAGCCTCTGACCATAGAGAGCGTCACTTCCTTCCTGCTGCTGCCGGAGGAGATTTACCACCCGAGGATTGCCGACCCCCGCATCAACTTCTTCTTCACCAGGAGGACGATGGTAGAGGATCTCAATTCCACGAGCAAGGACGTCTGGTTCGCGAACAGGTGGCGCCTGGAGCCCTCCGATACCGCGGCCTACAGGAGAGGGGAGGCGGTAGAACCCGTTAAGCCCATTACCTTCTGGATAGACAACAACTTCCCCGAGTGGTGGAAGCCCTATATAACTGATGCGGTGATGCAGTGGAACGAGGTGTTCGAGAACATAGGCTTCAAGAATGCCGTCCGCGCCCTGCCCTTCCCCGAGGACGACCCTGAGTTCGATCCGGAGAACATACGCTACAACTGCATACGTTACGCTCCCATGGCGGTACAGAACGCCATGGGTCCGTCCTGGGTCGACCCCCGCAGCGGAGAGATAATCAACGCCTCCGTATGGGTGTACCACGATGTCATCAAGCTGCTGAGCCTCTGGATGTTCGTCCAGACCGCCCAGGCCGATCCGGACGTCCGCAGCACCGACATCCCCAGGGAGGTACTCGGAGATGCGCTCACGTATGTTCTGCGGCATGAAGTTGGGCACACCCTGGGCCTTATGCACAACATGAGCGCCTCCACCTGCTTCACGGTGGATCAGCTGCGTGACCCCGAGTTCAGCCGGAAGCACGGCACCACGACGTCCATTATGGACTACGCCCGCTTCAACTACGTGGCCGCTCCTGGCGATAAGGAACGGGGCGTCAGGCTCACTCCTCCCAGGTTCGGGGAGAACGACTACTGGGCCATCCGATGGGGCTACACTCCCGTTTTCGACGCCGCAGACTTCGAAGAGGAGACCCGTATCACGGCAGGCTGGATCACCGATTCGGTGGCCTTGTCGCCGGTCTACCGCTACGGCAAGCAGCAGATGGGCTTCTTCTTCGACCCCAGGTGCCAGACGGAAGACCTCAGCAACGATGTCTTCGCCGCTTCCGCCGCAGGCGTGCAGAACCTCAAGTACATAATGTCCGAGTTTATCGACTGGATAGACGACGAAAGCGACCCGGACATGAAATACCGCACGGACATCTACCTCGGAATAGTCAACCAGTATCTGCGTTATGCCGGCCATATCATCCATAATATCGAGGGCCTTTACCGCAACGAGACGGTCCCCGGAGACGGCTTCAAGCGCTTTGAGAACGTGCCCAGGGAGATTCAGGTGCGTGCCCTGAACGAGGCGTTCGCAATGTATTCGGACGTCGCCTGGCTGGAAGACAAGGCCGTGCTCGGCCGGCTGCCTATCGTGGGCTCGCCGGTGGATGCCGTACGCAAGAGCATCGCGGAGAACCTGATGAGCAAGGTCTTCGCCGCCGGAATGATAGACGGCATAGATACCAGCGAGCTGCCGGTCAAGGACGTGATGGACATACTCTACGACAATGTCTGGAAGCACACCGTCAAGGGCCGCGCGCTCACCGACGGTGACAGGATTTTCCAGCGTGCATACGTGGAATCCCTGATGAACATGGTCGGCTTCAAGAATCCTACGGTCAATGAAAAGTCCGTGGCGCTCCATGACCATGATCACGACCATGACTGCTGCTGCGATATAGTGAATCCAGCGTCCCCCATGGGACTCATTACCTATGACGAGATATCCGGCTTCGAGTGGGAGCCCCGCAATTTCGGCGGCGGCCACGTGAGCAATTCGACCGTATATGCCGAACTTATGAAGGTTCGCAAACTGATTGATAAGAAGAACGGCAAAGGAGAAGACAAGGGGCATTATGCACTCCTCAGAAGTATAATAGATTACGGCGTGAGATAATGAAAAAGCTGTTTCTGATAATTCTTGCGCTGGCGTCTGCCATGGCTTCGTATGGCGCAGACACTTATGAGACTTTTGTTTCCAAGAAAGGAATCAAAAGTGCAGGTGAGTGTATGCGTATCTACAAAGATAAGGACAAGTTCTGGATGGAGTTCCCCGATTCCCTTATGGGCCGCCGTGTGGTGCTGTCTTCCTTCATGAGGAGCTCGTCCGGCTGGACCACCTGCGGGACGGATATCTCCGCGCGGGAGGTCTTCACCCTGTCGCAGACGGATTCCCTGTTGCTGCTTACCTCGCCCGTGGTAGCGGCTGAGGCGTCAACGGCCCCTGTGCGCTACGCCTTCCCAATCAAATACCGCAATGCCGATTCCACGGCCGTCGTGGTAGAGGTTACCAAGCTCTTCAGCCCCTCCAACAAGGATGCCTTTAACCCGGTGAGGGTTCAGGTGGACGGCAACGCGATGGTGCATAAAGCGACGCCCAAGTCGGAATTCACCCACTTCAAGGATTTCGTGGCCTATCCTTCCAGCACCGGTGTGCTTCAGGGGGTCACCTTCAAGGTCGCTCCTGCCTACGATATAGGAGGGGGGGCGCTCCAGGTAGTCGAGGAGGAAATAATGTCTGTCGACGGAGACGTGGCCACGATGCTGACCCTGGTGCCGGAAACCTCCGTAAAGGTACGGGTTGCCGACCCCCGGATTGGCACCGTCAACTCATCCCGCAACGTCTTTTCGAGCAACAGGGGGATAAAGAAGGAAGAAATCGTCTCCCGTTGGGATATTTCCGGCGGCAAGAAGATCGTGGTGTATGTGGACACCCTGTTCTCCGCCGCCCAGCGGGAAGCCGTCAGCCGTGGCATCCTCGTCTGGAACAAGCCCTTCGAGGCTGCCGGACTGGGAAGCGTAATAGAGGTGCGCCCCTACGGCCGTGACTTCTGTGCCGAGAACCCCCTGACAAGCAAGGTGATGGCGGACGTCCACAGTTCGTCGGGCCGCCTCGCCGTTTCTACCATTTCCGATCCTGCCACCGGCCTGATATCGGCCTGCAGCATTACCGTGCCTGCCGGACTTCGCGGGACTGTGCGTTTGGACGGCTTGTTCGGCATTTCCGACGTCGATCCTAGGTGGCACGAATATGAAATTCCGGAAGATGCATTCTGTGAGGCTTTGAGTGCCAAGGTGATGCAGGCGTTCGCCCGTGTGCTCGGCCTGAGCGCCAATGCGGCGGGGTCGTACGCATATTCGCCCGCACAGCTGAGGGACCCTGGTTTTACGCAGCAGCACGGGATTACAGCATCTGTAACGGACGACGTTCTGTTCAACACCATTGCCCGTCCGGGAGACAAGGAGAGGGGAGTGGCGACCATCGTGAACCAGCCCGGAGAGTACGATTATATGGCGATAGAATGGATTTATTCCCGTCCCGATGCTGCTTCGGACAGGGCTCTTGCCGATTCCCTGATAAGCTCGAAGGCAGGCAACCCGGCATACCTGTACCTTCCGGTTGCTACCGTGTCTCCGGATCCCAGATGCTACAGGGGCGATCTGGGAAACGACCCGTTCGAGGAGTACGACAATACCATGAGAAGGCTGCACGTTATCGCAGCTAATGTTCCTGCATGGTACGAAAGCACAGTGCCCCATAGTACAGGATTCAGGACGGTTCTGGTGGAGCAGATTCTGATTCATCATACTGGAGAACACAGGAAACTCGGCAGAGTGGTCGGTGGCATTTACGTTCAGGAGATGTCTTCCGGCAAGAAATATATACCCGTAAGCAAGGAGGATCAGAAGAAGGCGCTTGCGATGTCCATTAACGGGCTGAGCAAAACGGACTATATGGATTCCAACAAGGAACTCCAGGCTTTCAGCGGCGCGTACAACGATTTTGCTACCTTGATGCGCGTAAATGCTCTTACACAGAACGCCATCTCCTCAAGGCTCAAGTGGAGTGCAGCCGCCACGAAACTGGGCATCACGGATTATCCAATATCTGAACTGCTGTCCGATATTACGGATGAGGTTACGTGCAATTTGCGCAAGGGATCCTTGCCCGAAGGGGAGGAATTCCTGGTGGGCGTCTGGATGACGCTCGGATTGATGCAGAGCATCCCGGTGTACGCGCAGAACCAGAAGGAGTACAACCATAAGGCCCTTTATGCGCCCATGCCTCTTTCGGAGACGCATTACAAGTCCGTGCTGGAAAACGCCAGCATTGCCGAAATGGAAAGGCTGGAAGGCATCTTGAAAAAGAGCCTGCGGGCGGCCCGGAGCGAATATGATAAGGACAGGATCCGTTATCTGCTGTCGCAGATAGACGGAATGAAAGGATAAAAGACACACGCGTTTTTACCAGGTCGGGGAACGTATTTCGCTGATAAGTATCCCTGACCTTCGTTGTCTTAGCATCATCATGGGTAGAAACAAACTGATTATTATAGCGTTGGCTGCTTCTCTCCTTTCTTGTGGGAGAGGGGCGCCTGCTGTAGAGGAGGGCGTTAGCCTTTCCCTTGCCGGGTACCGTGCGCAGCAGCTTTCCGATATCCGATACGATATATCCTTCAGCATCCCGGAGTCGCTGGAAGAGAGGGTGCCGGGCAGTGAAACCATTACCTTTAAGCTTAAAAATGGTGGGCCACTGCAGCTGGATTTCCGTGAAGAGGGGGCTGTTCTGGGGCTTAGGGTCAATGGCCTGGACTGCCCCGTAGACTGGCGCGACGAGCATATTATCATTGCCGCCAGGCATTTGCGCAAAGGGGAAAATACCGTGGAACTGACTTTCCTGGCGGGAGACCGTTCGCTCAACCGTAATGAAGACTATCTGTACTCGCTGTTTGTCCCGGACAGAGCGCGTACCGTGTTTCCCTGCTTTGACCAGCCGGATTTGAAGGGGCGCTTCTCCCTTTCCCTGGAGGTGCCTGCCGGATGGGAGGCTGTGGCGAACGGGCCTGTGTGCAGTACTGAACTGTCCGGAGACCGGAAGACCGTTTCTTTCCGTGAAACCCCTCCCCTCAGCACTTATTTGTTTGCCTTTGCGGCTGGTAAATGGCAGAAAGAAACCCGCGAGCGCAACGGTAAGCCGCTCAGCGTCTTCTACCGCGAAACCGACCCCTTCAAACTGGCGCAACTGGACGATATCTTCTCGCAGGTGTTTCAGTCGCTGGATTGGCTGGAGGATTATACTGGTATACCATGCCCGTTCGAGAAATATGATTTCATCATAGTCCCGGGCTTCCAGTTCGGCGGTATGGAGCACCCGGGGGCCATTTTGTTCAACGACAAACGAATGTTCCCCGGCGCCTCTCCCACTACGACGGAAAAGCTGTCCCGTATCGAGCTGATTGCGCATGAAACATCTCACCTCTGGTTTGGCGATGCGGTTACCATGCGCTGGTTCAACGATGTATGGACTAAGGAGGTCTTTGCCAATTACTTCTGTGCGAAGATATCCACCCCGCTCTTTCCGGACGTGAACGTACCCCTCAGGGATTTCAAGAACTTCAATATTACCGCTTACTCGGAGGACCGTACGGCCGGGACTAACGCCATACGCAGGGACTTGCCTAACCTTTCCAGTGCTGGCCTTATCTACGGCAACATCGTTTATGACAAGGCGCCCGTGGTCATGCGCATGCTGGCTGATATGCTGGGAGAGCAGACGTTCCGGGACGGAATCCGCGAGTATCTTCGTACCTATATGTTCGGCAATGCCGACTGGAACGATCTCATTGCCATTTTGGACAGGCATACAGATATGGACCTTCGCTCATGGAGCAGTGTCTGGGTAGAAGAAAAAGGTATGCCGGCCGTCAGCTACGTCCGGGATGGCCGCTTGCTGTCTGTGCGGCAGGAAGATCCTCTGGGTCGTTGCCTGGTCTGGCCGCAGAATGTTTCTTTCGGAGGTGCAGACGGGGAGACGGTGCTGACGGTATGGAGTAATGCGGCAGAAGTGTCTGTGGAACTTCCCGATGCTTGCCCGGATGTGCTGTTCCCCGACCCGGACGCCTTGTCGTACGGGTGGTTCAAGTTGGACCCGGAGACTGCGGAGGCAGTAATGGCTGCGCTTCCGTCCATCCCAAGGGCAGAGATGCGATTGTCGCTGCTGGCGGCTCTGTACGAGGGGACAGTGCGCGGAGAGCTGGCGTCCGAGCCGTTTGCGGCGGTTCTGGAGAAAGAACTTTTTTCTGAATCTGACCCACTTGTATCGGCCGCGGCGACAACCTATCTCAAGACCATTTCCGTTCATGGGCCGCTGGCCGGATCCGAGCTCCTGGAGGCTATGCTTCACAAGCTGGCGTCCGATACAGAGGTCCCAGAGGAAATACGCCTGACTGCGCTGCGCTCACTATTTGAGGTCTTCCGTACAGAGGAGGTACGGACCGAACTGTGGGAGGTCTTCAGGGACGGGAAGGGATATAAGGGTCTGGTGCTTGGCGTCCGGGATTATATTACGCTCGCGTATGAGCTGGCCATACGGATGCCGGACAGTTATGATACCATACGGTCGATTCAGGAGAGTCGGATAGAGAACCCGGACCTGCTGAGGGAGTTTCATTTTGTCTATAGGGCGACCGCGCCGGATAAAGAAAGCAGGGACGCACTATTTGCGTCATTGCTAGAACCGTCTAACCGCGCCGTCGAACCTTGGGCAGCCGCCGCTCTTGGTTATTTGAATCATCCTCTCCGCCAGGAAGAATCGCTGCCTTATATCTATCCCGGGCTCCAGGAGTTACAGGAGATTCAACGTACGGGAGACATCTTCTTTCCCAAAAACTGGTGTGTGAATTTACTTCGCGGCCACAGCAGCGCCGAGGCTGCCGGCGAGGTGGAACGCTTCCTCTCGGATCATCCCTGCTTCCCCGGCCTGCTCAAAGACAAGCTTCTTCAGGCTGCCGACCATTTGCTGCCCCGGTAGATACTCTATCTTGCCGCCGGGCGTTTCAAGCGCGGCGGCATTAGCAGGGAGGGCCAAAAGCGGGCCCGATACGCATCCCGCGTCGCCGGAGGTGCCTGGGGCTGGACCTCCGGCAGCAAAAAATGGCCTAAAATGACGTCGGAGGTACACGTGAATGTACCTCCGGCGACGGCTCGGCCGGGTCCGGGGGGCTCCGGGCAAGGGCCCTCTTCCCCGGCCGGCCGCTACCGGATGAATCGGGCCTGACTTCGTTAACAGTGAGTTTTGCTTTGACTAAGCTGGCTTGGCTGTTGGCGGCCTGATAAAAAGGCCGTCGGCAGCAGATGTCGAGCCCGCACAATCGGCTCTGGAGGAGTTAAACTGCAGTCTCGAGGTGTTATGAAAGGGGACGAGCTTGCACTATTTGTAGTAGGAGGCGGATAATGCTGGCTCGGGTATATATGTTAACCGTGAGACGGATGCGGCGGCTTTTCGTGATTAGCCACTGCTGCGCAGCGCCTTTTCACGATGCCCCTGCCGGGGGCCGCTAGAGACAGGTTATCGCGGAAGCACGGCTGGCGCGGGGAATAAGGGAGGAGCGTAGCGACGACAGAGGGGTTAGCTGCGACGGAGGAGCAGCGCAAGGGGAATCTTCCCCTTGTCCCCTGGGGGTGCAGGGGGATAGTAGTCTAGCTGCGAGCGTAGCCGCAGCTAGAATCGCGAACAGCCGCGCTAGGCGGCTGTTCGTGATTCCGACGCGATTCGAACGCGTGACCCACAGCTTAGAAGGCTGTTGCTCTATCCAGCTGAGCTACGGAACCAAAAGGGACTGCAAAGATAATAAAAAATCAGGATTTCCTATGACGCAGGGTGAAAGCGAAGTAGGAAATCACACCTAATACAATTATCAGCACGGCGTGGGACTCGTGGCAGAGGGTGGCATACAAAATCCCGGTATCCCAGCTGGCGGCGTAAATGTTCTGCAGGGTCAGTGCTACCAGATAGTGATAAGCCCCTATTCCTCCGGGCACGGGAATCACAGAAGCGATATTACCGACCGCCGAAATGAACAATGCGTCCACGAACGTAAGGGAGTCCAGCATTGGCAGTGCCTTGAACCCCGCCCAGCTCATGCAGACGTACATGGCCCAAATGCCCACCGTATAGAGCACGAACAGCCACTTGCGCTCCATCTTGGCTATGCTGGTGAACCCGGAACCGAGGCCGGCAATCCACCCGGCAAGCTTTCCGCACCATGCGTACCGGCCGCGCAAATGAAAGATGGCCCATAAGCCACCGCCAATCAAAACGACCACCCCCGCCAGCAGCCACCAGGCGGAGAAACTCAGACGTCCGGCCAGCGGCTGCCATATCTGTTCCACGAAGAAGCCGCCGAATTTGCTCCACCCAAAAACAAGCGCCGCCGCGAACAGCAGCACGATGGCCACCACGTCGCAGGTGCGCTCGCAGACTATGGTACCGAGTGCCTTGTCGTAACTCATCCGCTTGCCGCGCGACACGTAGCCGCAGCGCACGAACTCGCCGGCACCCGGAAGCACCACGTTCACTATATTGCCCACGTTGGTGGAGTCCCATACGTCCAACCGTCCTGCCGTAGGATCCATCGGCAGGATAATAGCCCGCCAGCGCTCTTCGCGCAGCACCAGCGCAAGAACGGAGAACACCATGAAAAGGGCCACCCAGCCCCATCGGGTCTGCTGCAGGCCGCTCCAGAACGCCTGCCAGTCGACGCCCCTGAAGGCGAAGTACACCAGCACGCCGGCCAGAAGGAACGACAGGAGGTATTTCAGAACCTTGCTTTTCATTGAAGCCGCTCCAGGTTGCACATTATCAGCTTGCCGTCGTCGTCACGCAGGTGCATTCCGTTGCCCTGGCACCACTTCCACCATTTGCAATCCAGGCACTTGCCCTCGCGCAAGGGGGAGTGATCGCGGAAGACGCCGAAGCGATTGTTCCAGACATCCACGAAATCGTCCTTGTAGATGTTCCCCTGGTCGAAATGGGCGCGTATGCTGGTGCAGCCGGAGATGGCGCCGTCGATGCGGACGGAGCCGACGGTGATGCCCGCCTGGCAGCTGAAGAGATGGTCGCGGACTTTGCCCTCGTATGGCCCCAGGAAGCCCTCGCAGCCGTAGCTTGCATGGATTCGGCACTCCTTGCGGGAGGCGTGGATGAAGTCCAGCAGCTGCTTATACTGTTCGTTCGAAAGCTGAAGTTCGGGGTCGGTAGCCGCACGCCCTACCGGGAAGACCGTGAACAGGCGCCAGCGGCGTACGCCGAGCGAAATAAGATATTCTTTAATTTCCTCCAGCTTGGGGAAGTTGCGCTGGTTCACGCAGGTAACCACGTCGAAGCCTATGCCCTTCTGCGAAGCCAGGCGCTTGATGGCCGCCGAAGCGTAAGTGAACGAATCCGGCATGCCGCGCATCCAGTTGTGGTCTTCTTCCAGACCGTCCAGGCTGATGGTGGCGGTACGCAGGCCTGCGCGAAGCAGCTTGTCCACCATCTCGTCGCTCATCAGGCGGCCGTTGGACACGAGACCCCAGGGGAAACCGAGGTCACGGATGCGCGCAGCGCACTCTGGCAGGTCGTCCCGCATGAGCGGCTCGCCGCCGGAGAGAATTATTAGAATCTGTGAAGGGTCCCATTCCTCTTTGATGCGAAGCAGCACTTTCTCGAAGTCCGCAAAAGGCATGTCCGGCTGCAGGGCGGAAACCTTGCAGTCGCTGCCGCAATGGCGGCATTTCATATTGCATCGCAGGGTGCACTCCCAAAACAGTTGCATCAGGGGGTGGCTTTTGGCCTCCTCCTTAATGAAACTGCGGTTGACATCCAGCGCCAGACGCTGGGCAAGAGTGATGGACGGCATTGCTTACTGCAATTCTGCCTGAACGGTTTCTCCTTCAGCTTCTGCTACACCGTCATCTGCCTTGGTGCTGCTCTCCTCCACGGGGGCAGGGACGCCGTACTCGGGCTCGGGATAATCGATGGGTGCCGGACCATAGCAGGCCGTGAAGACGTTGAGGCCCAGAATGGCAAGCATCAGTTTGAAAAAACGTTTCTTCATATTGCAAATATATGAAAAAAATTATTCTATAGTCCACTCAACCCCATCTTTCGTATCCTTTACCTGGATGCCGAGGGCCTTGAGGGCGTCGCGGATGTGGTCCGACGTGGCCCAGTCCTTGGCGGCCTTGGCGGCGGCGCGCTGCTCGAGCACCATGCCCATCAGGCCGTCGATTATCTTGCCGGCGCCGTCTGAACCGGCAGCGGCCTCGTCACGGAGCCCCAGTACGCCGAACACAATGTCGTCGAAGAGCTGGCAGAGGGTTTGGATGTCGCCGGCCCCCAGCTTCACGCTTCCGGCCTTGGCGGAGTTGATAAGACGCACGGCCTCAGATATATGGGCCAGCGCCATAGGGGTATTCATGTCGTCGCAGAGGGCGTCGTAGATACCGTCGAAAACGGCACGCACCTCGGATGATTCGGCAGGGCAGTTGTCCGGAGCCACGCCGAAGCTTTCTTCGCCATAGGCATACACGGGAGCCTTTCGGCCGGCCATGGCGTAGAGGTCTTTTGCCGCCTGCATCACGCGGGAGAGGCCCTTCTCGGCCGCCAGCAGGGCGTCGTTGGAGAAGTCCAGGGTGCCGCGGTAGTGGGCCTGAAGGATGAAGAAGCGCACGGTCATGGGGCTGTAGGCGCGCTCCAGCTTGGGATGGTCGCCGCTGAAGAGCTGAGGCAGGGTGATGAAGTTGCCGAGGCTCTTGCCCATCTTCTGGCCGTTGATGGTGATCATGTTGTTGTGGACCCAGTAGTGTACGCCCTCCGTGTGCCTGCAGGCTACGTTCTGGGCGATTTCGCACTCGTGGTGCGGGAACATCAGGTCCATGCCTCCGCCGTGGATGTCGAACTCGTTGCCGAGGTACTTCTCTCCCATCACGGAGCACTCGAGGTGCCAGCCGGGGAAGCCTTCGCCCCAGGGGGACGGCCAGCGCATGATGTGCTCCGGCTCGGCCTTCTTCCAGAGGGCGAAGTCGTAGGGGGCGCGCTTGTCGCTCTGCCCGTCAAGGCTGCGGGTGCCCTCCAGCGTGTCGTCCAGATTGCGGCCGCTGAGCACGCCGTAGTGGTGGTCCTGATTGTATTTCTGTACGTCGAAGTAGATGCTTCCGTTGCTCTCGTAGGCGTAGCCGGCGGCGAGTATCTTCTTGACCGCTTCTATCTGCTCCACTATGTGGCCGCTGGCACGCGGTTCGATGGAGGGCGGCGCCACGTTGAGCTGCCGCATCGCCTCATGGTAGCGGAGGGTGTATGCCTGCACCACCTCCATGGGCTCCAGCTGCTCCAGGCGTGCCTTCTTGGCGATTTTGTCCTCCCCCTCGTCGGCGTCGTGCTCCAGATGGCCTACGTCGGTGATGTTGCGCACGTAGCGCACCTTGTAGCCGAGGTGCTTCAGCAGCTTGCTGAGCACGTCGTACGTTACGCCGGGGCGCGCGTGCCCGAGGTGGGCGTCGCCGTAAACGGTAGGACCGCAGACGTACATGCCCACGTGCCCTTCGTGGATGGGTTTGAACAGTTCCTTGCTCCTGGTGAGCGTATTTGTGAGATATAGAGCTTTCATATAGACGACAAAGTTACAAATTATACTTGAATATGTTTATCCTCCGCTCCGGGGAACTACCGGCGTCCTTGCTGGCAAAACCCACGTATATGTATCCGTCCTTTAGTTTTATACCCTCGGGCTCGAAATATCCGAGGTCCGTAATGCCTTCCGATTTAAGCAGGGAGACGTTGTCGACCCATGGCAGGTCCACCTGAACGAGCGTTTTTGCAGTCTGCGGGATGATGTAGTACACACGCGCCCAGTTCTTGTTCGTGCCGGCCTCGCGTTCTTCCAGTTCAGCGCCGTCTCCGCGCATGAAGTAAATCTTGTTGTGGTGGTAGTCGTAGCCCTGCGGAACGTTGTTCAAGGGCATCTGGAATTTGAAAAGGGGCGTAAGCTTGCTGAGGTCGCGGGCGTACACCGTGGGCCTGTCCGTCACCTTGGGGTTGCCGTATGTACGGTTGAAGCTGAGCTGTATGCTCTCCGCCTTCAATTCCTTTATGTCCTCCATCGGGAACACGTAGAACCAGGCTACGCCGCTTGCGTCGCGGCACCAGATACCCACATTGCCGTTGTCTGCGTCGTAAGCCGCTATGAGGCGCTTCATCCCGGGAATCACGCAATTGAAGTTGCTTTCTTCGGGCAGTACCGTCTTGTTCGGGGAGAACTTTATTCTGGAGAGTACCTGGGAATCGGTGTATCGGTTGGTCTCTCCGGACTCCAGGGTGCCGTAGTTGGAGGTCCACAGGTGATCGCCGTCACTTGCACGTTCAACGAACATATTGTCGCCGTGGCCGTAGTACTTCAGGTGCATGTAAGCCTGAGGGTCCTGTTCGTAAACGGGTTTGCGGGTATAGGTCAGAGTGTGCGGCGAACCGCAGACCTGACAGGCGTAGAAATAGTCGTCGAAAAAGTCCCAGGACTGCATGACGGCCTTGTAGTAGATGGTATGGCCTTTCACCATCACCAGGCTTTTGCTGTATCCCTGCTTGAGTTGCGACAGGTCTATCACATAATAATCGCGGTACACCAGCGCGTCGGTGCCGACAATTTTTGCCGTAATCCGGGCCCTCCCCGGTTTTAGCGCAGTTACTTCCCCTTCATTCGATACGGTAGCCACCGAAACGTCCGAAGAGGAATACAGGATGTTATAGTGTTTCCCCGGAGTCCCGCCCGTAACGGTACAGGCGGCGGATGTGCTTTCACCTTTAAAAAGGTCTTCCCAGATAGAGACAAACTGCAGCACGGGTTCCGGTTCCGGCTCCGGTTCGGGTTCGGAAACAGGGCTCCCGGGATTATCCGTTGGCATGAGGGGATCTATTTCAGGTCCGCATGAAGCCAGGAAGCACAGCGCTGCAAGTATGCTCAGGATGCGTTTCATCGCAGGACCAGTTCCACCGGGCAATGGTCGGAGCCGTATATTTCGTTGTGAATTTCGGTGGACTCGATGCGGGATGCCAAATCGTTGGACACCAGGAAATAGTCGATACGCCAGCCCACGTTGCGCTCACGTGCCGCCATGCGGTAAGACCACCAGGAGTATTTGGCTTCCTCCGGATGCTGGAAGCGCCAGCTGTCTGTGAAGCCGGCGGCAAGCAATTCGCTCATTTTCGCGCGTTCCTCGTCGGAGAAGCCGGCGTTGAAGTGGTTGGTGGCGGGGTTCTTGAGGTCGATTTCTTCGTGCGCCACGTTCATGTCTCCGCAGACTATTACCCCCTTGCGCTCCTTGAGGCCGCAGAGGTACTCGCGGAAGGCGTCCTCCCACTGCATGCGGTACGGAAGCCTGCGAAGGCCGTCCTGGGAGTTGGGGGTATAGACGTTCACCAGGTAGAACTCCGGCATGTCGAGGGTGATTACGCGCCCCTCGGTCTCATGTTCGGGGATGCCTATTCCGGTGGTCACGCGGAGCGGCTCCTCGCGGGAGTAGATGCAGGTTCCGGAGTAGCCCTTCTTCTCGGCGTAGTTCCAATAGGAATTGTACCCGAGGAATTCCAGGTCTATCTGTCCGGCCTGCAGCTTTGTCTCCTGAAGGCAAAAGAAATCGGCGTCGAGTTCCGTAAAAATATCGGCAAAGCCCTTGCCCGCCACTGCGCGCAAGCCGTTAACATTCCAACTGATGAATTTCATATACTGCAAATATAGTCTAATTTTTCTGTATATTTGCTGAGCTATGATAAGAGAAAAGGTATCGCTGTGGCGGATTTTCGCCGTGTTCGCCAAGATTGGGGCGTTCACGATAGGCGGAGGCTATGCCATGATACCCATAATCCAGCGGGAGATGTCCCGCCGCGGCTGGATTTCCGACGAGGAGCTGCCGGACATTGTGGCCCTGAGCCAAAGTGCCCCCGGAGTGATGGCGGTGAACATTTCCATCTTCGCCGGATACCGCCTGCGCGGCATCCCCGGCAGCATTGCGGCCACGCTCGGCAGCATCATGCCGTCGTTCCTGATTATCCTGGCCATCGCCATGTTTTTCTCCGCCTTCCGCGACAACCCCTGGGTGGAACGGGCGTTCAAAGGCATCAGGCCTGTGGTGATTTCCCTTATCCTCGTGCCCATGGTCAACATGGCCCGCAAGGCCTGCACCACATGGTGGAAGTGGGCCCTGGCGGTGGCGTCGCTGGCGCTGGTGGCCTTCCTTAACGTGTCTCCGATTTACATCCTGCTGGTGGTCATCGTCATTGGCTTCAGCGTAACTTATTACAGCGGACGATGGAAGCGGTAAGTCTCATATTGCAGCTGGCCTGGACCTTCTTCCTCGTGGGTGCGTTCACCTTCGGAGGCGGTTACGCCATGCTGTCGCTCATTCAGACACAGGTGGTTGTGGCGCACCAGTGGCTCAGCGAGAGCGCGTTTACGGACATAGTGGCCATCTCGCAGATGACTCCCGGGCCCATAGGCATCAACGCCGCCACGTACACCGGCTACAGCGTCCTGTACGAGGCCACCGGGCAGCAGTGGATGGGCATCTGCGGCTCCGCCGTGGCCACGCTGGCGCTGGTGCTGCCGTCTTTCCTCATCGTGCTGCTGATAGTAAAGTTCTACACCAGGTTCCGCAAGAGCACCCTTTTCGAAGGCACCATGGGCTGGCTGCGGCCGACGGTCGTGGGGCTCATCGGCGCAGCGGCGGTCATTCTGGTCGTCCGTACCACCTGGGACGGATGCGTACCGGAGTTCTCCCTCGTGCGGGAGAACATAATCGACTGGAAGAGCTGGCTCCTGCTGGGAGCCGCCTTCGTGGCGTGTTACTGGAAAAAAGTCAACCCCATCCTGATAATCTTCTGCGGCGCCGTACTGGGGCTGGTTTTGTATTGAAAATTTTGTATATTTGTCACTTATGGAAACAGTAATTACTTCAACCAATTATCAGGATATCCTGGCCGCGCCGGGACTGACAGTCATAGATTTCTGGGCCACATGGTGCGGGCCCTGCCGTATTCTTTCTCCTACCGTTGACGAGCTTGCCGCCGAGTTCGAGGGCCGTGCCACTATTGCCAAGTGCAACGTGGACGACTGCGAAGATATTGCCGCACAGTTCGGCGTCCGCAATATTCCCACGCTCGTTTTCGTAAAGAACGGGGCTATTGTCGACCGTACGGTCGGCGTGCTTCCCAAGCAGGAGATTGCAGCAAAGATCCAGCTCTATCTATGAGAGCACTTTTCTTCTGCTCGTCCTTTGCAGGCATAGCTCCGGAGTATAACGAGGCGGCCCGCAAACTGGTCAGGGCAGCGGCGTCCCGGGGTTATGAAATAGCCTCGGGCGGCACCATCAAGGGAACGATGGGCGTCATCTGCGACGAAGCCTCGGCCTGCGGGGCCGTGGTCAGAGGCGTCCTGCCCCGTTTTATGGAGCCGCTGGCGCATCCCGGGCTGACGGACATCGAGTGGACGGACACAATGTCCGAGCGCAAGGAGGCCATGCGCAAGGGAGTCGACATAGCTTTCGCCCTCCCGGGCGGAATAGGCACCATGGATGAGCTTTTCGAGACTCTGGTGCTGGCAAAGCTGGACAGGTTCCACGGGCGCCTCGCCGCCCTGAACATCGACGGCTTCTATGACCCCCTGGATGCCCTGCTGGCACATTTTGTAGAAACCGGTATGCTCGCCCCGGAAGAGAGGGCCCGCCTGCTGCTCCCTAAAACCGTCGAGGAAGCCATAGAACTCTTATGAACAGGGAAGAGGTCATAAAGATGCTTGGTGCCGACTGGAGCCGCTACGAGGCTCTGGTCGGGGAGGGTCTGCGTTCCGATATTGACCTTCTGAACCGGCTCAACTCTTCCATCCTGTCCAACTCCGGCAAGCAGTTGCGGCCCATGCTCTCCCTGCTTACCGGGCGGATCTGCGGGGGCGTAAACGACGACACGCTGCATTGCGCCGCCTCTACCGAGATGCTGCACAACGCCACCCTGATCCACGACGACGTGGCTGACGAAAGCAGCCTCAGGCGCGGCAGGCCTACGCTTTCCGCTCTCATCGGACCGTCTTCCGCCGTGCTGGTGGGAGACTTCTGGCTGTCGCGTGCTGTGGGTATGATAATCGGCACAGGACACCAGGACCAGGTGATTCTGCTGATGGCCCGCACGCTGTCCGACCTGGCGGAAGGGGAGATGCTGCAGCTGCAGAAGGCATCGTCGGCCGACACCACGGAGGAGGACTACATGCGTATCGTCTACTGCAAGACGGCTTCCCTGTTCGAATCGGCCTGCCGTTCTGCCGCCATCTGTTCCGATGCGCCGCAGGAGCTGGTAGATGCCGCCGGACGCTACGCCAGGGCCACCGGCATCGCCTTCCAGATACGGGACGACATCTTCGACTACTGGGACGAGGCCAGCATAGGCAAGCCGGTAGGCATAGACCTCAAGGAGCAGAAGATCACCATGCCGATGCTGGGCGCACTGCGCAACGTGTCCGATCCCGGGCGCTACCGCGACATGGTGCGGCAGATTCCCGACCGCCCCGGATACTGCGACGAGCTGCACCGCTTCGTGCTGGATAACGGGGGAGTGGAGTATGCCACCGGCCGTCTGGACGATTTTATCAACGAAGCGCTTGAGGCGTTGGAACTCTTCCCGCCGTCGGAGGAACGGGAGGTGCTGGCCATGCTGGCGCGCTATAACGCCATACGCAAGAAATGAGATTTGCGGAAACAGGATGCAGGGCGGAAGTCCTGAAGACGCTGGCCGGGATGGTGGATTCCGGCCGCATCCCCCATGCCATCATGTTTTCCGAGCCCGACGGAGGCAGCGCTTTCGCAACGGCGCTCGCCTTCCTGCAGTACCTCTATTGCGGCTCCCGCAGCGGCGGCGACTCCTGCGGCGAATGCCCCTCCTGTAACCGTATCTCCAAGCTCATCCACCCCGACGTCCACTTTATCTTCCCGGCCACGGCCCCAAAGACATCACTGTCGCTGATAACGGAATTCCGTGCCCTGGTGCAGCAGAACCCGCATTTCAAGGAGGCGGAGTTGTATGAGGCCCTGGGGATGGAAAGCAAGTCGGCCATAATTGCCGTAGCAGAAGCCAGGGAGGTGCTGAGCACGCTGGCACTCAGCGCACTGGAGGGCGGGTATCGCTCCGTAGTGATTTATCTGCCGGAAAAGATGAACCAGGAGGCCGCCAACCGGCTGCTGAAGGCCATAGAGGAGCCGGAAGAGAAAACCCAGTTCGTCCTTATAACCCACTCGCCGGAGAGGGTGCTCACGACCATCGCCTCCCGCTGCCAGCACATACAGCTGGGCGGTGCGCAGGAGGCGCCGGAGTTCCAGGATCCTGAGCTGCTGGACAGGCTTATGGAGGCCCTGCTGGCACATAATCTCTTTGCCGCATTGGGCGTGGGAGAAGAAATAGCAGCCCTTCCTTCGCGCGAAAATGCGAAAGCTTTTTGTAAATTTGCAGCGGACGCCATGCGCAAGTTGTTTTTGGCGCAGCAGGGAATAGATCTTCAGGCCGCTATTACCGACAAGGAAAGGGGCTGGGCCGCCCGGGCCCGCAAGACTTTCCCCCGCGCCGCGCTCACGACGCTGGACAGGGCGTCCAGGCTCATTGAGCGAAATGTAAATATGAAAATTGTCTTCACCGATTTGGTGGACAGACTGATTGGAATTATCTGATGGATAACGAAACTATACAGTTCGATTGTTTCCGCGGCTGCTCCATTGTGAAAGGCGGAGGAGAAGAAGGCGTCGCCTGCGATTACAGGGCGGGATGCTGTAAGCTCTCGGACCGCAACTGGCTCAAGGGAGTTGAGGACGGAAGCTGCCCGGACATATTCGAAGTACGCTTCAAGAACACCCGCAAGGGTTTCTACATAAACGATTCCGGCCAGAAGATCAATACAGGAGACCTGGTGATAGTCGAGGCTGCCAACGGTCACGACCTCGGCATCGTAACCCTGTCCGGACCCATCGTGGCCAGGCAGATGGCCTGCAAAGGCGTAGTGCGGGAGAATACTGAATTCAAGAAGATTTACCGCAAGGCCAAGCCCCTCGACATACAGAAGTGGCAGGACGCCATAGCCCGCGAGCAGGACACCATGATCAAGGCCCGCAAGATTGCGGCCGAGCTCGGGCTGGAAATGAAGATAGGCGACGTGGAATTCCAGGGAGACGGCACCAAGGCCATTTTCTACTACATCGCCGACGGGCGCGTAGACTTCCGCCAGCTTATCAAGGTGTTCGCCGAAG
The DNA here is from genome assembly GCA_947305645.1 of uncultured Bacteroidales bacterium. GTDB lineage: Bacteria > Bacteroidota > Bacteroidia > Bacteroidales > UBA932 > Cryptobacteroides. The sequence continues at coordinate 8,692 of CAMZEC010000020.1, read as the reverse complement.
AATTCCGCATCCGCATAGAGATGAAGCAGATAGGCGCACGCCAGGAAGCCGGCCTGATAGGAGGCCTGGGTGTCTGCGGACGCGAGCTCTGCTGCGCCAACTATATCACTTCTTTCCAGAGTATCTCCACTTCTGCCGCCCGCTGCCAGGACCTTTCCCTGAACCCCCAGAAGCTGGCGGGCCAGTGCGGCAAGCTGAAGTGCTGCCTGAATTACGAGGTCGCCAATTACCTGGACGCCCAGTCCCGCATCCCCCGTGTGCAGGGTCCCCTGGAGTTCGAAGACGGGCTTGCCTACCTGCGCAAGACGGATATACTGAGGGAGGTAATGTATTTCTCCTACGACAAGAATTCCGATGCCGACCTTTATGCCCTTGATGCCGAAGAGGTGCGCAACATACTCGACATGAACCGCCACGGCGAGCGTCCCGAGTCGCTCCGCACCGAGCCGGAACCCGTGATGCCGGAGTTCGTAACCGCAGTGGGGGACGACAGCATCACCCGTTTCGACACGCCCCGCCGCAAGCGCTCTCGTGGCAAGAGGCGCAACCGCAACGGCAAGCGCCAGCAGAAAGAATCCGGAGAATGAAGCAGCTCCGGCAGATAGTGGCGGCCATTGCCGTCCTGCTGCTGACTGCGTGCTGCGAGCCGGAGTCGCGTGAGCGGTTTATACGTTCCGACGGAACCGGAGAATACTCCTTCGAAATAGAGCTTGCCGACACGACATCGAGTTACGACTTGTCGTTCTATACTGTCATAGATAAGCCCATGATGCATCCGGACACCCTCGGGTCGTTCCCCGTGCAGGTGTTGTGGAAGGCACCTTCCGGCCGTTATTTCTCGGAGACTGTTTACTATCCTGCAGATTCGGTGAGGGTATCTTACCGCAGGGGTTTCCAACCATCGGAATCGGGCTTCTGGACCATCCAGCTGGATATTTCTCCGGAACCGGCGGGGCTGAGGGGTATGGGACTGGTGGTCCGCCGCAATATTTAATCAGCCAGACGCATGAATGAAGTTTTTCTCGTAGATATGGACTCCCTTGTGATGAAAATCAGCAAGGGAAAGAAGGTGCCGGGCTTCGTGGTCAGCTTCCTCAAGCGCCTTATACACCAGGACGAGTTCAACCGCTACTTCAGTCAGGGGAAGCTCGGGACCGAGTTCCTGGAGGGTTTTCTGGAGTATATCACCGCTACCGTTGAGGTAATCGGAGAGGAAAACCTGCCCGCGGGCGGGCGCTTCACTTTCGCTTCCAATCACCCCCTGGGGATGCTTGAAACATGCGCACAGGCCGCGTTCTTTTCCCGTAAGTACGACGGTAAAATAGCGATTCCTGCGAACGACCTGATGATGTCCGTCAAGCAGGTTCACGAATATCTCATCCCCGTAAACAAACTCGGCGGACAGAGCCGCGACCTTGCCAGGCTCCTGGACGACGCATTTGCCGGCGACAAGCAGATGCTCTATTTCCCCGCCGGCCTGTGTTCCAGAAAGATTGACGGCATTATTCAGGACCTGCCCTGGAAAAAGACATTCATAACCAAGTCCCGCAAATATCAGAGGGACGTGGTTCCCATCTGGTTCTCCGGGCAGAACTCGCCCCGGTTCTACAGGCTGGACAAATGGTCCAAGCGTCTTGGAATCAAGATGAATCTTGCCATGCTTACCCTGCCGTCGGAGGTGTTCAAGTGCCGCAACAAACACTTCAAGATGGTAATAGGGAAGCCCATCCCATGGCAGACCTTCACTCCGGAGCGCACAGACGCCGAATGGGCGTCCTGGGTGAGAGAAAAAGTGTATGAAATGAAACAGGATTAAATATGATACCTATTATTGAACCTGTAGCGACTTCCAGGCTGAAGGCCGAGCTCAACGAGCGTACTTTCCTTTGCGATACCTCCCACGGAGGATTCCAGGTGCATCTGGTGGACGGAGATTCCGCCCCGTCCGTTTTACAGGAGATAGGACGCCTGCGCGAGCTGGCGTTCAGGAGCAACGGAGGCGGAACCGGCAAGGCGGTCGATCTGGACCGCTTCGACCTTGACTCGTCCCTCGGCTTCAAGCAGATCGTGCTTTGGGATCCGTCGGCGGAGATAATTGCCGGAGGATACAGGATACTCTTCGGCGACCGTTGCCGCCTGGCTGCCGACGGTCAGCCCATGATGCCGTCGGCGCACCTCTTTCGCTTTTCCGATGAATTCATCAGGGATTATCTTCCGGTTACGGCAGAACTCAGCCGCTCTTTCATCACCTCTTCCTTCTTCCGGGAGGCGGAGGCGATACGCAACGTCTTTGCCCTGGACGGGCTGTTCGAAGGCATATGCCATGCCGTGGCCAGGACCAGGATGGAGTACTTCTTCGGTAAGGTGACTTTCTATCCTACCTACCCGCAGGAGGCCCTGTGGCTGATTTCCCGCTTCTTTGAGAAACACGCCGCCAGCAACCTGGTTGCCCCACACGTGGAGTTTCCGGTCAAGCCGGTCGAGGGCGGGGAGGCCGTACTTTCCAACGAGGGATTCAAGGAAGATTTCCGGGCCCTCAAGCTGGAATTCCGCAAGAGGGGCTTCTACCTTCCTCCTATCCTGAACACCTATATCAACCTGTCCAACAAGTTCCGCTTCTTCGGATCTTCCGTAAACGACGAGTTCGGAGACGTCATAGAAATGGGTCTCCTAGTCGCCTTTGCAGACATACAGCCCGAGCGTTACAGCCAGCTGCTGGTTAAGGATTGATTTACAGACACGGTGAGAGAGTGAGCGTGAAGCTGTACTCTCCGGGGTGGATCATGTACTCGGCGCGCGGCGTCTCTCCCCACGAATTCACGCACCCGAGGCCCATCTGAACAAGGTCGCAGTTGACGGCAGTCAAACCCAGCGACCTGTTTTCTTTATGCACCAGAGGCAGCAGCTCGCGGCTGTGTCGCCACTCTCCGACGGTGAGGTCGAGGGTCTGGCGGGTAAACGGCAGGGCGGAGGCGGAGAACAGTTCCGGAGATGTTATCTCCAGGCCTTTGCCGTCGGCGGCCAGCAACTTGTAGCTGCGTATGCCAACGTTGGTCCCATGCTCCTGAGGGCGTGCCGCTCCCATGTCGTAGCGTTCGGTCACGTCCTGCACCCAGCGTCCCAGGCGGGCGGCGGTGCGGCGGTCGCAATAGGTGTCGAAGGGGCCTTCGCCATAGAAGTCCAGGGTGGAGAACTCTCCCGGCATGGCGAACTCCACGCCAACGCGGAAGAGGTCGGGGGCCTCCGACAGCTTGCCCTTGTCTTTCAGAGACATGCTGAGGGTCAGCAGGCCGCCGGTTTCGACTGTCCACAGCATATGCACATCGGCGTACTTGATGGGGTAGGTTATGTTGAGCTTCACCTCGTCTCCGGATTCCGCAGCAACCATGACTGCAGGCTTGAAATCGGGGTACAACCAGCACTCCATCTTCTTCTCCAGGCGGGCGCCGAGGTCGTTCTCCGTTACGGCACGGCCGAAGCAGGGCATCAGCGGTATGCTTATCATCTCACGACCGTCAACCTTGTAGGAGCAGAGGGCGCCGGTGGCTTTGTCCCAGCTGGCCTGCCACTTTTCGCCGCTTGCTATGAAGAACTCGCCGGTCTCCTGAAGTTCCGGGGCTCCGAGTTCCGTGTGGCGCTCGGGCGGGCATTTCAGCTCACGGCTCAGGACTATCCGGTCCGCAGCCACTTTGGTACCTACCGGCAGTATGCCGTCGTTTTGTATGAGCACGAAGTCCAGCCACAGGGACAGGTCGTGCCCTTCCGGCGCGGCCTCCTGGAGATTGAGTCCGGGAAGCGCTACCTGGGCGCTTGCCTGCGGCCGTACGGGAGGCATCGCTGCGCAGCCCTCGCTGATGACCTTTCCGTCCTGAACCAGCTTCCAGTTGCATGCATAGCGGGAGAGGTCGATGAAGAAGTTTTCGTTGTAAATGATTACTTTGCCCTTGCTGACGAGGTCCGGATCGCTTTGGCAGAGTATGCTGCGATACTGGTAGCGCACCTCTTCGGCATCGGGATGAGGCACCCTGTCTGCGGAAACGATTCCGTTGCAGTTGAACGAGTTGTCGCTTGAGTCGTAGGTGTTGAAGTCGCCACCGAACACGTAAATCCAGGAGGGCTTACCGCCGTCCAGGCGTGACCCGGCGCCGTTTTCCGCACATACTTTGCCCTGGGCGGGATCGTAAGGCCAGCGGAGGGCCTGGTCCTGGAAGTCCCAGATGCAGCCGCCCTGGTAGGAAGGATACTTGCGGACGAGGTCCCAGTACTCGGCAAAGCCTCCCATGGAGTTGCCCATGGCGTGGGCGTACTCGCACTGGATCAGAGGGCGCTGGGGATTGGAACTGCAATATTTCTCGCAGTCTTCGTAGCCGGCGTACATGGGGCAGAATATGTCCGTGTTCCATTCGAGCTCGGCCCTTTCGTACTGAGCGGGACGGGAAGGGTCATACTCCTTGATCCAGCGGTACGAGTTCTCGAAGTTGGGACCGTTGCCCGCCTCGTTGCCAAGGCTCCAGATTATTATGGACGGGTGATTGATGTCGCGGTAAACCATGCGCTGCATGCGTACCAGGTGGGCCTCCTTGAACAAGGGATTCTTTGCCAGGGTCTTCTCACCGTAATACATGCCGTGGGACTCTATGTCGGCCTCGTCAATTACGTACAGACCGTAGCGGTCGCAGAGTTCGTACCAGTAAGGGTCGTTGGGATAGTGACATGTACGCACGGTGTTGATGTTCAGCTCCTTCATGACGCGTATGTCGCGCTCCATCTCTTCGTGCGTCACGTGATAGGCGCCGTCGGGGCTCATTTCGTGGCGGTTTACACCCTTGATGAGTATCGGCTGTCCGTTGACCAGCAGCTGTGCGTCCTTTATCTCGACAGTGCGGAAACCTACGTTGAGGGTGGCGCTCTCCACGGGTTTGTCGCAAGCGCTCAGGCTTGTGATTTTGAGAGTGTACAAGTTCGGCTCCTCTGCACTCCAGAGCTTGGGGTATTCGAATTTCCCGCTCCAGCGTGTGCTGCCGCCGGAAACTTTCACCGTCTGGGCGTAGATCAAGCCGTCGGGATCCGTAAGCTCATAGCGTACTTTGCCTGCACCTTTCTCAACCTTCACCTCAAAGTCGTATTCGCCTGATGCTTTGGCGCTCACGCGAACGTCCTGCAAGCCGCCTTTCCTGGGCCTGAAGTCAATCTGTACGCCTCTGGATATGCCGCACAGACGCCAGAAATCCTGGCACTCCAGGTAGGTTCCGTCGCACCATCGCATTATTTCCAGGGCGATGAGGTTGTCGCCGGCCTTTACATAGGGGCTTATGTCGAAGGCCGCCTCCAGTTTGCTGTCTTCGCTGTAGCCCACGAAGTTGCCGTTCACCCATACGCGCACGTTGGAGGTGGCGCTGCCTATCCTCAGGACGGCCCGGGCTTTCACCTGGTTCCTGTCCAGAGTGAAGTGGCGGCGATATTGTCCTATATGATTGTGTTCAGCGGGTACGTAGGGCGGATTGTTCTCATAATGCCCGTGCCAGGGGTAGGGGTGGTTCACGTAGATGGGATCTCCGTATCCGTTAAGTTCCCAGATTCCGGGAACCGGCATGGTTCCCCAGCCGCTGTCGTTGAAATCCGGGGACTCGAAGCCGGACGAGTAATATGTTTTCTCGTCGAAATTGTCGAACCAGCGGAAATTCCAGGTGCCGTCCAGGCTGAGGGTGGGCACGTCTGAATGCACACTGGCGCGCATGGGAAGGCGGTTGATTTCCGAGATGTCCGGCGACTGCCATTCGGTCAGGGCGGCGAGGGCAATTAGCAAGCTTATCATATGGTCATTAGTTTTTCAGTGAATACTTCGTGTTCTTTGTCGCTCAGGAATTCTACGCTGATGGGCAGGTAGAACAGGCGCTCCTGCAGCTGGGGAGGCATTTTTTTGAGGTCCCGCAGGCGCTGGGCGTCTTTTTCCGTGGTGGCGAACGCGGCGGTGGGATTATGCTTCATGGCCGATTTCAGCCGCCGCATGTCGCAGCCGTTGTATTTGTGGTGGTCCGGGAAGTGGACGTGCTCCACAATCTTGTATGTATCGCTAAGGTACTGGCCGAGCGGGGTGTCGTTCGCTATTCCGGTGAACAGCACCAGCTTTTTGGAGTAGATGTAGCGGGTGTCGGCGGCAGGGAAGACCGGCTCGGGTCGGCCGTAGCTGATTTGGGTGAAAAATAGCAGCTGGCTGCGCCCTCCACGTACAGCCGTGCAGCTCGCCGGGTCGTAGGACTCGTAGCCCAGGGTGGTGGCCGCCTCCTGCTTCTCGCTGTCGTCCAGCACATACGGGCACTTGGTGACGATTACCGCGTCGCAGTCGTACAGGCGCGTCTTGAGGTCCCTCAGGCGGCCCGCTGGCAACAGGGAGTCGGTGGTTACCGGGCGGCTGTAGTCGCTCAGCACTATGTTCAGGTCCGCCTTCAGTTTGCGGTACTGGTAGGCGTCGTCCAGGACTATTATGTCCGCACCGCCGCCGGCCAGCTTTTCGCAGCCCTCGATGCGGTCCTTGTCGACCGCTACCGTGACCCCGGGGAACTTGTGCTTTATCTGGGCGGGCTCGTCGCCGAAGAGGTATGCGGAAGCGTCAAGCGGAAGCTCCTGGTAGCCTCTGCTGCGACGCTTGTAGCCACGGGACAGGACCGCCACGTTGGAGCCTTCCCGGCGGTCGCCGGCCAGAAGTTCCCTAAGGATCATCTCGGTATGGGGGGTCTTGCCGGTGCCGCCGGCGGTTATGTTGCCCACGCAGATGGTGGGAACCGCCGCCTTTTTGCTGTGACGCCCGTCGCGGTAGCGTGCGTTGCGCAGGGTGAGTATCAGTTTATATATCATATACGTTGGAAGTCTCGATGGGGGCGTCCGCCCAGCGCCCGGCAATGTAGTCCAGGGTCGAATGGATTTCCGCCGGATCGGTGGTCGTGACGAGCTTCATGCGGGTCTGCTTGAATTCCGGCAGGCCCTTGAAGTAGCAGCTGAGGTGGCGGCGCATCTCGAAGACGCCCCGCGGCTGGCCTTTGTACTGCAGGGAGAGGTCCAGGTGCCGTTTGGCCAGGGCGACGCGTTCGCTTACGCTCAGCGGTGGCAGCTGCTCCCCGGTGTCCAGGTAGTGGCGTATCTCCCGGAAGATCCAGGGGTGGCCGAAGGAGGCGCGCCCTATCATGACGGCATCCACGCCGTAGCGGTCAAACGCCTCTTTTGCCTTCGGTCCGTCGGTGATGTCGCCGTTGCCTATGATGGGGATGTGCATGCGGGGGCTGGCTTTTACGGCGCCGATGAGAGTCCAGTCCGCGCTGCCTTTGTACATTTGCTGGCGGGTGCGGCCATGGATCGTAAGCGCTTGTATGCCAACGTCCTGCAGGCGCTCGGCAAGCTCTACGATGATTTTGGAGTTGTCGTCCCAGCCGAGGCGGGTCTTTACGGTGACCGGTTTGCCGACGGCTTCCACGACCGCCTTGGTGATGGCCACCATCTTGTCCGGCTCGCGCATCATGCCGCTGCCGGCGCCCCGCCCTGCGATTTTGCTGACCGGGCAGCCGAAGTTTATGTCGATTATGTCGGCCCCGTGCCCCCCGGCAATCTCCGCTGCGCGGTCGGCCATCTTAGCCGCCTCTACCATGGATTCGGGTATGTGGCCGTAAATCTGTATGCCTACGGGCGCCTCTTCCGGAAGCGTGCGCATTTTGGCGATCGCCTTGTCCGCGTCGCGTATCAGTCCGTCGGAGGGCACGAACTCCGTGTATACCATTGCGGCCCCCTGCTCCTTGCAGAGGATGCGGAAGGAAACATCCGTAACGTCCTCCATGGGAGCGAGAAACAGGGGCCTCTCGCCAAAATCTAAATCTCCAATACGCATAGTGTACAAAATTAAATAATTTTTACGAACTTTGCAGCCTGCTCTGGTGAGTTGTCCGAGTGGTTGAAGGAGCCTGCCTCGAAAACAGGTGTACGGCAACGTACCGGGGGTTCGAATCCCTCACTCACCGCAAAGAGATGGAATGAAGAAAGTTAGAGCATTGGCTCTAACTTTCTTTGTTTCAGCTCTTTGCAAAGCCCGCCGCAGGCGGGCAGGGATGTCGCCGAAGGCGAAATCCCGGGTGAGTGGCCCAAAAAATGGCCCAATTTTGCGCGAAATAAAGTCTCCGCATCCACCTGAATACACCTGCACCTAAAACAACAAAAGCGGCCCGAAGGTCGCTTTTGCCGTTGAATATTATATGCCCGAGCAGACTAGAAAAGGAGGGCGGAGGCGTCCGCCGTCTTTTGGGTTGGACATGCTCATCATCGTCTCACGTTTCTTTCTTGTTTTCTTCTGTCTTTTGTGTTCTTCTTTCATCGCACGGATTGATGCTCCCATCAGGCAGATGGTAACGCAGACGAAGTGTGCCATGCCGGACACTGCTTCTTTGGAAGCCAGGATTGCCGATGCCGTAAAGGATGCTGCCAGGGCCGGCATTGCGGAGACAACGCTGAATATCGAGGTCCATCACTCCGTCCAACTGGAGGAAGCCACCAAAGAACGGCTGGACAGGAAAGAACGGCGTTTGGAGAACATCAACAAATCCTTTAGCGACAAGCCGATGGAGTTTTGGAAAAGAGAGCCGTGCACCGTGGAGATGGAGCACACTACCTATTATTCTATCACTCCCTCCTTGTCCAACTTCTCAAGAAG
>CAMZEC010000019.1 GCA_947305645.1 uncultured Bacteroidales bacterium | reverse complement strand
GCCTTCGTGCGCAAGGAGTGCCCCGAAATGGCTCTCGGCGCCGGCACCATGCTGGACGCCCCCACCGCGGCGCAGTACATCCAAATGGGCGCCGACTTCCTCGTCAGCCCCTGCCTGGTGGAAGAGATCGCTCCCCTGGCGAACAAGCGCGGCGTGCCCTACAGCCCCGGCTGCGGCAGCGTCAGCGAAATGGTCCGCGGAATGGAGCTCGGCTGCGACCTGGTGAAGGTATTCCCCGCCGGCAACGTGGGCGGACCGTCCTTCGTGAAGAACGTGCTGGGTCCCCTGCCCTGGGCCATGATAATGTGCACCGGAGCAGTGGAGCCGACTGAAGAGAACCTCAGCGCCTGGGCAAAAAGCGGCGTTACCGCCGTCGGCATGGGCTCCAAGCTCTTCCCCAAGGAAGTCATCGCGGCCGGCGACTGGGCATCCATCTCCGCCCTCTGCGAGAAATGCCTCGGCTGGTTCAGGAAATAAACGATAACGGTATGGCAAACATATTCTCTCTCAAAGGCAAGAACGCCTGGGTAACGGGCGCCGCTTACGGCATCGGGTTCGCGATCGCAAAGGCTTTCGTGGAGGCCGGTGCGGACAACGTCATTTTCAACACTTCCAACGAGGCCTCGATGCAGAAGGGCCTTGAGGCATATAAGGAAGCAGGCATCACCAACGTGCACGGCTATGTCTGCGACGTGACGGACGAAAAGGCCGTCGCCGCCCTGGTGGACCGCATCCACAGGGAAATTGGCCAGATCGACATTCTGGTGAACAACGCCGGCATCATCAAGCGCATTCCAATGCACGAGATGAAGCGGGAGGAGTTCCAGAGGGTCATCGACGTGGACCTGGTAGCCCCGTACATCTGTGCCGCCGCAGTTGTGCCGGAGATGATGGAGCGCCGCGAGGGCAAGATCATCAACATCTGCTCCATGATGTCCGAGCTGGGACGCGAGACCGTGAGCGCATACGCCGCCGCCAAGGGAGGCCTGAAGATGCTCACCCGCAACATCTGCTCCGAGTACGGCGAGTACAACATCCAGTGCAACGCAATAGGCCCCGGATACATCGCAACTCCGCAGACGGCTCCTCTCCGCGAGCGCCAGCCCGACGGAAGCAGGCACCCGTTCGACTCCTTTATATGTGCCAAGACTCCGGCCGGACGCTGGCTGGATCCCGACGAGCTCGCAGGCCCTGCAGTCTTTCTCGCCTCTCATGCCTCTGACGCCGTAAACGGACATATCCTCTATGTCGACGGCGGCATCCTGGCCTATATCGGTAAGCAGCCGAAATAATGGAGCAGGTATTCAGTTATATCATCGGCCTGGGGGCCGCGGTGATGATGCCCATCCTCTTCTTCATCCTGGGGGTGTGCATCGGCATCAAGCCCGGCAAGGCCCTCAAGAGCGGCCTGCTGGTGGGCGTGGGATTCGTGGGACTGAGCGTCGTCACGGCGCTGCTGACCTCGTCGCTCGGCGGTCCGCTGAAGCAGGTGACGGAAATCTATCACCTGCAGCTTGGCATCTTCGACATGGGCTGGCCGGCAGCGGCCTCGGTCGCCTACAACACCACCGTGGGCGCCTTCATCATACCGGTATGCCTTGGCATCAACATCCTGCTGCTGCTCATAAAAGCCACCAATACAATCAATATCGACCTTTGGAACTACTGGCATTTCGCATTCATAGGTGCGGTGGTATATTTTGCCACGGAGAATATCTGGTGGGGCTTCTTTGCGGCCGTCATATGCTTCATCATCACACTTGTGATGGCAGACCTTACGACCAAAAAGTTCCAGTCGTACTATAAAGACCTGGACGGCATAAGCATTCCGCAGCCCTTCTGCCAGAGCTTCGTACCGTTTGCCGAAGGGCTCAACTGGTGCATGGACAAGATTCCCGGCATGAACCGGCTGGACATAGACGCGGAAGGCATGAAAAAGAAGTTCGGCATACTCGGCGAGCCGCTATTCCTGGGCGTGCTGGTGGGAATTGTTATCGGTTGCCTCGCATGCAGGAGTTGGGCGGAACTGGCCGACAAGATTCCGTCCATCCTGGGACTCGGTATCAAGATGGGAGCTGTTATGGAGCTTATCCCACGCATCACCTCACTCTTCATCGAGGGTCTCAAGCCCATTGCGGAGGCTACCAAGGACCTGGTAGGCCGCAAGTTCAAGAACTCCGCCGGCATCAACATAGGCATGAGCCCGGCTTTGGTTATCGGTCATCCCACCACCCTGGTGGTCAGCCTCTTGCTCATTCCGGTGACGTTGATTCTGGCCGTGTTGCTGCCCGGAAATGAATTCCTGCCTCTGGCCTCGCTCGCAGGCATGTTCTACGTATTCCCTGCCGTACTGCCCATAACCAGGGGCAATGTGGTCAAAACATTTATTATCGGCCTGGTGGCCCTTGCTGTAGGTCTCTATTTAGTGACGGACCTGGCGCCTTTCTTCACGCAGGCTGCTCAGGACGTGTATGCCCGTACCGGAGACGCCGCCGTAGCTATCCCGGAGGGCTTCCAGGGAGGCTCGCTGGACTTTGCCAGCAGTATTTTCTCCTGGGTAATATTCCGCTGTATCTATAACTGGAAGATTGTCGGCGCAGTTATACTGGTAGCGGCCACTACCGGAATGGCCGTAATCAACCGCAGCCGTATTATTAAAGCTTCTGTTCAACAATGAAAAAGACAATAGTATTCGCAGCAATGATGCTTGCAACAATCGCTATGAGCGCACAGACAAAGTACACCATCCAGACGGCCTGCCATCCTGAGGACGTCAAGCATTACGACACCGAAACCCTTCGCGCACGCTTCCTGATGCCGGAGGTAATGGTAAACGATGAAATCCGCCTTACCTATTCACTTTACGACCGCTTCATTTTCGGCGGCGCCGTTCCCAAGAACAAGCCGCTGACGCTTGAGACCATAGACCCTCTTAAGTCTGAGTATTTCCTGGAGCGCAGGGAGCTTGGAGTAATTAACGTTGGCGGTCCCGGCATAGTCAGCGTCGACGGAAAAGAGTACTTGCTCAGATTCAAGGAAGCCCTGTATGTAGGACGTGGCTGCAAGGAAGTTGTTTTCAAGAGCCAGTACGCCGCTACTCCTGCCAAATTCTACCTCAATTCCGCTTGTGCCCACAAGGCATACAAGACACAACTTATCACAATAGACGGCCGCAAGGGCTCGCTGAAGGCCAATTCATTCGCCGCCGGCAAGATGGAAGACAGCAACGACCGAGTCATCAACCAGCTAATTGTGAACAATGTGTTGGAAGAAGGTCCCTGCCAGCTACAGATGGGACTCACCGAGCTCAAACCGGGAAGCGTCTGGAATACCATGCCGGCACATACCCACTCCCGCCGCATCGAGGCATATTTTTACTTCAACGTAACGGAGGGAAATATGATCTGCCACTTCATGGGCGAACCCAAGCAGGAGCGTATAGTCTGGATGGCTAACGAGCAGGCCATCATGAGCCCCGAATGGTCTATTCATGCCGCCGCCGGCACCTCCAACTACATGTTCATCTGGGGTATGGCCGGAGAGAACCTGGACTACGGCGACATGGATAAGTTGCCGTACACCGAGATGCGGTAGAGCTGGTTCCACGAAGCGGACGTGAGGCTATTGTCATCTGTTTCGTGGCGGCACAACCGATTGTTTGCGATGTTTTCTTGCCGCGAGACGGATGTGGTATCCCTGTCATCCGTTTCGTGGCAAAGTTGTTATAGTGCGAGACACCTCTTGATCTGTTTTGTGCTGGTGAACTTTCCTCTATATAAGTTTTTGTCTGCCCAAAGCAGATTTCCAATATTCGCTCTCTGCCTTTCTGAAAGAAGATATATGGAAGGCTCTTGACAGTCTTTGAGGTAACGTCTGATTAGTTTATTGTCAATGATATCACAGAGCTCAATATCAGTGAGTATACTCCGGTTAACTTTCCCCTGCTCATTAACCAGCGCTCTCTTAACGTCGAATTCTGGAACCCCTGTCTCAATTCTGTCAATCGTAACCGGTGGGGTATTGTTCTCGTTTAGTTGTTCCTGGATTTCTTTTTGACCGGATAGTCGATTCATCTGATATAGGAAGTTTCTAGGCGAGATATAGATTTCTTCCATATAAGCAGTATCCACTATGTCTTCCCTCAGCAAAAGTCCATTTTCGTTCATCCGGTATTCATCCGAAATGGCAACGCCCTCAGGTAAATACAGGTAGCGCTTCTCCTTGGGGATAGACAATACCGATGTCTCTTTCCCCAGCTCTTTCTGAAAAATAGCATTTGCAGAACAGTGCGAATAGCCGAATGGCGTGTCCGAAACTGTGGTTGTGGGTAGACATAAACCCTTCCGCCATCAATCTGGATTCAGTTTTCAGAACTGCAATGGCGAGACAGTTGAAACCCATTATTAAATCGGCTTCGTTCCTGTACATTATTTCGTCGTGGGACGAAAGACAAAGATGAACAGTCTTTCTCATACAAACATTTCTTTATCATTCACAACTCTCCAGCACGATTCTAATTATGCGAAAGCCCGCATCCCCAGAAATGCTGTGCCGGGAAATGCTGCAGAAACTGTGCCTATTTGCTTTTGTCACAAGTGTTGTGTATATTGTGAAATATCATTAATACAAATAAAGTCATGGGCGAAAAGAAATCTATTTTCAGTAAACTTAGCGACATTACGAACATCCACTACAGGGCGGCGTTCTCAGATGTTGCCAAGCACACGGCCCCAAAGCAGAGTGCTTTTTTGCACCTTGCTTCCGAGCGTTACTCATGCCGGGCTTTTTCAGACTCCCCCGTAACGGATTCCGAGCTGGCGTCATTACTGGAGGCGGCGCGGCTTGCTCCCTCCGCTGTAAATAGGCAGCCGGTTCATTTATGGGTATTCAAGACTCCTGAAGCCCGCGAGAAGTTGAAGGAGGTTACAGCGTACACTTTCGACGCTCCCATTGTGATTCTTGTTGCCTGTAAGGCGGAAGATGCCTGGGTGCGCAAATACGACGGCAAGAACAGCGCCGAGACCGATGCCGCCATTGCCGGCACACATATTATGATGGAGGCGGCTTCCCTGGGACTGGGTTGCACATGGGTAGCATCGTTTGATCCTCTCAAACTCAAGCAGTTGTTCCCGCAGATGGAAGGGTGGGAACCGGTGGCTCTGTTCCCGACAGGGCACCCTGCTCCCGAAGCAACTCCGTCGGAAAGGCACACGTGCCGCAAACCGCTGGAACTGTTCGCAAGCGAACTCTAGTTTCTTTTGCCGCGAAACGGACGAAAGCACGTTATCTTCCGTTTCATGGCAGCAAAACAGCCGTTTTATGGTAAAAGCAGGACACGAGACGGACGTGAGCACGTTATCATCCGTTTGGAGGCTAATTACCCAACTGGCAGTTCCCCTGCTGTTGCTGACGGCCCTTTCCTGCAGCCGGGGATCTGAAATCCCCACGGTCAGGAAGGGGCTGCTTGATTTGGATGACACGCTCACGCTCGGCCTGCCGCGTCTGGCGGAAGCGGAACGCATCTGCGTGTTCCGGAGCGAAGGAGAAGGGTACGTCAACAATGTACTGCTGAGCAAGTTCCGCGGTGCGTACTACTGCATGTGGCAGAGTTCGATGCGCGACGAAGACTCCCCTGATACGCACGTAATGTTCGCCACAAGTCCCGACGGGCGAACCTGGACTGAACCTTACCTGCTTGCCGCTCCGACCGACTCCTGCTTCGTATCTCCTGGCGGATGGATGCAGCGCGGCGACTCGCTTGCCGCCGTACTGAACTATGTGGATGCAGCCGACCGTTCGCGAGGCGGCACCGCATGGGCGCGTGTGACTGGAGACGGTTCGACATGGACCGCTCCGCGCCCTCTGCTGATGGCTGACGGCACCCCGATGGACGGCATACTTGAGCAGGATCCGCTACTGCTGCCGGGCGGCCGTACTGTAGGAGCCGCGCATTTCCGCCCCGGCCTGCAAGTCCGACCGATCTACACCGACGACCCTTCCGGACTCAAAGGCTGGCGAGCGGCCCAATTCCCGGCAGGCGACGGCAAGCCTCTGGAACCCAGCCAGTTCAGCCGCCCGGACGGAACGCTCGTAATGATCTTCCGCGACCAGGCGTCTTCGTTCGTCAAACTGGCGTCCATATCGACAGATAAAGGCGAAAGCTGGTCGCCCACAGCTCTGACCGGCATCCCCGACTCCCGTTCAAAGCAATGTGCCGGCAATCTCCCGGGCGGTCGCCCGCTCATGGTCTGGAATCCCACGGGAAGCAAATCCCGCCGGATACTCGTGCTGGCCTTGAGCGATGACGGAGTCAGCTTCGACCGCGCCTGGCTGCTCGCCGGCCCCTCCGACCTGCCGCCACGACGGCACGAAGGCCGCTACAAAACCCTGGGATACAATTACCCCAAGGCCTTCAGAGAAGACGAGGCCTTGTGGATCAGTCTGTCAGAAAATAAAGAAGACGCAGTACTGTTCCGCGTGCCGCTGAACATGCCTGAGGCTACTCCGCCCAGCCTTTCAGAAGTGCCAGAGTCTCGGGCAGGGTGTCCGGGAGACTGTTGCCGGACTTGAACCAGGCATCTATATCTGCTTTCCTGCCCGGGAAAACGCGCCGCAAGTTGTTCTTGTTCAGAGTATAAACGTCATCTCCCCGATAAAGATACAGGGTCTCTGCGATCTCGTACTTGGCCTCCTTGTCCTTGTGTAAATCATAGGAAATTCCGTCAGCGTAAACGCTGTTGTTCTCCCGGATGGACGCAGTCTGGGATGAAGTACCGTAGGCACCTGTCTTGCCCTCCTTGATAAACTTAACGTCTCTCTTGAGGGCTATTCCTATGTCTCCGCGAACCGGATACATACGGTAGAAAAGTCCGCCGCTGCGCATAAACAAAACGGTGTCTATGCGTACCTTGATAACGTTTTCGATATTCGTAGCCTCAAGTTCGTTGCCGCTGTTGTCTATGAAACGGAGCGTATTATCCAGGGCACAGATATTCAGCTTCCCCTGTGCCGGAACCGATCCGTTGAAATAAATCATGCCCTGCTTAAATTCCGGAACAAGGTAATATGCTTCCGGAGGAAGGCCCTGCGTGTCAAAACTCTGGGCAAAAGCCCCCGAACAAACGCAAAAGAGCAGGCAAACGGCTGTGAGAATACGGCTTCTCATGACAGTTGTGTATATGCTACCTTGCCGACCAAAGTGGTGGGCAGGGAATCGCGGACCTCGATAACGTACGGCATGGCGTATTTAGCTATGTGCCTGCGGCAGTGTTTCATGATGTCCTCAATAAGTTCAGGAGTGTTTTCCACGCCCTCCTTCAGGACCACGAACGCCTTGACTTTCTGCATCTTGTACGGGTCCGGCACGCCTATGACGCAGCTGCGCTGCACGGCTGGATGGCCCTCAAGGATATTCTCAATCTGCGACGGGTACACGTTGTAACCGCTGGTCACGATCATTCTCTTCATGCGCTGGCGGAAGTAGATAAAGCCCTCTTCGTCCATGATTCCGAGGTCGCCTGTATGCAGCCACACGTGGCCGTCTGCATGCTGCTTCAGCGTCTCCCGGTTCTCTTCCTCATGATTGATGTACCCGAGCATCATGGAGGGGCCGGTGAGGCAGATTTCGCCCTCCTCGCCATACGGAAGCTCGTCGCAGGTGCCGGGCTTGCAGATCTGGAAGTAGGTGTCCGGGAAGGGGATACCTATGCTTCCCTCCTTCTCCTTGTCGTGCGGTGTAAGGCAGCAGGCGGTCACGCATTCCGTGGTACCGTAGCCTTCACGCACGCGTACGGAGGCGTTATGCTCGGCCAGGAATTTATCGAACTTCTTCTTTAGTTCGATGGAGAGCGAATCGCCGCCGGAGAAGACTCCCCTCAGGCAAGAGAGGTCGGCTCCCTTGAGGTATTCGTTGCGGGTGATGGCCTCGAAGAGGGTGGGCACGCCGGCAATGAAGTTGGGGCGGGTAGTCTTGATGAGCTTGGCGTAACTCTTTACGTTGAAGCGGGGTACGAGGATGGCGGTGCCTCCCCAGTAGAGCGTCGTGTGGATGCAGACGCCGAGGCCGAAACCGTGGAACACGGGCATTGCGGCCAGCATGCGGCAGTGGTTCACCCGCTCCTTGCTCATCTCGCCGGTCTGGTAGGCCAGGGCGTTGAAGTTGAGGTCGGAGAGCATGATGCCCTTTGTGACTCCGGTAGTGCCGCCGGAGAAGAGCACAACGGCCTCCGAAAAGTTGTCTTTCTTGCAGGCATACTCCCCTTCGAACGTGCTTCCGAGCTTCAGGAGGCTCTTCCAGCTGAGGGTGCAGGCATCTTCCGCCAGTTTGGGGAACTTCCTCTCCGTCAGCAGCTTCTGTCCCAGCGACAGGGGGAAAGGGAGTTCCTCGCTCACGCGGGCGATGATGAGTTTACCTATGGGCCTCTTAGCGCGGACTTCCAGGAACTTAGCGTAGAACTGGTCGAGCGTGACAGCCACGTCGCAGGACGCCTCGTCGAGGTAATAAACCAGTTCTCCTACCGCAGACAAAGGGTGCACCATCGCCGGAATGGCGCCGATACGGTTGAGTCCGTAGAGGCAGTAGATAGCCTGCGGCACGTTGGGCAGGCACACCAGCACACGCTGGCCGGAGCGCACGCCGAGTGCGTAGAAAGACTTGGCCACCAGTTCGATGTTTGCGGCCATCTCGGTGAAGCTGATTTTGCGCCCCATGAACGTGAGCGCAGGATACTTGCCTTCCTTCTTTGCGACGTCCAGGATGTATTCGGACATCGTCTTGTCTGTATAATCGAGGGTAGGGGGTACTCCGTCGTAGCTGCTAAGCCACGGCGTCGGCACATTACTGTAGTCGAATTTCATTTTACTCGAAGTCGATAGGGGTTGATGCCGGCTCGTCCAAAAGCTCCGGATGAGCGAACATGTAACGCACGAGCTTTACCGTCCTGGCGAAATAATAACCGTCTGCAATGCGCTCGTCTATGGTAAGGCCGATCTTGACGGTGTTGCGCATTTCGTAGCTGCCGTCTTCCTTGAAGATGGGGAGAATCTTCTTCTCGCTTATTACCACAAAGAAGGAGTTGGTTCCCCAGTCGAAGAGGTGATGGTAGTCTGCACTCAGCTTTATGCTGCCGAGATTTGTAATGAAAACGCTGGAGTAGCAAGGATCGTCTTTTGCCAGGGACTTGGGATACCAGCCATGGTATTCCATCCACCTGAGTGCGCTTCCGAGCAGACGGAACAGGGGCCTTGGGAGGTGCTTGATAAAGTTCAGGGCTCCGTCGACGCCAACGGTCTTGTCTTCGACCCTTACCTTTTGCACGAACTTTTGTACATAATCGTGAACCTGGTCGAGGGGAGAGCCGCCGTTGGGATCAAACACGAACTTTGCCTCGGTTTCTTCCGACTTCTCATTGAACTGACGCTTTACAATGAAAGACACCTGAATCTTCTTGCGCTCGTAGAATCTGTGGCCGGAGATGAAATAATTCATCTTCGGGCGCAGCAGGATAGCCTTTGAAAGGGCTGCCACAATAAAGTGGAACCAGGTATACTTGAAATCTGCGTTGTCGCCGGAATTCTTTTTCGCCAGATACTTGTCAACCTCTGTAAGGTCGATAATTTCGCTCATAACAGCCTCGTTTTTGGTACGGGGACCAAAGAAATAGGGCATCATTATATGAAGCGAATCAAGGCCTTGGACATACCAGCCGTCATATCTGTCGAGCCGGTGTTTCTTGCGCTGAATAGTTTCTTGCATGGTTTTGATTATAGTACAATGCAAATTTAGTAAAAACTCGTAACTTAGCATCAAAATCAGTTGTGTTGTTATGAAGCGGATTGCTATTTTGTTTATTATTGTGCTGGCGGCCACGCAGTTACGGGCGCAGGACATAAAAGCCGGCCCTTGGGTGTCCGGCGTGCGGGAAAACTCCGCAACCATAGTTTGGACGAGCGAAAAGCCCGGACTGGCGTGGGTGGAGCTGGAGGACGGGACTCTCACGTACGAGACCTTCGCCGGCAGGCGCATCTTCCATCGCCTCCACAGCATACGGCTTGATGGCCTCCGGCCAGGCCAGGTCGTCCGTTACCGCATCGGCGGACAAGTGCTCACAGACGACAGCAACGCCCGCAAGCCGCAGTTCGGCGACAGTTACTCCGGCGAGTGGCACAGCGTGCGCACCTTCGACCCTGCCGCCGCGGAATGCCGCTTCTCCATCTTCAACGACATCCATATGCGCACCCGCGAATACCGCAAACTTGCGGCGCAGGTGGACTCTTCCGCCACCGACTTCATCTTCCTCAACGGCGACATCGTGTCTGCCGGCAACTACGTGCCGGATACGCTGGTGCACTACTCCATCGAGCCCCTGGGCACGCTGACGAACGGCCTGCCGCTGATGTTCGCACGAGGGAACCACGAGGGCCGCGGAAACAACGTGGAACTGGTGGCCGACGTGTACCCGGAGCCCTCGGATGCACCGTTCTACTACACCTTCCGCGAGGGGCCGGTAGCGTTCGTGGTCTTCGATGCCGGCGAGACCGGGGAATCCCGTTCGCTGCTGTTCTGCGGCAAGCCGGTGTACGAAGATTACCTGCAGGAACAGATTGCATGGGCCCGAAAGGAGCTGTTTGCGCCTGAGTTCCGTGACGCTCCGGTGAAGCTGTGCCTTCTGCACGTGCCTATGATCGACCATCCCGACCAGAGCGACTACCTGCTGCAACGCTGGCTGAACAAGGCCATGGTGCCCATGCTGAACGAAGCCGGAATAGACCTGATGATAGGCGCCGACCTGCATGAATTTATGATGTGCGAGCCTGGAACCATGGGCGCCGACTTCCCCATCGTCGTGAACGACGACGCCCGCCGCATGGACGTCCGCTGCACCGACGGGTGCATCTCCGTGCGCATGTTCGCCCCCTCCGGCAAGCTGGAGTTCGAGAGGATGTTCCCGGTAAAAAAATAATTGCTATATTTGAGAGTTAAATATATCTGATCGATGAAAAGAATTCTATTTGCCTTGCTTTTGACCGCGGTCCTGGCCTCTTGCTCTCCTATGAGGTTTACCACCCGTACCCGCGGCGGGGATTATACTCGTGAAACGCCTGTTGCAGTAATCCCGTTCCACGATGCATCCAATTACGGTACCGATGAGCTTTACAAGCAATTGGAGAATTACGGTTTCGATGTCGTCACCTATTACAACAGGCGCAAGGGCGACGAATACGTCCTGGAAATCAATTGTACCCTGGAGCCGGACACCTCAAATACTTATTCAACTTTCACCGCCTCATTGGCCGACGGAAAGAGCGGCCGCATCTTGCTGAGGGCCACGCAACGCCGTCCTCGCGACGCCCGTGCCACCATGCGCGACCTGGTGAAAAAGATGAGCCAAGTGATAAAGAAATAACAATTACAAGATTAGATCCTTCAGGCTGATCTTGGGAACGTAGTGGACGCCGTCTTTGCGATAATAACGCAGGTCGGCGTCTTTTGAAACTTCTACCAGCTCTATTTTATCTGTTCCTTTGCCGACGGCAAGGACTGCGAGCGGTTCAAGCTCCAGGCCCAGTGCGTCCTTCACTTCCTGGCGGTTGAAGGCGCGGACGATTAAAGCGTTGAGTCCTATTTCCACGGCCTTCAGCGCCATGCTTTGCAGGGAAATTCCAAGGTCTATATCTACGCTGGGCGACTCGGGGGCGGTGCTGCAGGCAATAATAAAAGCCTGCGGCTCGGTGCCGGGGGCCGGAAGCTGAAGCTCGGGGAGATAGGCGCCAAAACGCAGGAAGTTGGAGAAGTCTTTCCCTCCGGATGATGCATCCAACAGCTTGAAGCGGAATACCTGGCCGTTCTTGCTGGACGGAATTTTGGTATTCACGGAAACAATTGCCTCCAACTGACGCATGGCCACGCCGTAAGAGTTGTCGAACGACCTGTGACTGCGGTTTCGAAAAAGTAATGTGTCAAGAGATGGGGTGTTACGGCGCACAACCGTATGTCCCGCGGAACGGAGCGCCTCCTCGCGCCTTTCCAGATAGTTATCTGCCATACGACAAAGATAGGAAAAAACATTATATATTTGTAATATGGTTAAGATAGCCTGCGTAGGAGACAGCATTACCTGGGGATTTACAATCCTGAGGCGCCATAAGGACAGTTACCCTGCAGTGCTTCAGCATTTGCTGGGGAGCGACTACAAGGTAAGGAACTTCGGGGTCAACAATGCATGTGCCAATTTCGGCGGCGACCTGCCTTACGGGCGCCTGCGGCCTTTCCGACGTGCCCTGCTGTTCAAGCCGGACATTGTCGTCATTATGCTCGGCACCAACGACACCAAACGGTATAACTTCGAACGCGGGCATTTCCTGAGCGGGTACGAGTCCATCGTGGACAGTTTCGTCTCGCAGGAGAACAAGCCGAAAGTTTACCTGACGACTCCCCCGCCTGTCTTCAGCAGCTTCGGCCTGGACGCCTTCACCCTGAACAACGACCTGCTGAACAGCGACATTATCCCGGCCATACGCCGCACCGCTGTCGATAAAGGCCTGGGGCTGATAGAGATCAACCCTGTCATACAGGACAAAGAGCTTACGAACGACGGCGTGCACCCCAACAAAGACGGCGCGCGTCTCATAGCGGAAACCGTGTTCGCGACTCTTAACAGATGAAATTCGAAGCCTTATATTGGCTGGTACTATGAGAGTTATATCTGAAGAATTAATGGCAGAGGCATGCCGCCTCAACGACATAAGCCGTCCGGGATCGGCAACCATAATGGAGTGCTCCAAACTGTCGGCATACCTGGAAAGGCAAACGGGGATTCCATTTATCCACCTGGAACTCGGGTCGCCAGGTTTCGCCCCCAACCACATAGGCGTAGAGGCCGAGAAGGCTGCGCTCGATGCGGGAGTCGGCTCCAAATATTCCCCTGCCGACGGGTTGCCGGTGCTGAAGGAGACCTCGTCCCAGTTCGTCAAGGCGTTCCTTGGACTCGACATCGATCCCGCATGCCATATCCCTACCACCGGCTCCATGCTCGGTGCCTTCAGTGCCTTGCGTATCGCCAGCCAGTGCGTCCCGGGGCGACGGAAGATCCTGGTGCTGGAACCGAGCTTCTCCGCCAATAAGAAACAGATGGCCATTCTGGAAATACCGTGGAAAGGCGTGGAGGTGGCGGAACTGCGAGGCCCGCACTTCCGGGAGCGACTGCTGGAGGCACTGTCCGACGACAATTATGCGGCCATTATTTATTCCAATCCCAACAACCCCTCTTGGATGTGCCTGTCCGATGGAGAGTTGCAGATAATAGCGGCCGTCTCCGAAGAAACCGGCGCCATCGTCATAGAAGATATGGCCTATTTCTGCATGGACATGAGGGGTAAGGGTTACGGAAGGGCGTACACGCCGCCATACCCTCCTACTATCGCCAATTATACCGGACGTTATATGCTTCTGCTGTCCGGGTCCAAGATTTTCTCATATGCCGGCCAGCGCACCGGAATACTGTGCGTCGGTCCCGTTCTGTTCAATGAGAAGTATCCTTCGCTGGCAGAACGCTACGGCGACAGCGGCATTTTCGGGCACACACTCGCAGGAAGCATTCTGGACATGATTACCTCAGGGTGCACCGCCAGCACACAGTATGGCCTGGCCGCCATGATGGAAAGCAGTTGCGAAGGCAAGCTTGACTTTGCCAAAGATATGTGCGAATATGGCAAGCGTGCAGAGAAGATGAAGTCCATTTTTACGAGGAGCGGCTTCACTATCTGCTATGACCACGACGCCATAGGTAATATAGGCGACGGCTTCTTCTTTACCATCAGCTATCCAGGCATGGACAGCGCCACCCTGGTCGAAGAACTGCTCGCCTACGGCGTGAGCACCGTGAGCCTTGACAAGATGGGCAGCAAACGCCAAGGCGTCCGCGTCTGCTCCAGCCGCATCCACAGCGACCAATTCGCCCTCCTGGAGCAGAGGATGGCGGAATTCGCCGCAGATCACGAGACTCGCTGATCTAGTCCCCTGAGTGCCCTATAACAATATTGCCCGCGCTTCACAGCGCGGGCAACTTGCAATTCTAACCTAAAATTTAACCTATGAAAAAACTATTCGGTTAAACTTAATTGCAAGAGGTGTGCCAGACTTGCAATTATTGGTTAAGTTCTTCGTCGTATTTTACAGAAATAATTTTGACGGGCTCCAGGGGGAGGCCGCGGCCGTCGGTCTGGACGGCGGCAATCTTGTCGATTACTGCAAAGCCGTCGATGGTTTCGCCGAAGATGGTGTACTCGCCGTCAAGGTGCCGGCAGCCGGTCTCGCTCTGTACGATATAGAACTGGGAACCGCTGGATTCCTTCATGGGGTTGGCCATATCTCCCTTGCGGGCGGCGGCGAGGGCGCCTTTCTTATGATGATGCCCGGCAACGATTTCCGCCGGAATCTGGTAGCCGGGGCCGCCGGTGCCGAACTTAGGCTGGTTCTCGATGTTCCTGGTGAGAGGATCACCACCCTGAATCATGAAGTCGCTGATGACACGATGGAACAGGAGGCCGTCGAAATAACCGTCGAAGGCCAGTTTTGCGAAGTTCTCACGATGCTTGGGGGTGTCGGCATAGAGCCTAACCTTAATGGTGCCGAGGCTGGTTTCGATGTCGAATACAGGCTCGGCGGGCATTGCTGCAATTCTTTCCATGGTATTATGTTTCAATTTTTCCTGTTTGAGGGAGTCCGCCAGGGCCTCCGCCTTGGTCATCACTTCGGAGCCGGCTTCATTTTGCTTCTTGCCGCCCCTGTTACCGCAGCCCGCCACTACGAGCGCCGCTGCCATTACGCTAATAATTAATACTGTCCTTTTCATACTTACAAATGTAATTAATTATCCGTAAAGGGCCAAAAATGTTGGTGACGGTCGCATTTCTCGCTCAACGGTCCAATTTATAGCACCCTTGCGCGAGTTTTCCCCCCGTCCCCTGGGGGTGCAGGGGGATAGTAGGAATGCGTTCGCGCAGCGGCGGGGAAATAGATTTCAACAAAAACAGCTCCCGGTTGGGAGCTGTTTTTGTTGAGATAGAAGGACTCGAACCCTCACTGACAGAGCCAGAATCTGTAGTGCTACCATTACACCATATCTCAATAATGGGACTGCAAAGGTACAATTCTTTTGCAAAAATGCAAAAAAAATCTACACCAATATCAAAGGTCGGTATAATAACCGAGTCCGGTATCGCGTCCCGTACCTGTCACGAGGTCCTTCAGCGTGCCGCCGAACTGGTCCTTGTCGTAGAGTTCCTCATAATCATGGTGATAATTGGCATCAGGAACCACATTCACGTCGAAGCGCATCTGGGCCATGCCGTCAGGCGAGATGTTGCCCCAGAAACGCACGGCGTGCTCTACCAGACCCACGTTCTTATTGCTGTCGTACTTTATGGTAACATACAGATATTGGCCCGGCGGAATCATGGTGTCGCATTTGAAGTCGGTGGTAATGCAGCCGCATGAAGGCTGGATGTCCGTAACCACCAGAGGCTCTTCACCCGTATTGGTCAGCTTGGCTATGATTGTCAGCTCCTGCCCCTGAAGAATAGGATAATAATGCCGTACCGGATCAGCCAGCTCCACGGTGGTGAGGCCCAGCTTACCATGGCAGGAACTGAGAGACAGGGCCAGAAATGCAAATAATATAACTCGTCTCATTATCGGACAACTATTTCATCGATACCAAAGAACGTAGTGTGAGAGCGGGAGCGCATGAAGCGCAACTCCGCCTCACGGACGGGCGGGAGAGAAATACGTGCGCGGAAAACGACTTTCTCGCCTTCATCGAACCACTCGGTAAGACTCTCCTTGTGGAAAGTTGTGACCAGATTACCGTCGGCCCACAACTCAACATCTTCAGGCGGAGCCAGCCTGTGGCGCTCGAAATTGAGGAAGCCCAAAACAATTTCCGTTGCGCCGCGCAGTTTCTCCGCAGGAAGATCTATAACAAGGTGTGACTGAGGATAAATTTGCCAGCCCCAGTGATAATTCTGCGAAATGCCTATCACACCATCCGTCAACCTATCCGTAGTGAATGTTCCGTCGGCCGAATGAACGGTAAGAGGGATATCGATGATATTGTCGTTATTCCAAGTCTTATAGTCCAGCCAAGCCTCACATTCGGCATCATAATCGGCTAGATAAACACCTTCCTCGTTAACTCTGTCCATCTGGTCCATAGTGGCTCTGTCATTGCCTGTGAGAATATAAATCTCATCTTCCGTGAACATCTTCTTAAGATTCTCCACGGCAGCAAGGACTTCAGGCTTGACCTGCCAGCCCGTATCAGTCTTAACCGCATAACCCCCTTCATGCAGTCCGTAGAAACGGCACGCCTCCAGGTAGGAGTAAGACAAGAACTGACCCGTCTTCTCGTAAAGCACACGTTCACGCTTGGTCATAGACCAGTCTTGCAGAGAAAAGAACTTATCATACATATCCCTGTAGACAGACTCGGTAATATAGGAGTTGAAGGCGTCCTCTATACCGCCGTAAAGAGGAAATTCCTTACCCCTCTCCCACGCCATGCGCTCTATCTCGATGAAAGTTTGGGAAATGTATTTGCCGATGTTGGGCATGGCATCGTCGAAGTATCTGGTAATCAACTTCTCAATGTCCGCATCCGGGTTAATGAGCAAGTCGGCGAGAATAAAAGTATATGCCTCCTGGAAGGTCGAGTAATAATAACCGCTGCCATTAAGGAAAATGCCCTTGACTCCCCTGGCTCTGTACTCACGCAGACGCTGCTGCATCACGTACAAAATCGGATACGGGGTCAGATAGTCATCGAAGTTACATATGTAGTCCCAGATGTACACCGTATTCGTAACCTCCTTCCACTGCTCCAGTCGCCTGAAGAATGCCTGAGCCTTGGGAGTCTCGGCATTGTTGGCGGCACGAGGATAATCTATGGCAGACAGGAATACACCCACATTGTCCGGCAGCCTGTGGTCAGGCACGGAGAATGTGGAGGAATAGCCGGGGATGAAGAACATGTGCTTGGGGAAGCGCATTGCGAGTCTCTCCACAAATCGCGTTACAGCCGGAGTAGCATTGTGCTTAACATTACCAATCGCCTGACATTCCCGGCATTCACATGCAACGGAATTGTCGTTGGGGCCAATGGTAAAGCGGCTGGGATACTCGGAACCGTCGCCGTACTGCTCCAGAATATACTGAACCGTGAGGTCGAAAAGCTTTTCGGAAGAGAAGCAGAACTGCTCCGGATGGGAAATGCCTCCGCTGCGGGCAAAAAGCTCCTGATTCAGATTCTGATATCCGTAGTTGGAGTCTCCGTTGGAACCAAGGACACGCGACATCTGGTGGCCCCATATGGCCCAGTCAATCTCCAGGCTGTTGATTCCCATGACATGGGTCATATCCGGATTCTGGTTAACGGGCATATAGATATCCCTGTATTCGAACGGGAAAGTATATACCGTATCACGCTCCGGCAGGATACTAGGCGGCAAGTCGTCCACTCGGAAGCCGTAAGTGTCGCCCTCGCGCTTTATGAACTGATAAATTAGCCAAGTCATGATGCGCTCGTCGCGGGCATAAAGGGCACAGGAGTTCTTATTGCTCTCTATCGCGTAATCGCCGCCGAAATCGTCTGCGACATGAACGCTCACGTAATAATCCTTTGCGCCTTTTGCCTCTGAGACAAGTATCTTGGCGTCGGATCTGGCCTGAAGATGCCTGGCAAGGTACTCCGCCATCTTGTTGTCAGGCTTCGTGCTGGTAGCACCTTCGATACAATACAACCTGTCCGGTGCAACGCCTTTATTGGAGCCGCAAGCCAAAAGGAAACAGCAGGCAACAATACCTGTGAAAGACTTAAAAATAGACGACAAATTGCACATGGCCAACAAGCAGATTACGGTAACTCACGACTTTGTCCTGCTGGTCGTACAAAGTATTCCAGGTCCCGGACAAATTAACAGAAAGGTTATCATTCAGCAGCCAGTTGGCGCCGAGCGACACGAAAGTATTCAGATGGTTGAAGAGGTATGAATCGAAATAGATGTTGATGAAATCCATTTCGGGAGCGGAACCGGCACCCGCCTGTGCCTCGATGTGCGTGCGGCCGCCGTCGAAAGGATAGAAACGGGCGCGCATCGAACCGTTGGCGAAGAAACGGTTGTGGAATACGCCTCCGGTGATTTTTCCGCCGAGGTAGAAGTGGTCAAGCGTAATTGCGGAGGCCAGGTTGACGCCCGCCATCGCGGTGGTGTCCTGCATCACCCTGAACAGCAAGCCCGCCTCCTGCTCCCAGTCGTTGGGGAAGGTATGCTTGCCGGAAGCCGTCAACGACAAGATAGGGAAATACTTGGTACCGAAAGCCGCTTCTGCGGACATCTCCCACTCCTTCGAGAACTGCTTGCCGAAGTTACCTATCAGCTGGAAGCCCCGGCCGCCAGTGTCGAGCAGGCGCCCTTCCTCCTTGGCCTCGTCCCTGGCGGAATAGTTGATACGACCTCCGTAGTTAATGCCCTTGTCCGCTATGTGATTGTAGCCGACGGTGGCGATACCGGTGATGTTGTGCGAGGTGGCGAAGCGGAAGAAATCGTACCCCACATCGGCGGTATTGCGATAGCGGCGGTTGTTCAGCGCACGCATTTTCTCCAGGAACTCACGCTCCTCGAGCGGCCCGGGAGCGTAATAACGCTGATAGACGTACGCCGAATCCCACTGCTTCTGCTTCTCGTACACAAGGCCCCTTGCGTTCATAAGCTCCTTGTCGGACGGGCGGAGGAACAGGGCGGAATCGAGAACGGCGGCAGCTCCGTCGTAGTCCTTCTCCTTCATGCGGAGTTCGGCCTTGCGGGATGCCGCAGACACGAAAGCACCGCTGAGAGTTTCGTCTCCCGGGTGCTCCTGCATGATGCTGCGCAGCAGGTCCATGGCCTCGTCGCAACGCTCCTCGCTCACCAGCAGGCTGGCCTTCTTGATGCGGAAGCTGACGTCGTCGGGATAGGCGGCGATGCCGGTATCCACATAGTTGTCCGGATGTTCGGCCGCCTGGCTGGCGTACCGGAGGGCCCAATAATTGGTCGGATCCATCTTCAGCAAGGTGTTGCCGAGGGAGAGCACATAGGGGTAGGAGCCTTCCTGCATCCCGTTCTTCATGACCGGAATAGCTATCTCCTCGTACTCGTAGCGGAGCGCCTGACGGGCGGTGGAATCCTTGGTGTCGTTCCAGGTCAGATACAGCTCGTTCAGCGCCTCGTCGGTCTTTCCCTGCTTTACGAGAAGCTGTGCGTAGTCGGCGGTAACAGCCGCTGGAGACTCGGTACGCAGGCGTTCGCGGAGCATTTCCTTCGCCTTCTCGAATTCGGAAGTTTCCGCATAGCATACGGCCAGACGGCGCACTGCGGCGGTACGGTACTCCTCCTCCAGACATTTGGTCCGCACGAACTCCAGGGGTTCGACGGCAAGGGCGTATCGGCCCTCCGCCATCGCCTCGGAGGCATCGGTCATCTTCTGCCTGCAGGAGGCAATATTGATATCGTAGTTGCCGGGGTACTTTTCCTCGGCGTTAAGCAGCACGCGTGCAGCCTCCACCGGGTGGCCCATACGGTGCAGCACCTCGTACTCCATCATGCAGAGTCCGGGGGTGTCGCCGGAGCTGCGGCGCTTGGCCTCTATGTACATGAGGGCGTCGTCGTTGTAGCCGCGGCGGTAAGACTCCTTGACCAGGTAGTTCAGGGCTTCGGAGTTCCTCCTGGTAGCGTACACCTTGGTATACAGCTGATAAGGGTCGGCCTCGTTCTCGATTTCGGCAGAACTGGACAGCAAACGGTTGTAAAGCTCGCGCAGTTCGGAAGAGGGATGGGTCTCCATCTGACCGCGAACCAAAGAAAGGGCGGAGGCGTCATGGCCGGTGGACATAAGTATGTCGGTAGCCTTGCGCACCAGCTCCACGTTACCGGGAATAATGTTGATAGCAGCCGTAAGGCTCTGAAGGGCTTCGTCGGTCTTGCCCTGGCGGAGCAGCATGTTGGCGAAAGCAAGCTGGTAGTCCGGGTCGTTTGGATAGATGGCCACCATTTCCTTCAACGCCTCCTCTGCCGCTATCATGTCGCCGTTCTTGCGGGCCAACTCATAAGTGGTCGAAAGCACTTCGAACCAGTCGCTGGATATCGTAGAGTCGTTGGGGTAAATCTGCCTCAGGCGCTTGAGGATCAAAGTGGCTTCCTCAAAGTTTCCCTGCTTCTTGTAAAGGTCCACTTTCCTGAGCCACAGGCCCTTCCAGTAGGGGTTGATCTCCAGCAGCTCGTTTACGTAGCAGATGGCGCTGGAGTAGTTGCCCGTCAATTCCTCCACGTTCACCAGCAAGTTCTTGGCGTCAATGTGATTGTAATTGATGTTGCAGCTCTTGACAAGGTGATAGCGGGACTTGTCGTAATTCTTTACGTGATACCAGTAACGGCCGGCAAGATAGTGCAGGTTGGGGTCTTTGGGATACTTGTCCAGACTCTCGTCCAGAAGCTCCTTTCCCTTGTCCCAGCGGTGCTGGGAGAAGTAGGAATTGACCTGCTCGACATACTGGCCGGGGGTTATCGGCTTGCGGTTTTGCTGAGCATACACGGATAAGGTGCACAGACACAGCAGGGCCAGCAGAAGAAGTTTTTTCATTAGGTTAGACATTCTGTTGTTTCTTTTTCTTTCCGGGCTCCTGGTTAACGCCTCGCCTGGTCATGGCTCCCCAGACCATTCGACGGCCTGTCAGATGCCTCCAGTAACCACGCAACGAGAAGAACACGTTCAACGGGTGATAAATAATCGGCTCCAGCAGGGATGCCACGAAAATCAGGATATAATTGCTCCTCTTGGGGAACGGCGTGCCGGCGTACACGTCAAAGGATACCACGCAGGTGGTCAGCATCTGTGCAAAGGCGTACAGGCCGAGAAACGCCACCCAGATGGTGTGATAGTTCACTGCGCTGATGAGGAACAGGTAGAACACCATCGTATAGCCTATAAACTCGATGAGCGGAGCGAACAGCTCAAAAATCATGATATAAGGCAGGGTCAGATTGCCATACTGGCGATAGGTGCGGTTCCACAGCATATCGTGATGCACGATGAAGAACTGCAGCAGACCACGGCCCCAGCGGGTACGCTGACGGGAAAGAACCTTCAAGGTAGAAGGGCCTTCCGTCCAGCAGCAGGTCTCCGGAATCTGAACGATACGGTACTCTTCACCACTATCGCACATATACCGTATCATACGGGCAACCATATCCATGTCTTCCGCGAAAGAATCGCCGTCGTATCCGCCAGCCTTGATAACAACCTCGGTCTCGAACAATCCGAAACCGCCGGATACGTTCTGCATAGCATTCAGGGACGCAAGGGCCGACTTACCCACGAGGAAAGAACGCGCGTACTCAAGATCCTGGAAAAGGGGGATTAGGCTTCGCGGAGCACGGGTCTGTACCATCTGACCGTCCTTCACCACGCAACCATTGGACATACGCATCATTGCGGAAACGGCGATAACCCGCTTCTGCGACTGCATGATGGGCCAAATGATTCGATAAAGAGAGTATTTGTCGAGGATACAGTCCACGTCGGTACAAACAAAGTACTTGTTGGAGACCACGTTAACGCCTGCATTGGAGGCATCAGCCTTGGTTCCTCCATTCTCTTTGTCGACCACCGTGAGGCGCTTGAAAGAGGGATTGTCGGACTGGGATTTATATACTGCCCTGAATGGTTTAGTCTTAATCTTTTCTATATACGCGTATGGTACCTTTACCAAATCAAACTCATTGATCAGCAACTCCAGGGTCTTGTCTTTGGAGCCGTCGTTCACGATGACGACCTCGTAATCGGGATACTCAAGACTGAGCAGAGAATAAACATTGGTAATAATGGTCTTCTCCTCATTATAGGCAGGAGCTACAATGGAGATACCCGGAGCGTACGGGGAGTGACGCAGCAGGCGAATGGTATGCAATTCGTTATGATAGACGCGATGCTTAAGATGTTTGCGGAGAGCCAGCAAGACCATCGCGATATAACTCGAGATCAACAGACCCGAGTAGAAAATCACGAAGTAATTGAAAAAGTTGATTATAGCGTCACGCATATTTTCTGCTGTCTATCAGTTTGCTTTCGATATGCTCGAAATACATCTTATCGTACTTAGGGGCTTGCTTCTTAAGTCTCATAAAAGCTTCCCGGCCTTTCTCGCCGTACGAATACAGCACCCTGAGAAGTCCCACTTTGTTGACAGCACTCGTAGCTTTGAGATAGTCGTCCACAAGGAACTTCAGCACTTCCGGATTACCGGAATTGATGGCGCCGAGGGCCTCTGCGAGAGCTTGCCTTTCAGTAATGCTGGCATACATGTAACGGTGGAAGAACTCAGTTTCTGCAGGTTGGTACTGCAACTCTCCGAGCGTTTTGATGAGCGCACATGAGAGCTTGTCGTCCTTACATGTTTTAAGGATATTGAGAAGCTCGGGGCAGTCGCTCTTAATTCCGAACAGGCGAATCTCGTTCACCGCAAACAAACGGAAACTGTTGCTGGCATTCGGAAGGCTGCACCAGCGGACGAAATTGGGGATGGAAAGGCCCATATCATGGCGCACATTCAACACCCAGTGAAGCTTGACAGCCATCTCGTCCGTAAACTCACTTGCTGCATCTTCAGCAAAAACTTGGAATGGATATGACATACCGAACCTGGCCGTATGAAGGCGGGCCGGTCAGTCTAAGTGCATCATCCTTTGCATACAGATATCGGGATGCCGTTGCTTCCTTAAGGTCGCAGCTGATATCGGCCACGTCTTTCAAGGCATCCAGACGCTCCTTCATTCTGCTGGAGCGCACCTGCATCTCGAAATATGTGGGCATCTTGAATGCATAGAGAAGGTTTCTCCAGTTTTCCATGTTGACGCCGGAATCTTTGACCTCAATGAAAAGTTCACGGAAAATAGGAATATAGCACTTCCACTTCTTGATCCTGACACGGATTCGCGGCGACAGGTTCAATAAATTGCTTATTTCGCTTATCGAATACGTTTCAGGGGCCAGTGCGACATTTTTCATTCCCTCGTAGAAGCGCTGACGGTAGCGCTGGATACGATGATTGATAATGAAGTCCTTCTCGGACCTGATGTAATCATAAATAAGAGTCAATATGGCCAGGAAAAAGTTAATTAAGATAAAGACCGCACAAAAGCGGACTATCGGGGGGTATTCTCCCAACCAATAGTAAAGCACCAGAAGATGATACTTCCAATAAGTGAAGAAATCAATGGAATAGTCCATTCCAACCAACTATTATTTTGTAATCAACACTACGGCCCATACTTCACAACCCTCACCTCTGCCTACGAATCCAAGGTGCTCGGTTGTGGTGGCCTTCACACTAACTATAGAAGCGTCTACGTCCATCACGGATGCGAGACACTCCCTCATACCTTCTATATACGGTGCAATCTTGGGAGCTTGAAGTGCAATGGTTATATCTGCATTACCCAGCTCCCAGCCTTGCTCGCGCACTAATTTCATCACGCGGGCGAGCAAGATCTTACTGTCAATTCCGGCAAATTCGTCGGAAGTATCGGGAAAAAGATGCCCTATGTCTCCGAGGGCAAGCGCGCCAAGGAGGGCATCGCAAAGGGCATGGATAGCGACGTCGCCGTCGGAATGGGCGACGAAGCCATTAGGCGAACTTATCTGTAAGCCGCAGAGCCACATCGGCAGCCCCTCACGAAGCTGGTGAACGTCGTATCCCTGTCCTATTCTATACATTATACTATACCTGAAAAACCGAGGAAAGCCATTGCCATGATGCCTACGGTAATGAAGGCGATGGGCAGGCCTTTGAATGCCTCAGGAACATTATTACGGGAAAGCTGCTCGCGCAGGCCGGCAAAGAGTATCATTGCGAGGCCGTAGCCGAGGGATGTGGCAAGGGCATAGACCGTTGCCTCTCCGAGGTTCAGCATGTGGGCTGCATCTCCAAAGGTGAACTCCTTGGTTACCACGTTGATAGCCACACCGAGAACGGCGCAGTTCGTGGTAATGAGGGGAAGAAATATACCCAGGGCCTGATAGAGCGACGGGCTTATCTTCTTGAGCACTATCTCTACCATCTGCACCAGGGCCGCAATCACCAGGATGAAGGCTATGGTCTGCAGGAAGGTGAGGCCGAGGGGCACAAGGAAGAACTTGTTGATGAGATAAGTCACCACTGTTGCCAGGGTAATAACAAAGCAAACCGCGCCGGACATTCCGGTAGCCGTGGAGAGCTTGTTGGAAACGCCCA
The DNA here is from genome assembly GCA_947305645.1 of uncultured Bacteroidales bacterium. Classification (GTDB taxonomy): domain Bacteria; phylum Bacteroidota; class Bacteroidia; order Bacteroidales; family UBA932; genus Cryptobacteroides. The sequence continues at coordinate 13,703 of CAMZEC010000019.1, read as the reverse complement.
TGAAGGGGCATACGCCCAGGAACTGGGCAAGCACGATATTGTTAACGAATATCGCCGAAACGATAATGAGCAAAAATTCCATGATTACCTTTTAGCTAATTTGTTAAACAATACCATAAGATATCCCAGCACAAGGAAAGCGCCCGGAGCCATGACGAAAGCGAGTATGCCGTCGCCGGCGATGAACTTCCATCCGAACACGGAACCGCTGCCAAGCACCTCGCGCACGATACCGATAACAGTGAGCGTGAGTGTAAAACCGAGGCCGATGCCAATTCCGTCCATGGCGGAGTCTCCGACGCTGTTCTTGCTGGCGAAAGCCTCTGCGCGGCCCAGCACTATGCAGTTCACCACGATGAGCGGGATGAACAGACCCAGAGTCTCATAAACCTCGGGAGTGTAAGCCTGCATAAGCAGCTGCAATAGAGTGACGAAGGTCGCTATTACCACAATGTATACCGGAATGTGCACTTTATCGGGCACCACCGGGGCAATCAGAGAGATGACTATGTTGCTGAGAATGAGCACAAACATGGTCGCAAGTCCCATCTCCAGGCCGTTCATGGCCGAGGTGGTTGTAGCCAGCGTGGGGCACATACCCAGCACCAGCACGAAAGTAGGATTCTCCTTGAGAAAGCCCTTTGTTATTAGACCCAGCTTACTCATTTTCCGTCAGTTTTGAATAAACGTCAACAGCATTGGCAATGGCCTTGGTGTAAGCCCGGGAGGTAATGGTAGAGGCCGTAATGGCATCTACGTCACCGCCGTCCTTGCGCACGACCAGACGTTTTGCCGCAGGATCCCAGCCTTTAAACTGGTCTATGAAAGAGAGTTCCGTAGCGCACTTTGCTCCGAGTCCCGGAGTCTCGCTGTGGGAAAGAACTACAGTATTCACTATAAGGCCGCCCTCGTCGATTCCAACCATGAGCGAGAGCGGACCGCCGAAGCCGCCTACCGTACTGATGATGGCATAACCTGCCCCGGGGACCTTATAATATGTATAATCCAGGCCGTCCACGCTGATGCTCTCCTGCTCGGGCTGGGCTTCGAAACTGGGAAGCACGCGGGCGATGGATGCCGCAACCTTAGCCTCTTCGGCCTTGCGTATGGGTTCGGCCGTCATGACATAAACGACACCGAGCAGACCGGAGCACACGAGGCACACCAGAGTAAGGCTAAGGGCCATATTTCTGAGATTTGATTTAGCTGCCATATTATGCCCTCCCGTACTTTTTCTGATGGAACGCCCTGTTGATCAGAGGCACGAAACAGTTCATGATGAGGATGGCGAACGACATACCTTCGGGATAGGAGCCGAAGTAACGTATCATCATCACTATAACGCCGATGCCGACGCCGAAGATGACTCCGCCCCACTTGCTGGAAGGGGAAGTCACATAGTCGGTAGCCATAAAGAGTGCGCCGAGCAGCATACCTCCGGAAATGATGTTGATTTCCATTCCGGCGAACTGCTGAGGATTGACGGCATGGAATACGCCTGAGATGAGAGCCACGGTGAGCAGGATGCTCAGAGGAATCCACGGCTTCACAACCTTGCGTATCCACAGATAGATGAAACCAGCGACGAGGGCCAGGCCGGAAATCTCACCGCCTGAGCCGCCGAGGTCGCGGATAATGGTGCTGGCGTTTATGCCGTTAACCTCCATAATCTCATCCAGGGTCATTCCGGACATGAGGCCCTCCTTGATGATACTCAGAGGGGTGGCTCCGGAGATCGCATCCACGCTGCTGATGAATCCTCCGGTCAGGTCCCAGTCGGTCATGTAAACCGGGAAGGAGATGAGCAGGAACACACGGGCGGTGATTGCGGGGTTGAAGAGATTCTGTCCCAGGCCGCCGAAAGACATCTTGGCAACACCAATGGCAACCAGCGCGCCAATTACAACCACCCACCAGGGAGTTGTCGGAGGCAGGTTGAGAGCTAGCAGCAAGCCGGTGACGCCGGCAGACCATCCGTTGAACAGCTCAGGCTTATGCATGAGCCAGCGGGCTATAGCATATTCAAGCCCCACACAACCCACACAGGCGACGGCAAGCACCAGAAGGCTTGCCCAGCCATAAAACAGCAGCATCACTATAGTTGCCGGCAAAAGGGCTATAATCACGTCCCTCATAATAGAGTTCGTGGAAGCCGGGCTGTGAAGATGCGGCGAAGGGGATACTATCATTTTATCCATCTTCTTACTTTTTAGCGTTTCTTGCACGGATGATACCCATCACCTGGGCCTTTGCCATGCGGATGTTGTCCAGCAGAGGTACGTAAGCGGGGCAGCTGTACTGGCAGCAGCCGCATTCGATGCAATCCTGCACTGCGTTCTGCTCCAGAGCGGCGGTGTCGCCCACGGCATACAGTTTCTTGAGAAGGAAGGGCTCCAGGCCCATGGGGCAGGCGTCTGCGCAACGGCAGCAGCTGATGCACGGGGTCTCGGGATGACGGCGGGTCTCCTCGCCGAGGCAGAGAATGGAAGATGTTCCCTTCACCGTCGCGGCATCGAGGTTCGCTATCGCCTTGCCCATCATGGGACCGCCGCTGACCAGCTTGACCGTGACTTCCGGAACGCCGCCGGCCTGCTCTGCAATGAAGGACAGGGGCATGCCGATGCGGAAGAGGTAATTCTTCTGGCGCCCGGCGGGAACGATGTTGCCGGTGAAGGTCATCACATTGGTGATCAGGGGCCTGTTCTTCTGCACCGCTTCATAGACGGCGAGCGAAGTGCCAACGTTCTGCACAACGGCGCCTACATCTATAGGCAGGCCGCCGGACTTGACTTGACGGTGCATCACAGCGTCGATAAGCTGCTTCTCGCCTCCCTGCGGGTAGCGCTTCTTGAGAACCGCCACGCGCATGTTCGGGAAGCCGAGTTTCTGCACGGAAGCACGGGCGGCGGCAATGGCCTCCGGCTTGTTCTCCTCGATACCTATGACGCACTGGCATCCGCCCAGGACTTTCTGCATGATGGCGGCACCTACAATTATCTCGTCCGTGCGCTCCAGCAGGATGCGGAAGTCGCTGGTGAGGTAGGGTTCGCACTCGGTGCCATTGAGTATCAGGCACTCGGCAGTCTTTCCGGGCGGCGGATTGAGTTTTACGTGCGTGGGGAAGGTCGCGCCTCCGAGACCCACGACGCCGCACATCTTGATGCGGTCGAGGATGAACTCGCGGTCCTCGGGGATGGCGGTCACGAGCTCCGGGCTGAGGTCGATACCCTCGGCCCATTCGTCGCCCTCAACGTCAATCTCTATGTGTACCACGTTGAAGCCGGCGAGGTCCTTGCGGGGACCGATGGCCTTAACGGTACCGGACACGGGCGAGTGCACATATGCAGAGATGAATCCGCCCGGCTCGGCAATAATCTGTCCGGTCTTAACCTTGTCGCCCACCGCCACTACGGGCTTCGCCTGGGCGCCGAGGTGCTGGAACATGGATACGTATACCTTGGGAGGCAGGGGCAGCACTTCTATCTTGCAGTCGCGCGCCAGCTTGCTGTCGGCAGGATGTATGCCGCCGATGGAGAATGTAAGTTTAGCCATTGTTAACCTCCTTTTCCTTTGCGTTACGTTCGGCGATACGCTGCTTCACGGCCTCCTTGTCAAGCGGCTTGGGGAAATTCACCCCGTGGATGGCGCCTGTGGGACAAACGGCCTCGCACTCGCGGCAGAGCTTGCACTTGGAGAAGTCGATGTAGGCAACGTTGTCGGTCACAGTGACGGCGTCGTGACGGCAGGTCTTGGCGCAGATGCCACAGCCTATGCAGGCGGCGGCGCAAGCCTTGCGGGCCACAGGGCCCTTGTCCTTGTTGGTGCAGGAAACATACATGCGCATGCCGCGGGGGCCTTTGTCGCGCAGCTCGATGATGCGCTTGGGGCAGGCAGCGACGCACTTTCCGCAGGCGGTGCACTTGCTCTCGTCAACCACTGGCAGGCCGGTTTCGGGATCCATGGAGAGAGCTCCGAACTGGCAGGCAGCAACGCAGTCGCCGCAACCTAGGCAGCCGAAGAGGCATCCGGTGTCGCCGCCGTAGAGGGCGGCCTTCACCTTGCACGACTTGGCTCCGCCGTATTCGTTAATCTTCGGGCGGTTGGCGCAGCTTCCGTTGCAGCGTACCACAGCCACGCGGGGTGCGGCCTCCTGAACTTCGCATCCAAGGATGGCGGCCACCTTCTTCATAACTTCACTTCCGCCCACAGGGCAGTAGTTAGCATCGAGGTTTCCCGCCTTGACGGCAGCGTCTGCAAAGGCACGACAGCCCGCAAAACCGCAGCCGCCACAATTAGCGCCAGGCAGGGTTTTCTCGATCTCGTCTATCCTGGGGTCCTCCTCTACGCGGAACTTCCTGGCAACCCAATAGAGCACCAGGGAGAGCAGCAGGCCGAGAGCAGTCAGCACAGACACGGTCCAGATAATTGTTTCTGTCATTTCAAATAGAATGAGTATTCTTTACTGATTTTGTTGCGGAAAAGGAAAATGACCAAATAGCACACAGCCACTGCGCCAAGGGCACCGAGGCCGGCATAAAGCTCGCCTACGCCCAGCTGGGTAAGCACCATAAGAGCCACGAAAAGCACCACGAGAGGCATTCCGTAAGCAATGAAGACAGCCTTGTAGCCCATGGCTTTTTTCAGAACCAGCTCCACCTCGTCGCCAATCTGATGGGGATGCCAGGCACTGGTGCGCACCTGAACCTGCTTCACCTTCTCCTCGCCCAGGCCGCAGAGGCCCTTGGCATGGCAGGAGGCACAAGCCGACTCCGCGATAATCTCTACCGTGGTAATGTCGGGGTCTATGGCAACTATACGGCCTTTATGCGTTATCTCTTCCATCAAAATTCAGAAGGTTGGCCGAATCCGCCGTAGGAGGGTGCTCCGAAGGCTGAATCGTCGTTCATGGCGGACTCTATGGGACGTGATGCCATGCGGTCGAGGGCATCGTCCATTTCCAGGAAACGGATCTGCTCGCTCTTGAACACCATGTCTATGTCCTTGGTCTCGCCGTTACGGTGTTTGGCGATGATGATCTGAGTCTTCTCGCGGTCTTCGATATTGTCGCTCAGGCCCACGTAATCGGGACGGTGAATGAAAATCACCATATCGGCGTCCTGCTCGATGGATCCGGATTCACGGAGGTCGCTGAGGAGCGGTTTGCCTGCGCTGCCGGCACGGGTAACCGCCTGACGCGACAACTGGGAAAGGGCGATGATGGGGATGTTGAGCTCCTTGGCCGTCGCCTTGAGCGTACGGGAGATGGCCGCCACCTCCTGCTCACGCAGTCCCTTCAGCTCCACGGGCCCCTGCATCAACTGCAGATAGTCAACGACAATGAGACGTACGCCCTTGTTCTTCACGAGGTTCTTCGCCTTGGTGCGGAACTCCATAATCTGCATGCCGGGAGTATCGTCGATGTAGAAAGGCGCCTTGGAGAGATTGCGGAGCTTGAACTCCAGCTGCTCCCACTCGTGCGGCTCCAGCTTCACGCTTCCCTTGATCTTGTCTGCGCTGAGGCCGGACTCACTGGTCATAAGTCGCTTGACAAGCTGCGTCGCAGACATTTCCAGGGAGAAGACGGCGACGGGCATATGGTGATCGACGGCGGCGTTGCGAGCCAGGTTGAGAGCGAAAGCGGTTTTACCTACAGACGGGCGCGCAGCCAGGATGATGAGGTCCGAACGCTGCCAGCCGTTGGTAATGCGGTCAATGCTCACGAAACCGGAAGGCACGCCGCTCAGGCCCTGGGAGGTCTGCTGCTCCTGAATGTCGCCCATTGCCTCGTTGATGATGCTGCCGATGTCCTGGACCTCCTTGCGCACGTTGCTCTGGATGGCATCGTACACCTTGGTCTGGGCCTTGTCGATCAGGTCGTCGACGGCCACCGACTCGTCGTAGGCGTCCCGGAGGATGTCGTACGAGGCGGTAATGAGGTCACGCTGGATGGTCTTCTGCTTGAGAATCTTGACGTAATACTCCATGTGCGCGGCGCTTCCCACCTTCTCCGACAGGCCTGCCAGCACGGCAGGGCCGCCCACCACATCCAGGTTGCCGTTAGTCTTGAGCTTGTTGCTTACGGTAATGATGTCGATGGAGGTATGGTCCACTACGAGGGCGCTCATGGCCTCGAAAATCATCTTGTGCTTCTGGTCGTAGAAGCAGGATGCGGTAAGCTCCTCCATCGCCATATCGACGCATGAGGGCTCCAGCAGCATTGCTCCGAGGACCGCCTCCTCAACGTCAAGAGCCTGAGGGGGTTTATTACCCATCTCAAGCCCTATCGTTTCAAGGTTGGCCGCGGGGCGGCTTTTCTTGCGTGCAGTATTGGATCCGCTATCCGCCATTATTCAGCTTTCTGGGGCGTCGCAACGACGATGCGCCCGCAGTGCTCGCAGATCACAAGCCGTTTGCCGGAAGCAATGTCGATGAGACGTTGTGGGGTAATGGTATTGAAGCAGCCGCCGCAAGAGTCGCCGTTGAACACGGTAACCACGGCAAGGTGATTGTGCACGCTGGCGCGGATACGGTCGTATGCGCTGATGGTGCGCTCGTCGAGCAGTTCTGCCAATTCTTCGCGCTTCTTCACGAGGGCCTTCTCCTCCTTGGCGGTGGACTCCACGATGACGGCCAGCTCTTCCTTCTTTGCGTCAAGGTCGATACCGAGCACCTCAAGCTTCTCCTGAACGCGCTGGATGGTAGCCTTGTTCTCCGCAATAGCCTCGCGGGACTCGCCGATCTTCTTCTCGTCGATCTTGCGGAGGATTCCGAGATTCTCGAGCTCCTTGTTGATGGAGTCGAACTCGCGGCTGTTGGAGATTTTCTCCAGCTGCTTGCGATACTTCTCAATCTCTGCGTCGAGGCTCACGATATCATCGTTCATAGCGTCGATATTCTGGTTGTACTGGGCTATGACTTCCTCGATACTGTTAATCCTGGCGTTGCAGCCGTCAACCTCTGCTTCGAGGGCGGCAACTTCTGCGGGGAGCTCACCGCGCAGCTGGACCAGCTTCTCTATCTCGTTGTCTGCGTTCTGCAGGTCGTAAAGGATCTTAAGTTTTTCTTCGGTATTAGACTCGGAATCTGCAAAATTTTTCTGCAGGGAAACGAAGGTTTCGCGTTCGTCAATCGGGGTTCCGATTTTCTTTGTTTTCTTAGTTGCGGCCATATGTTGATACTATAATTTTTCTAAAGAAATGCAAAGGTAGCAATTATTTTGTTATAACGTATTTTTTATTTCCATTAGTTGAGCCCTGATTTCCTTGAGCGAATCTATGGCTTTAACGGAGTTGCTTACCGATGATTTTCCGGCTTCGATCTGCTTTCCTGCACCTTCGAGGGTCAGGCCTTTGTCCTTTACAAGGTAGTGAATCTGCTTCAGCACGTCGATGTCGGCAGCCGTAAACTGCCGGTTGCCCTTTGCGGTACGCCTGGGCTTAATCAGCTTAGGGAAAGAATTGGACCAGAAACGGACTAGGGAAACGGACTCCCCGAGCAGTTCTGCGGTTTCGCTGATGGTGTAGTAGAGTTTTTCCATATTGTTAATCCATTGATTGCTTTGTGTGCTGTGCCATATAGACCATGTTGGTGTAGTCTTCCGGAGTAACGGAAGCGAAGATATAGTTGAGCGGATCAAGCACCGTGCTGTCCCGTCTTACCTCGTAGTGAAGGTGAGGAGCATAGGCGTTTCCGGACATGCCGGCGGTGGCTATACGGGCACCTTTTTTGACGCTTTGCCCGCGGGAAACGAAGATGTCTGTCAGGTGAGCGTATCTGGTAGTGTAACCACCTTTGTGTGTGAGCGTTATGGTATTACCTTCACCCTTCCTTGAGCGGGTGACCGCAGTGACGGTTCCGGGGGCCGGGGCCAGGACCGGCGTGCCCTGGGAAACCATGAAATCGACCCCGTTGTGCCGGGCCGGAGTTGTGTAAAACGGATTTATTTTTTCGCCCACCCCTGCTCCGGTCTGGGTATAGCTTATACTTTTCAGCGGCAGCTCCATGGGCGGCATTACATAATTATCTTGCTGTAAGATGGTTACTATATTCCGGAACAGACTGTCCACTTTAGCGGCGTCCGCGGTAAGGCGGTCGGCCTTGTGTGCAGTGTAGAAAACCAGCTTGGAGTCGGGAATGGAGTCACTGCCGAAGAAGATGCTCAGAGAAGACATAGGGTCGTCTGCGGGCGGGTCTGCATGGAAAATATCCTCGTAAATCACATCATCTGTTTTGGAGAGTTTCTCCAGATCGGTGCCTATGTGGTAAAGCTTCCGGGGAAGCGCAGGGTAGAGATCCTCGTAGGCTTTGTTCTCCGCCTTAAGCGCTTTCTCTTCTTCGGTACTGTAGAACAGGCAGACAATGGTGTATGTAACTATGGCCAGGGACAGCACGGAAAGCACGAATTTCACGGCTCTCCAGACGGCCCTGGTGATACGGCCGCCTGCCTCGCGAATATTGAAGTTACGCAAGTCGAATTCGTATTTACCTGCGCCCATTCGTGCCTTGTTTCTTCTGTCTGTCGCCTAATGCGGAAACCGTGGGACGCGCCCCCTCGTTCTCTTTCTTTCGCTTGGCTATCATTGCTTTATACTCTTCTACCGGCATGTTCATATCCATGAAACTCATGGGGTTGACCGCGTTGCCTTTGTACAGCACCTCGAAGTGCAGGTGAGGCCCGGTGGATTTGCCGGACTTGCCTATTTCTCCCACTTTATCGCCACGGTGAAGCGCCTGTCCGACTCCAACGTCCACTGTGTTCAGATGTGCGTATCGGGTTTTGTATCCGAAGCCGTGGTCTATTATCACCTCGTTGCCATATCCGGTGTGTTTGAAATCCACTTTTTCCACCACACCGTCGCCGGTTGCATAGACAGGGTTGCCTATCTTGGATGCGAAATCCTGGCCCTGATGCCTCGCCGTGCCTCCGTAAACGGGGTCCGTCCTTACACCGAAAGGACTCGAAAGATGGTAGGTTCCTTTTTTCGGCAGCAGGGGCGGAACAGCAGGGATGCAGGATACCATGTCGCCTGCTTTCTTGGCCACCAGAGCCACCTGCCCCATTGCCACCCGCTGGGTGTCGATACGGGCCTGCACCCAATCCAGACGCCTGTTCAGGGCGCTCATGGCGTTTGCGCTGCTGTCTCTGAAAACGCTGTCGACCACAGGGTCAAGTGCGAAGATCGAGCGGTACACTTCGTTGTTGCGGGCCGCTATTCCGTCGAGAGTGGTCTCATAAATATCCAGCTTGTGACGCACGACCTCCATGCGGGCCTGCCACGCATCATTCTGCCTCTTGAGAAAGGCGGTCTTGGGAAGGTCATTGCCCAGCTTCACGAACCATATCCAACAGAATACGGCGACCACCGCAACCGCTGCCGTTGCGGTCACGAAAAAATGAAGAACCGCCTGCCATCTTGGCTGGTGCGGCTCTTCATAATTCAGGGTCCTCCTGTTGAATGCAAAGCGCCTCATCGCGGCAAAGTTACTAATTTTTCGCTAATTAGCAATTGTTATCTAAAGTGGCGTAGCCTAGGCCCATTTCTTGAGCCAGTGGTTGCTGCGCACATAGACCAGGAACAGGATGCCACGGAAGCTGAGCTCTATACACATGGCAATCCAGTATCCTGTCAGGCCGTAACGGGGCGTCAAAATCAATGCCAAACCTATGCGCACGACCCACATCGTTCCGAAGTTGAGAATTGTCGGAACAAGGGTCTGACCGGCGCCGGCGCACACCCCGAAGCCAACTATGGAAGCAGCGTAAAACGCTTCTGCGAAGGCCTCTATACGCAGTACGCGGGCGCCAAGGGACACCACTTCCGGATCGTTGCTCATGATGCCCATCATCTGCGGCGCAAAGGCATACATAGCCACCGCCAGCAGCGACATCATAGCCATGCCCATGCCTATCGTGGTCCACCCGAAACGGCGGGCAAGGTCGCGGCGGCTGGCACCCAGGCTCTGCCCCACCAGCGTCGTGGACGCTTCCTCGAGGCCGTAGCCCGGCATGTAGCAGAAACTTTCGGCGGTAATCGCCAGGGCATTCGCGGCAATGCTCACGGGGCCGAGAGGCGCAACGATAAGCGTGCTGGCGACGTACGCCCCGCGCATCACGATATTCTGCAGCCACAGCGGCCCGGTAACCCTGAAAGCGGCCCTGCGTGTAGCCGGCGGCGGTATGAAGGAGCCTTTGGTGCCTGTAATCTTAAGCTCTTCAGAGCGGGTGAGGGCGTACCAGATGCCGAAGACGGACGCGAGAGTCTCGGCTATTCCGGAGCCCCATGCGGCCCCCTCCACTCCCATGTCCAGCAAATAGATGAAGATATAGTTGAACACAACGTCCAGGGCGCACATGGCTATGTAGACCATGCTCGGCACCTTCATGTTGCCGCTGGACTGAACCATGGCGCTGGCGGCGTACCCGGCCATAGTGATTGGCAGAAAGCCCGCATAGATGCGGAAGTAGGCCGTTCCGTCGGCACGAATCTCCTCGGCGCCGCCGAGCCAGCCGGGGAGCGCCCCGCCGATGAGCACTCCGGCGAGACCCAGCAGCAGGCTGAACGCCGCAGCGCTCGACAAGCCTTGACGCAGGAGGTTGCGGGCACGCCCGAAGTCCTTGGCCCCGCAAGCATGGGCCACCTGGACCGTAAAGCCCGTCACGACTGCCATGGCGAAGCCGTTGAAAAGCCACATACAGGTCGATACAAGGCCGATAGAGGCTGCCTGGTTTGCCCCCAGATGCCCCACCATCGCAAAGTCTATGTACTGCATGAGCACGCTGGACAGCTGGGCCAGGATTGCGGGGACGGCCAGCATCATCGTAAGACTGAGCTGCTGGCCACCGCTCATGGGTTCGCCGCCACGCAGGCGCGCTAACAATATGTCTTTGGAGGAGCTCAAACGAACTGGCCGTCCTTCATGACCAGACTGCGGTCGCACAATGCCGCAAGCTCGGGGTCGTGGGTAACGATAACGATTGTCTGTCCAAGCGTGTCGCGCAAGCTGAAGAGCAGCTTATGGATTTCCTGCTTTGTGGCCGAATCCAGGTTACCCGTCGGCTCGTCGGCAAAAAGCACTGCTGGACTGTTTACGAGCGCGCGGGCGATGGCGACGCGTTGCTGCTCACCGCCGGAGAGCTCCGACGGCTTGTGCGTGCTGCGGTCTTTCAGGCCCACAAGCTCCAGCAGCCTCTGCGCGTCCGCTTTTGCCGCCTGATTGGAGCGGCCGGCGATATATGCCGGTATCATCACGTTTTCCTGGGCGGTGAACTCCGGCAGCAGGTGGTGGGCCTGGAACACGAAGCCTATCCTGCGGCCGCGAAAAGCCGCAAGCGCGTCTCCCTTCAGGGAACGGCCGCTGCCGTCGAACACCTTGCTGCCGTCGATTTCCAGGGTGCCGGAATCCGGAGTGGAGAGGGTGCCGAGTATCTGGAGGAGAGTGGTCTTGCCCGCCCCCGAGGCACCCGTAATGGACAAAATCTCGCCCTGCGGCACCTCCAGGTCTATACCTTTCAGCACCTCAAGCGTACCGTAGCTCTTATGGATATTGTGCGCGTTTATGATCATGTGGCAAAGATAAGAAAAAACCGGGTCTGTGAAAGCAGGCCCGGTAAATAAAGCTTAGAAGTAATCTTACAGGTTCGGATTCTCCTTCTTCCAGTCTGCGACGGGAGGAACGATTCCAAGGCTGACGATCTCGTCGCGCATCTTGCAGAGGTGCTCGTAAGATGCCTGGAGGTCGGCCATTTCTGCTGCGGTGCCCTTGGGAGCGGTGTAGTGGACGCCCTCGGCGTCGATGACGGTCGGCATGGCCATCATGACGTTCTGGTAGCCGAGCTCGGGAGCGTTAACATAGCAGCCTGCGGGCCAGGTGAACTTGGCGCCGCCCATTGCGGCCTCGATCATCTTCACAGCCTGGTAGGCAGGGCTCTGGAAGGAGCTGCGGCCACGGAGCTTGATGATGTTGGAGCCGCCCTGTACGGTGGCGTGCTTGATCTCTGCCCAGCGCTCTGCGGAGAGTTTCTTCTCTGCCAGAGGGGTGCCGTCGATGAGAGCTTCGCTGGCGAATACCGCCATAGCCTCACCGTGACCGCCGTAAGTGTGTGCGCCGGTAACCTTGCACTGCTGTACGCCGAACTCTGCGGCGAGAGCCTCCTGGAGACGGGTGCTGTCCAGGGCTGCAAGAGAGGTAAGCTGGTTAGGCTTCAATCCGGAGTGGATGAGAGCGGTAAGAGCCGTAACGTCAGCGGGATTGAAGATAACGACAACGTGCTTGACATCGGGGCAGTACTTCTTGATGAGGTCGCCGAACTCTGCGGCAATCTGGCAATTGCCCTTGAGCAGGTCTTCGCGGGTCATACCCTCCTTGCGGGGAGCGCCACCGGAAGAAATGATGAATTTTGCGTCTTTGAATGCAACGGCGGGATCGACGGTCCAGGTAACGTTGGCACCTTCGAAAGCGCAATGATAAATTTCCTCTGCTACTCCGTGAACACCGGGCTCATAGATATCGTAAAGGCAGATGTTGGGAGTGAGACCGAGCATGAGAGCGGTCTGTGCCATGTTGGAGCCGATCATTCCGCCGGCGCCTACGATGGTCAATTTTTCGTTTGTCAAATACTTCATATCTTTTTAATAATATGGTTCGTCAAAAGGCGCGGCAAAATTACAAATTTTCTTGCATAATAAAAATAATCACTATCTTTGTTGCGTTATACCTATTTATGGCACTTTATCTACAAAAAGATCTTGATGACGACTATCACTCGCGGATAGGCGTCTGGCAAATTACCGAGACGGAAGCTGAACTTCGCGCTCTCACCTCCATCCCCTCCGACGAACTCGAGGAAATTTCATACATAAAGAGTGAATCCATGCGCAAGCAGAAGCTTGCAGTGCGTGCACTCCTTGACGTCATGTTCGAAGAAAAGGTTTATCTCAGCCACCACGACAACGGCAAGCCTTACATCGAGAACAACGCTATCAATATCAGCATCACCCATACAGACAAGTACGTGGCTGTAATTCTCAACGACGTGGAAGAAGTCGGTATAGACTGCGAGTCACTGGACCGCGACTTCAGCGCCGTAGAAAAGAAAGCCCTGTCGGAAGAAGAAATCGAGGAACTCGACGACGATGCTGACGACCGCCGTACCCAGCTGGCCATTTACTGGTGCGCCAAAGAGGCTGTTTACAAGAAGATGTCGCAGTACCACGTCGATTTTGCCGAGCAGATTGAAATAGAGGCCGTGCGTCCCCGCAAGGAAGGCGAGCTGGATGCCACATTCGTGAACAAGGACGGCTACGAAGAGGAGCTGAAACTTGAGTACATCACCTTTGACCGCCACGTTCTCGTCTGGGTCATCGGGGAGGAATAATTCCTCTATGTTGAATTCCAAATAAATTGAGCACTAATATACATCTTTTTGCTCGATTGACCTTGGAGCAGACAATAAACACCCTTCCGGCTGGTAGCCGGATCACTTGATCAGGATGGACAACGGACCTATGAGACAAACTTCTATAACGATGTACAGGCCATGGCCAGGCATCAAATTACTTTTTCAGAGAAATAGGGTAAGCGCAACATTCTGATTTGAGACGGTACGTATCAATTGCCCGTCAGGAATTTAAAGGAGCCGCTTAGATTGAAGTTGTCTGATAGCCTGATAATATTCTGTATTATGCGTTTGCCGGCGCATAATG
>CAMZEC010000018.1 GCA_947305645.1 uncultured Bacteroidales bacterium | reverse complement strand
ATCGCCGTCCAGGGCTACCTGAAGAAGGCCGCCGAGGGCAAGTACACCGAGGCGCTGGAGCTCATCAAGCGGGAGAATCCGTTCCCGGCCGTCTGCGGGCGCGTGTGCAACCGCCGCTGCGAGGACGCCTGCACCCGCGGCACCATCGACCAGCCCATCGCCATCGACGCGGTGAAGAAGTTCATCGCGGAGCAGGACCTGAACGCGGAGACGCGCTTCATCCCCGAGGTGAACATCTGCTCCAACGTCCAGGACCGCTGGGAGGAGAAGATCGCCGTCATCGGCGGCGGCCCGGCCGGCCTGAGCTGCGCCTACTACCTCGCCACCATGGGCTACAAGCCGACGGTGTTCGAGAAGAACGAGGAGCCCGGCGGCATGCTCCGCTACGGCATCCCTTCGTACAAGCTGGAGAAGGATGTCATCAAGGCTGAAATCGATATCATGAGGGAGATCGGCGTGGACATCCAGTGCGGCGTGGAGGTCGGCAAGGACGTGACCATCGCGAGCCTGCGCGAGCAGGGCTACAAGGGCTTCTACGTGGCCATCGGCTGCCAGGGCGGCAAGCTGCCCGGCATCCCGGGCGAGACGCTCCCCGGCACGTCCACGGCCATCGACTTCCTCCATGCGGCGAACACCGGCAAGGTGAAGGTGTCCGGCAAGGTGGTCGTCGTGGGCGGCGGCAATGTCGCGATCGACGCGGCCCGCGTAGCGAAGCGCAGCGGCGCGTCCGAGGTGACGATGCTGTCGCTCGAGACCGAGGACATCATGCCCGCCTCCCTCGAGGAGCGCACCGAGGCCCGCGAGGACGGCGTCGTGATCAACCCGGGCTGGGGGCCGAAGGAAGTCCTCGGCGAGGGCAAGGTCACCGGCATCGTGTTCAAGAAGTGCACGTCCGTCTATGACGAGAATCATCGGTTCGCGCCGAAATACGATGAGAATGAACTGATTACCCTCGAGGCCGACCAGGTGGTCTTCGCCATCGGCCAGACCGTGGTCTTGAAGGACCTGCTGAAGGACACGAAGGTGGAATTCTTCCGCGGCGTCTATCCCGTGGCCGACAAGCTCACGTACCAGACGGCGGAGCCAGACATCTTCGTGGGCGGCGACGTGTTCACAGGTCCCAAGTTCGCCATCGACGCCATCGCCGCCGGCAAGGAGGCGGCTGAGAGCCTGCATCGCTTCGTGCAGAACGGTCATATGACCATAGGCCGCAACAGGCGCGACTTCATCGAACTGAACAAGCAGGACATCCTTGTAGAATCCTACGATAACGGATCCCGCCAGGCTCCTGAGGATTACAATCCCGAGAACAAGTTCCAGGAGTATCACGGCACACTCACCGAGGAGCAGGTGCGCAAGGAGACTGCCCGTTGCCTGAGCTGCGGCGCGTCCGTGGTGGACGAGAACCGTTGCATAGGTTGCGGTATCTGCACCACCAAGTGCGGTTTCGATGCCATACACCTGTACCGTGAGCATCCGGAGGCCAGCGTGATGCGCACATCGGAGGACAAGTTCTCCGGCATCCTGCCGTACATGGTCAAGCGCACAGGGAAGATATTGTTGAAGAAGAAGTAGATCCTTCGTCGCTTCGCTCCTCAGGATGACATTTTACAAGATGACAGTTGTCATTCTGAGCGCAGCGAAGAATCTATCATCATGCACGAACTTGGCATCGTATTTTACATCATCAGGGACGTCAAGCAGGCGGCCGAAGAGAACGGCGTGCAGCACGTAAACACCGTAGTGATGAACATAGGGGAGGTATCCACCATAGTCCCGGAATACCTCACCGACTGCTGGCGCTGGGCGGCAGACAAGGAAGAGATGCTCAAGGGCTGCGAGCTCAAGATAAACATAATCCCGGCCGTGACGCACTGCGATGGGTGCGGCCGGGATTATGAAACCGTCAAGTACGGTAAAACATGCCCCCACTGCAACAGCGGGAACACATGGTTGCTAAGGGGCAACGAAGTGGAAATAAAAGAAATAGAAGTATAGTTATGTGTTGTTTTTTAGTACCTATGGCGCAAGCTGTCGCCACCAGCATTGTACGTAAGTCAGTCAGCGGCAGGCCCACCTTCGCCGGCCGTCACATCGCCTCCCTGGAGAAAATGCTCTGGGGCGGTACCGTTATGCTCGTCGTGGACCACATCATTAACGGTGAGCTTACCTGGCGATTCCCGTTCTTTACGGCACTTGGGGAGGCCGGAGGCACGGAAGTCTTCCTCCGCGAACTGCTCACGGTGGGAGTGCCTATGTCTGTGGCGCTTACTCTGGTATGGGTGGTTTACGGCCTCCTGAAAGACAGGGCCGCCAAGCGTCAGGCCGCCTAATTGATATCTACAGTCAGGTCCTTGGCTATAGTCAGCAGCTTGGTTATAGTCGAGTTGTATTTGCGTTGCCGTATGTGGAGGTTCAGCGTCGCCACATGGTCGGTAACGTTGAAAGATGCTATCTCGGTTCCGTTTTCTTCTATCTCCTTCATTATGTTCAGCAGTTGTTCGCTGGTAACGGGGGAGATTGTCATGGATACGCTTTTCTCGCCGTAGCGGTGGGAGATAATATGCATGGTCTCCAGGCAGATAAGCGTAAGCAGGGTGGAGGCAATGGCAACAGCATACATGCCCGCTCCGCACGCGAGACCGATGGCGGCGGCTACCCAGAGGCCTGCCGCCGTGGTTACGCCGCGTACCGCGTTCTTCTGGAAGATGATTACGCCCGCGCCTATGAAACCTATGCCGGAGACGACCTGGGCGGCGACGCGCGCTGCATCGAAGCGTCCGGTAAAGGCATACTGGGAAATCAACATAAACAATGCGCTGCCCAGTGCGACGATGAAATGCGTGCGCAGGCCGGCTTCCTTGGCCCTGACCTCACGTTCAAATCCTATGAGGCCTCCGAGCAGTCCGGCAATAAACAGCCGGAGAATGAAATTCCATTCTATAGTCATATATCTATTTCCAATACTTGAAGGGGTTAGTAATCAATCTGGAGTTACAGTAACGGGAGTCTCCGGACACTTCTTCTCCCAGCCATTGCGGCTTGTCGAACGGCTCGTCTTCGTCGCCTAGTTCCACCTCCGCCACAGTTAGGCCTTCGTTGTCGCCATGGAACTCGTCAACCTCCCAGGTATGTACTCCGTCGGTGTTCTTTACCAGGTGACGGGTCTTATCTATCACTCCAGCGTCGGCGAGCTTGAGCAGTTCCCTCGCTTCATCTACAGGAATCTCCTTCTCCCATTCGAAGCGGCTCAGTCCCGACTCATTCCTGCTGCCTTTTATTGTCAGGAACCCTTTGTCGTCCCGTATGCGTACACGAACTGTCCTGCCAGGAGAAAGGCTGAGATATCCCTGGGTTATACGGTATGATTTGAATACCTCCGGCTTGAATTCTCCCTTTACCAGGAATTTTCTTTCAGTCTCTATGGCCATGGCGCTTAAAGTGTTGATAGCGTAAATTTATGCAGTTTTTTCCTATCTGCAAAATTTACTACCTTTGCAGATATGAATTTACTCCAGACTATAGCTTTTACTCCTTCGACTGATGATATTACCAGTAAGGTGGATTCGGCAAAAATAGCTGCCGGCGACTTCGCCCAGGCAATTGCAACGAACCCGAGTGAGGCATTCCGCCAGTTGGGCCATGACGCTATCCAGTTCGGACTCAAGGTCCTGCTCGCCATTATTATCTATATTGTCGGCGCCTGGTTTATCAAGCTGGTTAAAAGGGCCCTTAAAAAGTATTTCGAGGCGCGTAAAACCGATAAGACCATTGCTTCCTTTACCACGAGTTTCGTATCTGTCGCGCTTACTGTGTTGCTGATCGTGCTTACCATCAGTACGCTCGGTTTCGATACGACTTCGCTTGCTGCGCTCCTCGCCGGTGGAGGCGTTGCCATAGGTATGGCTCTCAGCGGCACGCTCCAGAACTTCTCCGGCGGCCTTCTTCTGCTTGCCTTCAAACCTTTTAAGGTGGGAGATTTCATCGAAGCCCAGGGCTATGCCGGCACGGTTGCGGAAATGTCCATAGTAAACACTCGTATAAACCTTCCGGACAACCGCAGCGTAACCATTCCCCATGGGACCCTGGCAAACGGCAATATAAACAACTATACGCGCAATCCTGTCCGCCGCCTCGAATGGAAGGTAAACCTGGAATACGGAACCGATTCTGACGCCTGCATCGCAAAATTACTGGAGATAGTAAGTGCCAACGATATGGTGCTGGACGATAGTACCCCCGGAGCCGCCAAACCCATGGCTGCCGTATTCCAGTTAAGCGACAGTTCTGTGACCTTCGTGGCCCGCGGCTGGGTGTTCAACGAGAATTACTGGGACGCCTATTTTGCCGTTAATGACGAACTGTACAAGCAACTGCCGGCAGCGGGTTTCAAGTTCCCGTTCCCGCAACTTGACGTACATTTCAGGCAAGCTTAAAAGTCGGCGTCGTAGCCTATGACCTGGCCGGGAACGAGGCGGTCGCAGGCTATGGTGAGTTCGGGTGAAGCGGATACGGAGGCATCCTTTATCTCAATCCATTTCTCTTCGCCCGGCATAAGATTTATCAGGTTGAAGGCTCCGCGTTTACCGTCCACGCAAACGAAGGCGTCATGGTAAATGGGAGCTACGCCTGTGTTCTTGATAAGCACCGCACTGCCGGTGCCTTTCTTTACCCTGAAGTCCAGCACGGCGAAGTTGTAGCCCATCGAGCGTGATGCCTCCACGATGCGGTCCCAGTCTTTGTAACGAGGCTGGTCGTTGCCTATGATCAGGCTCATGTGGAACTTGGCCACTTCGTCTTCGAAGACCCTGCCGTGCATGCCCTCAGGGTCGAGGCAATGCTTCTGATCGGAAGTAGAATAGTAGCTGAATTCTCCGCCCAGCGGCGCACGTTTGTAGCGCTCCTCTCCGAAGAACTGCCAACTCCTGAAGTTGTAGCCGTCATGGTCTTCGCACATGAAGGAATCGTCGAAGTTGCCGAAGCGCCCGTCGAGCAGTTCGGGATGCTGGCGGAACGGGCCGTATTTGCCGTCAGCCGCATCTATGGAAATCATCCAGGGAGTATGAATGAACCAGCCCTCCATGGCCTGGAAAAACTCCGTCTGGAAGTCTTTTGAGGGGAAGGTGCGTCCTATTATGAACGGGCCGTCGTAGATATGGTATTCAGCCCACAGGCCAAATCCTGTCTGGAGATAAGCGAGCCTGGGGTCATTGTCGTAGCGCTCCGCAAACAGTCTGTGGAATTCCTTATGAAAACGCTGCAATTCGCTGTTTCGCCAGTCGGGAAACTCGGTATTGCGGCCTTCGCTCTTGCTGTTCGTGGCCTCATAATCAGGCAAAGCCTTGATGTAATCCGGAACGGCGCACTTGTAACCAGGGTAGGTGTAGCGGAAACGAAGCACCGCCTGGTGGCCATGGGATGCAATCTGGTCCAGGAGTCTGTCCACCACTGTCCAGTCATACTGGTCTTTTGCCTTGCACACGTCGTTATACAACATGTAAGAGAACTCAAGCTGTATGTTTTCCGTAGAGGCTCTGCTGTTCTCAGCCCAGAGCACTATGCCGGTGAACGGGCGTACGCCTTCCGACTTGCTGTGCAGTTCTACCCGCTGGTAATCGGAATACAGCTTGTCCGGGTCTTCCGCACCGACAGGATTGGGCGCGCAGCACTGTAACGCGAGCAGAGTAATGAGAAGGATGGCTTTCAACGCTTTCATGGATTAAGGCCGGTAAAATCGAGCCTGAAGATGGCGCAGAGGTCGTCGTCATCAAGGCCGACCCATACACAATTGTGCTTGTGGTCGACGCAGACGGACTCGTTATTATGAATCATATTTACAGGGTATTCAGCAAGCACATGAGTGAGCTCGCCGTCGAAAACGAATACCTTATGGGTCTCGGAATCGCTGACCCAGAGCCAGTCATTTACCGGATCGTAGCAGAGTCCGCCGACTTCCACGATTCCCGTGTAAACCTTCTTAAGGCTGACAGGACCCTTTACCACGGTGCCGTCAGTCTTGTAAATCCACACGTTGGCACCTGTCTGCGTGCCAACGAAGAGCATGCCGTCCTTGTAGTAGCTGATACCTTCCATGCCGCTGTTGCCGTAGTTCTTGGCCTCGGTTACTGTGATTACTACATCCCATGAGGAGGGTTTGTCGTAAGGTGGTTTGAGGCGGGTTACGGTGTTGGGCTCGTTGGCAATATAAAGGTCGCCGTTGGCGGGATCTATGGTGATGCCTTCCATATCGGCACTCTTGGTCCAGTACTTGGTGACGGTGCCGTCGAAGGAAACCTGGCCGAACCATCCGTTGTCTCCGACGGTCCACAGGGCCGAGCCGTCAGCGGTCAGGCAGAGGCCGGAAAGTTCCGGAACCTCCTTCACGTCGATTCTTGTTACTTTCTGCAGTTCCGGCATCTTGGGCAGCTCGGGGGCCGGGCCGCTGTATGCCTCCAGTTTGGAACTGATATTTCCCAGTGCCAGCACTTCGCCGCGCTTCAGGTTAACGTCTCCGTTGTAAGTGAAGATCTTGGGATATGTATTGCCCTTGCGCATGTAGATGCGGAAACCGCCGGCCAGATTAAGGCTGTACGGGAAATACAGGATTGCGCTGCCGTTCTTGAGGTCTTTGCGGAGGAAGTAGTCGGAAATGGTTTTGCCGCTACGCCTGAAGTTCGGATCTTCGCTGTTGACCTGTACGCTCCATTTGTTGAAGGCAACCATCTCCCAGTTAAGGCCGCTCAGCACACATCCGTCGTAATCCCCGTCTGCAGAGAGGGTGATTGCGGCACATACGTGCTGGAAAGCAAAAGTGTCGCCTGAGAGATATGCGCACATCAGCGGTGCGTCAGTGGAAGTAAAGTCGAAGGTGTCTTCCGAGAAACTGCTCTCCGGGTCGATGAGCCCGGCAGGATATGCCGCGTAGAACTTGTCTGTGCCGAATGTGGTTTCAGGGACCTTCTCCAGATTCACTGTGGCGGTTTTGCCGTCGCTGGAAATGTCGGAGGCCTTGAGCGTGACAGTTACAGCGCCGGGATAGTAACCGCCGGTAACCAAAATTTCGTCACCTGCTTCCCACGCGGTCTTCCCGTCTCCCGCTACGGTAGCCTTGGTGCTGTAATCGGAGATTACGAACTTATAAACTCCGGGAGCGGGATTTTCATTCTTCGGCTCATCGGGGTTGTCGGGGCCGTCGGGAGTGTCGGGATTCTTAGGCTGGTCCGGGTTACATGAAAACATCATGAGCACGGAACAGAAAGCGGGGAAGAGGTGACGGAATTTCATGGTCTTATTAAGCTAGATTATTTAACTGTAGTAACTTCCAGCAGGTGGCCCCAGCCGTCGCCGTTTCCTTCGGCGATGGAGGAGTTAGGCAGGTTGGAGAGCTCAGCCCAGTCGGGGGTATAGAAACGGAGTCCGGTGTGGAACACGTTGCCGATAGCCTGAGGGGTGGATTTCTTATCTACGCGGTCGAAGACCTGGCGGTCGAGGGCAATCTCGTACTTGTTGCCGGCGCCGGCACCTATGCACATGCCGCTGCCTTCCTTGAGAAGCTCTACCCAGTCACCGTCGAAGCGCTGGTGAAGGGTGCCGTCGAATGAAGTCCATTCTCCCTTCTCTGCGAGGCTGCCTTCGATGATGTAATCGTAAGCGTCAAGAGAGTACTTGGCATAACCGGAGGTAAATTCACCGTCGATGTTGATGTTGATGCGCATAGGAAGTCCGCTATGCTTCTCGTCCCATGCTGCGAGCTGCTCCTTGACTTCGGAGCTGTCGAACTCGATGAAGTAATAAACATAAGCCTCGGTGGCATAGACGCGCATCTGCTTTACAGCCGTCCAGGGGGAGTCGGCGTTGTTCTTGGCGGTAGCGACGCTTGCCTGGTCGAGCTTGGCCCAGTCGTCGAATTCACCGTCGATAATGATGGGATCTACCTCCTCGACGGGTTCGGGATCATCGGGTCCATCGGGTCCGTCCGGGTTGTCGGGAGTTTTAGGTTCGCAGGCTGCAAACATGAATGCAACAGCTGCAAGGGAAAGAAAAAACTTTTTCATAATTGTGTCATAATAAAAGGTTATTCACGACTTAGTATGAGTACGCAGCTGATGGCAGCCACTATACCGATTATCTGCGGCACGGAAGGGAAGTGTGCGTACAGGATCAGCGAAATGATGCAACTGATCACCGGTGCGCAGGCGTCGCCCAGAGGAGCCACTATCATGGCCTTGCCGTAGCGGTTGGCGTACACCAAGGCGAATGCGCCTATGGCGTTGAGTATCTGGATGAAGAAAGTCAGCCCGGCGCCTGTGAATCCGTGGTCGTAAGGCTGGGAGAAGTCGGTCATGCCAAGGGCGACCGGTATTAGAACCAGGCCCGATATGGCCATGTACACGAATACGCTCTCAGCGTCCGGGGCGTAGTTGTTGGCGAGCTTCATTACCAGAGCCTGAACGCCCCATGAGATGAATACCACCGCTGCAAAGACTATCCAGAGCCAGCTGGTCACGGTTTCGTCGCTCTTGCCGGAAAGAGAGAAGCATACCAGGGCAACGAATGCCAGAGCTATGCCCACGTATCCGAATTTGCTAACGCGCTCTTTCAGGAAGATGGCGGAAAGGATAACGGTGATGATAGGCGCTACCGCAATCATGGGGATTACAAGGTAACCGGGGCCGTATTTGAGAGCCTGGAACAGGGCCAGCTGCCCGCCGGCGCCCAGAAGGCCTACGCCCATGCCGAGCAGTATGCTCTTGGGGCGGACGTCCAGCTTGAACTTGATGTTCGCCAGGGCGACCAGGGCGCATGGCACCATGCTCAATGCCCAGACAACGTAGGTGAGCGTCGCCGGATAGTCCGGCTGATCCGAGAAGGCTCCCCAGATACCCCAGGTCACCATGGTGATCAGGGCATACAGTAGCCAGTTGTGTTTCTTCTGCGTCATATGCTATTTGATGAACGATGCTACCAGTCTGCCGAGTTCTTCGTTCTCGAGTATGCCTCCGAAGGCGTCGGAACCGGGGCCCCAAGCAAAATAGGGGACGGCGATGCCGTTATGCCCGTGGTTGCCGAATTTCACCCCGATGCGGCCTTCATCGATGCTGCCGTCCTGCAGAGTGAGCGCGCCGGTGGCATGGTCGGCCGTAACAACGACCAGCGTGTGCCCGTCTTTCTCCGCCCACTGCAGTACGTCTCCGATGGTGCGGTCGAAGTCTAGTGTCTCCTCCATGGCCAGGTCGATGCGGTTGCTGTGCAGCCAGTCGTCGATGCAGGAGCCCTCGATCATGGCCACGAAGCCCTTCTCGCCGGACGCCTCCGACAGGAGCTCAAGGCAGCGGGCAGTCATGTGACGGAAGAGGTCTCCGCGCTCCTGTGCCACCGGCAGGTTGTCGTCGGACATTAGCCCGAGCACCGGCAGGGGGACGTTCATCAGCTGCTCTTCGTCGTTGGCGTAATTGTATCCTCCGGCTTTCATTTCTTCCACTATGTTGCGGCCGTCTTTGCGCTTGGGACCGAAGTAATCGCGTCCGCCGCCGGCGATGAAGTCAACGCCGCATTCTGCATAATCGGCGATGAGGTCGTCGGAGTCGTAACGGCTCTCATTGTGGCAGCAGAAGTCGCAGGGGGTGGCATCGGCCAGGTGGCAGACGGTCACGCATCCTGTCTTCTTGCCTGCCTGCTGCGCCTTTACGAACATGGAATATAGGGGACTTCCATCGGGGGCGCATCCTACGTGGTCCAGGGCGGTCTTGCTGCCAGAGGCCAGAGCGGTCCCGCCGGCAGCCGAGTCGGTGATGAGATCGTCTGAGCAGTAGGTGCGGTGAAGCCCCACGACGGGCATATTGTCTATGTTCAGCTTACCGTGGTTCAGCACCCAGGCACAGCTTATCTGCTCCAGGCCCATGCCGTCGCCTATCATGAAGATGATATTGCGCACCTCGTTGTCTGCAGGGGGAGGGGTGACGCTGACGGTCTCATAGGGTGAAGGGGATGTGTAATACTGCAGACCGGATTGGTTGCATCCGGCCAGCATGCCGCACGCGGCGGCAAAGAACAATATACAGAGTCGTCTCATAACGTTTCCGGTGTCGCAAAGCTTTGCGGCTCAATTTCCATGGAATAAGGTATCTCTACAGTTCCGTCCGCAGCGGTAAGGAACCAGAACGGGGCGGCTTCGAGCTCGAATATTTCTTCCATGCCCTCAGGCTTCAGATACTCCCATCCGGGGACGCTGGGGGCGGGGCTCCATCCGTAGCAGAGCGCAATGTGGGCAGCCTCCGGGTGAATGTTGGAAAGTGCCTGCAGCGACTGCTGGCAGGTTCTGCAGTCAAGGTTGAGAATCAGGAAAAGTGCAGGACCTCCGGCATTCACGCCTTCCGGCAGTTTGCAGGGATCGCCGGTATGGTTAAACCAGTCCTGTGCGGCAAGCTTCTGCAAGCGCTCTATCTCCTCTTCGGAGAGTATGCCGTCCGCTGCAATACGCTCTACTACGGCATCGAAGATGGCAGGATTGCGGCAGGGCGAGAAATAATTATGGAAGGCGTACTCCATCCATTGAGTGTAGATGATATAGTCAACTTCGTTGTCCTTCAGCTTGTCGAAAAGAGGATTGATAGACTCAACAGCTTCAGGTTTGGCCGCCAGGAGCTCAGCGAACTCCGCAAAGCGGTCCTGGACTTGCGTGTAATTCTCTTCTGTTACTGTAACATCTGCATTATCCCAGAATCCGGACAGTCTGCCGCCGCCGGAGCAACCGTTCATCAGGAATGCCAGGATTACGGTGAGGATAGTAGCCTTGCGCATCATTGTACCTCGAACAGTTTATTATATCCCGTAGATGAATCGAATACGCCCTCGTTGGCCAGGGCTATGCTGTATTCGGGACGGCCGGGAAGGAGGGGATCCTCCAGCGCCAGGTAAAGGGCTCCCTTTGCGGATGAAGGGGTGAAGCTGGCACTTACCACATGGTATCCGTGATGCCAGGTGCGGGGGTCAGAGTTGATTTTGAACTCATTCTTGCTTCCGTCGGAGGCCACCCAGACGAGGCTGGCGTTGCGGGGATTCATGGGTGCGGCGCAGCCCGTGTTGTAGAACCGCATGGCTACCTGGCACTCCTTGCCGGCGGCGAAATCCTGGGAATAGAAGAGGTCAGTCATTACAAGGCGGTAGCCCAGGATGTTTACTATGTCGTTATAGCAGTTGGAAGACTTCCAGCGGCTTATGACGCCCTGGTGGTAGTCTTCGTTAAGGTATGTCCAGTGATAGTCCTGAAGGTCTTTAATGGTTGCGTTGCAGACGCAGTAATCGGAAAGGCCGCAAGTCTCGCCTCCCATGATGGTGTAGCGTGTGTCTGCCTTCCAGAATGCACGGTCGTTCTTCTCGTTGTCGAAGGTGCCGTAGTCGTCCTGAGAGGCACCGAAGCAGTCGTTGTGCCCGGCAAGGCGGGAGATGGCGCTCCCGTTATGGGCGGTGGCAGCGGTAAGGGTATCCTTTATCGTAAGCCCGTACATACGCATCTTGAACTGAGGCGTGCGCAGCTGTATCTGGCGGGAAGCCGGCAGGGCGCCGAGGAGCGCCTCGGTAAGCTGCTTGCGCGGTTGGTAGTCGGCGTCGGTCCTGGGCTGGAAGACGAAGTGGGTGGTGTAGTACCACTCGCCCCATGAACCTACGAAGCCTGCCTGAAGCACGAAAATAACGTCCTCGTTCTTCTGAAGCAGGGGCTTTAGCTGCTCGACGTGGCGGAGTACCACCGATACCTCGGGCTCCATGATGTCGGTGTCGTTATGATAGTCCCTGTAGGCGAAACGGAGAATGCATTTGGAACCGCCTTCACGGAGGGCGTCGAAAGTTCCCTCGACCATATCCAGGAATGACTGGGAGATGTCTCCGTTCATGAAGTCGGTAAGGTAGAATCCTATGTACCAGAGGGAGTGGCCTGTAGTACGCTCAGCCTTGACCTCGGATGCTTTGAGTATGCTGGATTTGGACCCGAAATCCCTGGCACGGTAAATGCCGCGTTCTGGATTCAGTATGCGTCTGGTAGATTCGGTAAACGTAACTTTCTTGCCGGCCAGGTCCGGATGATACTCGTTGGGAACGGTGAAACCGGAATTGGTGGCTTCTGCCAGCAGGGTAAAACTGAAGGATTCGGTTACCTGTGGGTACAGGCCGGAAGCGTCCTGTATGAAAGTCAGGGTTATCTCCGTATCTGTTTCGGGGGCCTTTGTCGTTACTCTGTACGTCCGTTTCCCGCTGACCACTATCGACGCAAGATCAGGGGCGCTGGACTTGAAGTCAATGGCGCCGGAGGATTTGCTGGAAACGCTCAGGTTAAATGTTGAGTATGCCTTTACAGGTCCGTCCGGAACTCCGATTATCGTGAATTCGGGATTGGCCTCCTGCTTGCCCGGGAGGTCGTTGTTCGGTACGCAGGAGAACAGGCAGATGAGTCCTGTTAAAAGGTATACACAACTTTTCATCGGGTCTACAAGGTAATGGTAAGCAGCTTGTTGTATCCGGTATTCTCGTCCCACACGCCTTCGTTGGCCAGGCGGATCGAGTAGAAAGGATTGCCGCGAAGGTTGGAGCAAGGGTCGGGCAGGTTGAGCCAGAGAGTGTATTCGCCGGACAGTCCGGAAGGCAGGGCGAAAGTCTGGTCCACGGTAGTGGGCTCTTCCGGCATCCAGTAGCGGGGGTCGGACTCGAGAGGCCATGTCCCGACTTCTTTGCCGGAGGCGTCGGTAAGTATGAGTTCGGCGTCACGCGGGTTCATTGCAGGAGCGAAGCCGTCGTTGCGGATGATAAGGACGGAACGGAAGTCTTCACCTGCCTTGGGGGTCTTGGTGAAGAATCCTTTTTCCAGGACGTAACGGTATCCGAGGCGGCGCTGAAGGTCCTCGAAGCAACCTTCGCTCTTCCAGCGGGATATTACGCCGGGGTGATATCCTTGATTGATATAAGTGTAGTGGTTTGCGGCCATGTCGGCAAGCACGCCGCGGGCCTTGGCGTTGTCTGCCTGGGGCTCGCAGTGGCAGAATGCGGAAACGCCGCAGGTCTCGCCACCCATTATTACGAAGGGAGACTCGGCCTCCCAGTATTTGCGGTCTTTGGACCCGCTGAACGTACCCTGGTCGTTTGAAGTTGCAAGGTAGCAGTCGTTATGGCCTCCCAGGCGTGCCTTAATCGTAGCCTGGTGGGCTGTTTCGCGGGTAAGTGTATCTGATGCGGAAAAACCGTACAATTGCATTTTGAATGCCGGAGTGCGGAGGGATATCTGCCTTTCGGCGGGAACCGCATCCAGCAGGGCGTCGACTATGAGTTTACGTGTCGGCGTATCTTTGTAGTTTTCGGTATAATACCATTCCCCCCAGCTGCCTATGAATCCGGCCTGTACAACCATTATTACGTCGTAGTATTCCTGGAGGATGGGTTTAAGCTGGGCTATATGGCTGAGAGCCTGGGTCGGAGTGGCGTCCCATGGCTTGTCCTTCTCGTCAAAGCCGTTGGAGTAGCAGAAACGGAGGATACATTTTGCTCCGCAGTCACGGAGCGTTTGAAAATCTTTTCTGATCAAGGTGAGATAGTCCTCAGCTATATCAGAATTGACATAATCCGTGAGGTGGAACTCCAGCAGGAAAATTGTGCGCCCCTGTTTGCGATTGGCCGTAAGGCTGACCGATGATATTACGGGATGCGTAGCCGAATAAATCTCGGCGGCCGAATAAAAGCCGCGCTCAGGATTGGCAATGACGGCATCGGTTCCCTGGTAGCTTACAGACTTAAGGCCGGGATAGTTGTACGGCGCATCGGGATTGCAAGCAAAAGCAAGCGGCAGCAAGGCTGCGCACAAGGTCAGTATGTGTCTGCTGAATGATTTCACGGATATTGATTTTTAAAGCTATGGGCGGGAAGACCCTGAAGCGGGTTCCCCGCCCATGGCTATGGGAATGATTAAAAATTATTTAACGGTCTTGACCTGCAGGGAAGCGATGTAACCGGTGGGGTTGTCATCGGTAGGAGTGCCGATAGGAAGGACACCTACGGAATCCCAGCTCTGCTGGATGTCGAAGCCAATGGAGAAGTTGTCAGCAATCTTGCCGAGAGGATAGAGCTCGCGGGTGATGCAGAACTCATACTTGCCCTCTACACCAGCGCCAGAGCAGATACCGGAGCCTGCATCAAGGATGGCGGGATCACTCCAGGACCAACCGGTGCCGTTTGCATCACCGACCCAGCTGTACACACCCGGATCATAGGAGCCGACAGATGCACCGTCAGGATAGAT
The DNA here is from genome assembly GCA_947305645.1 of uncultured Bacteroidales bacterium. Taxonomy (GTDB): domain Bacteria; phylum Bacteroidota; class Bacteroidia; order Bacteroidales; family UBA932; genus Cryptobacteroides. Next base: position 24,874 of record CAMZEC010000018.1, on the reverse strand, counting down.
GAAGCCTTCGAAGCAAGTGTCCGAGCAAGCATCGGAGAACTGGTCTGCGAATCCGCCGGTGGAGGCGTCGCCGTCACCGTTAAGATAGACATGGAAAGGAACATGCTCTACATCAGGCTGATGGGTAATCTGCTCCTTGTCCCACTCGAAGTATACGAAGATGAAGTACTCATCAGCGTAAACCTTGACGAGCTTGAGAGCGGTCTTGTTGGCATCGGCAGGGCATTTTGCAGTAGCAATCTTGGAAGCGTCGAGCTTTGCCCAGTCTGCGAAGTCACCGTCGATTTCGATCGGCTGTACGTACTCCTGAGGATCGTCAGGATTGTCGGGATTGTCCGGGTTGTCCTTAGGATCACATGCTACAAGCGTGAAAGCTGCAATGGCAGCGAAAAGGAAAAACTTTTTCATTTGTACAAAAGATTAAAAAGTTAATAAAAAGTTAAATAATAATTGGTTTTTATCTTGGATTCTGTGCGATACCGCTGGCGTTTATCTCGTCCAGGGGGATAAGCAGTGCGAGGCGGATGTCGTTGGGCTGGATAATCTCCCATTTGTGGCAACCAACGTACTGGCGGTCCATAGGGAGCTGGTTGCGGAAGACGTCGAAGAAGCGGTGGCCTTCGAAGCAAAGCTCGAAGCGGCGCTCTGCCAGGACAGCATCAGTGACAGACTTGAAGCCCAGGCCGGCGATATTGCTTTCGGTAAGGAGCTGGTCTCCGGAGAGGCCTGCACGCTTGCGGATGGTGTTCACGTCCTCAAGGGCTTTGGCCTTGTCGCCCTTCTTGGCATAAGCCTCGGCGCGGTTCAGCACCACTTCACCCCAGCGCAGGAACACAGGGGAGGTAAGCATTGCAAGACCGTCCTGGTAGCTGAACTTGGTGTTGAAGTAGATGGCGTAGGTACCGCCCATGTTGGTACGGGTGCCGTCTTTCAGGGTGAAAGAAGGACGCACATATACGCGGCTCTTGCCATTAAGCTTTACACCGGGGAAGCCGGCGTCGTTCACGAAGTACTGTTTTACTCCGTTGACGATCTCAGGAACTGCGGTGTATGACTTGGACATGTATTTGAAAGGAACGGAACCGTCTGCGTTGGGGGTGCAACTATAGTCGAAACCGTCAGAGCAGGAAATGCTGTCGTCGTTGATCTTGATAGGGAACAGGACGGTAACCTTGCCGCCTGCGGCAGCTTCCATTTCTTCCCAGTTCAGGTTGCCCACATGGTCACCGGACGGGTTCTGGCTGATTCTCATACGGAAATATGCCTGGAAACGCTTGTCCTCAGGGCAACGGCGGAAGTCGTCGATCAGGTTGTCGTTCCAGTAGTGCTCGCCCCAGCCCTGGCCGTCCTTGACGTACATGGAAGCGATGGATGCCTCGGCATGCTCGCCGGCCCACTCGTCGGAGGTGTCCAGACGGATGCACCAGATGGTCTCGGGATGGTCGTAGGTGTGCTTGGGATAGTCTTCGAAATCGTAACCGGAAGTAACTGCCGAGGGTGCGTGGGCAAGCAGCTCGTTGCACTGCTCGATGCACTTGTCGTTCTCTTCCATATAGAGGTACACGCGGGAAAGGAGGGCGGTGGCAGCGTCCAGGGTCACATAACCCTTTTCGTTGACGTTGCCGATACGCTCGAGTTCGCCGTGTGCCAGGTACTGCTTGGCGCTGATGAGGTCTTCCACAATCTGGTCGTAAACCTCGCCGACGGTAGCACGGGTGGTGGTGGAGATGTCAAGATTGTTGCGCAGCACCACGCCGGGCTTGTCGCGACCGCTGGTATAAGGGGTGGCGAAAAGGGTTACGAGGTGGAGGTGCATGAAGGCACGGAAGAAGTAGTTCTCACCCAGGAGGTGCTGGCTCAACTCGGTGGGCTCCTCTATCTTGGTGAGGGCGTCGATGTTGGAATTGGCGGCGTTGATCATCTTGTATGCGATCCACCAGGTGTAGTAGATGTTCTTCTTGGTAGGATCGTCATTGTACATGTATGCCAGGGTGAAGGGGTCTTCGGACTGGCCGGAAACCGTCACGTTGTCACCGCGGAGCTCTGCGAGCTGGAAGTAATGGCGGCAGTAGTAGTTGCCGCTTTCGCCGCCGCTCTGGCCCTTGTAAGCGATTCTGTCCTTGAACAGGGTGTAGATGCCGTCAGTGGTGTAGACAGCCGAAGAGGGGTTGTCTGCAAGCTGTGCGGAGGTCATGGAATCCGATGAATAGAAATCCATGTTGCAGGCAGCGAGAAGCAGTGCGGCAATGCAGAGTGCAAATATATTTTTCATAACCGTTTGCTTTTAGAATTTGATCTCAATACCTAACACTACGGAAAGAGGCACAGGGTAGTTGTGTGTGTACAGACCTGCGTGATTGTAAGTGTCAGCATCCAGACGGACCTCGGGGTCCATGCCGGAGAAGCGGGAAAGCGTGAGGAGATTGTCGCCGGAAACATAGACGCGGGCGCCCTCCATCTTGATGTTCTTGAGAACGGTGTCGGGCAGGCTGTAAGACAGCGTCACGTTCCTCAGACGGAAGAAGCTGCCGTCCTCGAGGTAACGGGAAGATGTACCGTTGGCACCATCGGAACGGGCTGCGACCAGTGCAGGGTGGGTGGCGACGTCGCCTTCCTTGGCCCAACGGGTCCAGCCGAGGCCGTTGTTGATGGACATCTGGTTGAGACCGGTGTAAGCACCGTCAGCGTCCATTTCCTCGCGGATCTTGTTGTAGATCTTGTTGCCGACGACAAAGTTGCCGTTTGCGCTGAGGGTGAAGTTGCCGAAGCGGAGACCGGTGTTGACACCGCCGCTGAAAATAGGGGAGGCGGTACCTACTGCGGTCTGGGTGGCCTGGTTGATATTATTGACGATGGTCTTCTCTGCAACGACAGGGTTGTTGTTCTTGTCCCTGACGGGGTCGCCGTTGTCGTCGAGTTTGTACTCCAGGTGATACCACTGGGGCTGGCCGGACTTGGGGTCTACGCCTGCCCACTCGGGCATGTACCATGTATAGACGTCATGTCCTTCGCGGATGATCTGGTTTACGTCGCCGCGGTTCATGACTATATCCTGATGCTCGGGGAGCTCAAGAACGCTGTTCTTGTTGAAACCGAGGTTGAGGCCGACTGTCCATCCGAAGTTCTTGTTGTTGATGATGGATCCGTCGAGGGCGAATTCGACACCCATATTGCGGACCTTACCGACGTTGCTCATCACGGCGAAGAAACCGGTAGAAGGGGACATAGGGGCCTCGAGGAGGATCTTGTCGTTGATGGTGTGGTACAGGTCGACGGTAACGTTCCAGTTCTTGGCAATCTCTGCGTCCACACCGAGGCTGGCCATGTAAGCCTCTTCCCAACCGAGGCTGGGGTTGGCCATGCGCTCGAGGATAGCGGTCTTGACCTTGTTGTACTGGCCGCTCAGGGAGAAGGTGTCCTGATAGGTGAAGGCGGGAATGTTGTCGTTACCCGTCTTACCGTAACCTGCGCGAAGCTTCAGGAAAGAGATAGCACTGCTGCCCTGGAGGAAGTCTTCCTTGGAGATGATCCATGCTGCGGATACGCCGGGGAAGAAACCGCCGCGGTTGAGCGGACCGAACTTGTAGCTCTCATCGTAACGGATGGAAGCGGTTGCGACGTATTTGCCGAGGTAGGAATACTGTGCCTGTGCAAGCAGGGCCCAGCTGCGGGACTGTGAGTCGCTGCCGCTGATGGAGTTCATGATGGAGTTTGAGAGGGACCTCTGGCCGATGGGGAAGTTGATACCGGTAGCTCCCATGCTGCGGGAGTAACCTTCGCCGTATTCCCAGCCCAGGATGGCGTTCACGTCGTGGCTGCCGAAGGTATGGTGGAATTTGGCAAGGTTGGTGGTGCCCCAGCCGTTCCACTCTCCGTCGCTGTTCTCCAGGTCGCCATTGGTGCCCATACCGTCGTAGGTGCGGGGATCGGCGTAGTACTCGTAGTAGGAGTTGGAGGAATCGTAGCGGTTGATCGAAGTGAGGGTCAGCCAGTCGGTGACGTTCCAGACGAGCTGGAGGTCTCCGGTGATGTCTTCACCGTGTCCCTTGGAATAGTTGTATTTCTCGCTGTGGAGAATGTTGGAAGGGTTCTGGGTCCACCAGGTGCCGCCGTTGTCGGGACGGGTGGAACCGGTCATGTAAACGGGCTCGCTGTAATCGTAGCTGCCGTCTTCCTTCTGCACGTAGGGGATATCCCAGGGCATTGCGTAGTATGCATAGTCGAGGGTGCGCCATGAAGACTGGCTCTGGTCGTAAGTCTTCGTGTAGTTGAGGCGGGCGTGAACGGTGAAGCGGTCGGTAATGGGAGCCGACAGGTTGATGCGCGCCGCATTCTTCCTGAAGTTGGTGTTGATAAGGGTACCCTTCTCATTGAAGTGGTCGAGACTCACATAGTAGCTGACCTTGCCAGCCTTGCCGGCGGCGGAGACGAAGTAGTTCTGCACCACACCGGTCTTGAAGCAGTTGCCCACCCAGTCGAAGTCCTGCTCGAGGAGGGTTTCGGGATACCTGAGCTTGAAGAAGGTCTTGGAATACATTCCGCGGGTGTACTCGTAGAGCTCGGAGGAGTTCATGGGTTTGAAGCGGCCGGTAAGGGCGCGCTTGATACCTGCGCTGGCCTTGAATTCCACGTTGGTCTTGTCGCCGCTGCCGCTCTTGGTGGTAACGACGATGACGCCGCCAGCTGCCGCGGCACCGTAAAGGGCCGTTGCGGAAGCGTCCTTAAGGACGGTGATAGTCTCGATATCGTTAGGGTTGAATGAACCTCCGGCAACGCCGTCAACGACGTACAGAGGGCCTGCGCCTGCAGTGATGGAGCCTGTACCGCGGATGCGGATGTCGGCGCTGGAACCGGGCTGGCCGGAACCGTTCATGACCACCACGCCGGCCACTTTGCCCTGGAGCATGTTGCCTACGTCGGAGGTGCTGACGTCGCGCAGCTGCTCTCCGCTCATGGTGACGACGGAGCTGGAAAGCTCGGCCTTTTTCTGGGAAGTGTAACCCAGGACCACGACTTCTTCGAGGAGCTGGTTGTCAGGCTGGAGGCTGACGTTGATCTTGGTGCGTCCGTCAACGGTCTCCTTGTGCTCGGTGTAGCCGAGGCTGGAGAACACGAGCACGGAGCCCTTGGGAGCGCTCACGACGTAATTGCCGTCGTAATCCGTGACTGTGCCGCCGCCGGTGGAGACAAGTACTCCTGCGCCGATTATAGGCTCACCGGTAGAGGCGTCCAGGACCTGTCCGCTGACGGACACGTTCTGGGCAGACATCGTAATAGACAGTGCCAGCGATGCAAGCACGGTCAGGATGCGAGTGGGTGAAAGTGTCATAAGTTAAATATTGGTTTGATTAGATATACAGAGTTACACCCTCGACCACTCGGGAAATGTTGCCGTCCTTGGAAGGGGAGTCGGGGCTGAGTCCGAAGAAGATGGACTTGTAGTATCCGAGCAGCTGGGCCACGAACAGGTAAGAAACGCAACCGTAGATGTCGGGGAAGCCTGCGGGCAGCATGGTCTCTATCATGAGTTCGGTCTCGGGGCACTCGACGGGCTGCTGGCAGATTGTAACGGTGGCGACGTAGCGGCCCTGCTTGCGTATGGTTTTCATGAGATCCATCTCGTAGCGGCGTACGTCAGGGTTGGGGGATACCAGATAAACGATGAGGGTGTCTTTGTTGATGACAGCCTTCGGACCGTGGCGGAAACCAAGGAAGGAATCGAAGGCGCACATTACTGTGCCGTCGGTAAGTTCCTGGAGCTTGAGCCTGGACTCTTCGGAGATACCCTTGAGGGTGCCGGAGCCGAGGAATACCGCACGCTTGAAATCCTTCGACGCAATGGCCTCGAGATCCTTCTCGTAGCGGGCGATGGACTTCTCTACGCAGGCGGAGAGGGCGTCTATGTACTCCTTCTGGGACTCGATTTCGTCTATCTTGGATATCATCGAGCATGCGAGCAGCATGGTGGTGCAGCTGCTGGTCATGGCGAGCGAAAGGTCGTTGGTCTCAGGAGGCAGCAGGACACAGAGGATGTTTTCACCCTTGGTCTTTGCCAGGAGGCCGTCTGCATTGCAGGTGATGAATATGTGGGCTGCCTTGCCAGCGGTCTGCTCGACGGCCTTTACCGCACCGATGCTTTCGGGGCTGTCGCCTGAGCGTGCAAAGGAGATGAGGAGCACCTTGCTGGATGCGTTGAAGTAAATGCCGGGGCAGGAAAGGATGTCCGTGGTGGCGATGGAACGGGCTCCGCGAAAACGGGTTGCGGAAAGGGCGCACTCGAGGGCGTCTCCGATGTAAGCCGACGAGCCGGCGCCGGTTAGGACAACCTGATAACCGTCGTTCAGGTACTTGTCTACGAAACCCTTGATTTCATTCTTGCGGGAAAGGATGGAATCATAGGCCTTGCGCCAGACCTGCGGTTGCTGAAGAATTTCCTTGTGGGTATTGAATTCCATACTATATAAATAATAAATTAGATAAAATCTTGCATCTATACGCTCACAGTTTCAACATTAATGTTCATTGCCCTCAGCTGGTTCCGGATAGAAGCCGGAAGATTGTCGTCAATGATCACGGTGTTGATTTTGTCAGGCATGGTTATGAAAGCCAGGGCTCTCTTGTTTATCTTGGAAGAATCGAAGACAGCTATAACCTCGCGGGCGCGGGAAATCATCACCTGGTTGGTACTGGCTTCTTCCACGCTAGGAGTGGAAAGGCCCGCATCCACACTGAAGCTGTCTACGCCGAGGAAAAGCTTGTCGCAGTAGAAGAGCTTGAGACTTGATTCCGCAAGTGCGCCCACGGTCGAGAGACTGGAGCTGCGGACGCTGCCGCCTACCAGTATCACTTTGAACCTGTTGTATTTAAGGGCCTCTATCATCGCGTTCACGGAGTTGGTGATGATGGTCAAGTCGCGGAATTTCTGCAAGTTGCGGACAACTTCAAGGGCGGTCGTGCCGGAATCGATCATGATAGTATCACCGTCCTTGATATGGGCGGCTGCGGCACGGCCTATCGCTTCCTTCTCCTTTACGTTAACCAGCTGCTTGGCATTGAAGCTTCCTGCCTCCACGTCCTCCTGGGGCACAGCCGCTCCCAGTATGGCGCCACCATGCACTCGGTAGAGCAGCTTGCGCTCTTTCAGTATTCCGAGGTCCTTGCGAATCGTAACTTCCGAAACCCTGAACTGCCGGCTGAGCTGCGCTACTGAAACGGTGGAATCCTCCCTTAATTTCTGGAGAATGGCGGACCGTCTTCCTTGGGCAGAGTCGTAGATGTTCATAATTCTGTGGTATTATCGCGACAAATATAGAAAAAAAATTATCCGAAAGCAAACGAAATTGTTTTTTATAATAGAAACGAAACAATGTTAGGTAAAAACGAAATATTTTTTGCAAATTTGTAAGGTTTACAACTGATAACCCACAAATCATGAAGCTATACGACATTGCCGCTATCGGCGAACTTAACGTAGACATCATTCTCAACGGCATCGAGTCTGAGCCTGAAATAGGAAAAGAGAAATTCGCTAAGGAAATGACCGTTACCCTTGGCAGTTCGACGGCTATTTTCGCGGCAAATGCCGCAGCCCTGGGCAGCAAAGTCTGTTTCGTGGGCATGATAGGCCGCGATTCCTTCGGCGCTCTGGTGCGCAGTTCCCTGGAAGCCAAGGGGGTGGATACCCGTTACCTCGTGGAAGGGGATACGCCCACCGGAGCAACCATTTGCATGAGTTACGGCGAGGATCGCGCGAACCTTACTTATCAAGGCGCGATGGATGTCATGACTTTCGCGGACATCCCTTCTGAAGTGTTCGAAAAGGCACGCCACATTCACCTCAGCTCGCTCTTCATGCAGTCGGGCCTGCTGCGCGACGTGCAGCTCATCCTGGATGCGGCTGCAGCTAATGGGGTTACGGTTTCGCTCGATACGCAATGGGATCCCATGGAGACCTGGAAGCTGGACTACAAGGCCGTGCTTCCAAAGGTGACCGTCTTCATGCCGAACGAAAAAGAGCTTCAGTGTCTCACCGGTACGTCCGACATTGAGTCCGCCATCGCCGCCGTCCAGCCTTACCTGGGCGGATGTATGATGCTTAAGTGCGGTTCGGCCGGTTCCGTTCTCATTCGCAAAGACGGCAGCCGGGTGGAGCTTCCCGCCTTCCTCAACAAGCATGTGGTGGATGCCATAGGCGCCGGCGACAGCTGCAACTCCGGTTTCGTGAGTGCCTTCGTGAAGGGCCTGCCGCTGGAGGAATGCCAGCGTACGGGCAACCTTACAGGGGCCGTCAATACAACCGCAGCCGGAGGAACCGGTGCTTTCACATCCATCGAAGCCGTCCGCGAGATTTGCGCAACCCGCTTCGGCCAGACCCTGAAAATCTAGCGTTATGAAAAGACTCGCCATTTTATCCGTCATTCTCCTTGCCGCTTCTTGCGCCGGTGTGCCTGCCGACAGGTTGCTTACGCCCGGCGGCCGCACGATAGCAAACGTCACCGTAATCAGCAACGACGTGGCCCTGGAAGACTTCCCGGGCATGTTCATCAGGGACATCGCTTTCGTTAACAGCTCCGGCAAGCCCGTCGAGGTGGGTGCCATGGAGACATCCCGCATAAGCATTGCGGATAAGGAAATCTGGAGCCTTCAGCCCAGTTCCACCGTCGAAAGACTGGACTGGGTGCTTCCCGTGCCGGCCGGCTTCAAGCAGCGTAACTATTTGGGAATGAACCAGAGCGACTACGGCGGAGGTATCCCCATGGTGTCTCTGTGGACTCCGGGTGTGAACATCAGCATCGGCCTTGCGGAACCTGTACTTCGTTTGGTTTCACTTCCCGTGCAACGCCGCGGCGACAAGGCGGAGGCTTGCATACGCAGGGATTTCGATCAGCCGCTTACACTTCAGCCGGGCGACACCCTGAAGGCCTACCGTCAGTTTATTTCCTTCAACAAGGGCGATTTCTTCAATCCGCTTCGCCAGTTCGCCGGCTACATGCATGAGGCTTTCGGATATGAGGCGCCCGTTTCACCTGCGGAAGCTTTCGAGCCCGTCTGGTGTGCCTGGGGTTACGAACGAAACTTCACCGTCGACGAGGTGACAGGCACCCTTCCCAAGGTGGTCGAGCTCGGTTTCAAGTGGGTCGACGTGGATGACGGATACCAGATTTGCGAGGGCGACTGGGAAGCGAACGACCGCATAACCGACGAGGGCATGCGCCGAATCACCGAGGCCATCCACAAGCAGGGCCTGAAGGCCAAGCTCTGGTGGGCCCCTTTGGCGGCCGACCCCGGCAGCAGCCTCGCCGAGAATCATCCGGAGATGCTTCTGGTGCAGAAGGACGGCTCGCACGAAGACATCAGCTGGTGGGACAGCTGGTATCTCTCGCCCGTGAACCCGTACACGCAGGCGTATACGCTCGGTTTGGTAGACCGATTCCTGCTCGACTGGGGCTTCGACGGCTTTAAGCTGGACGGTCAGCATCTCAACCTTTCGTCGCCCGACTACAATCCGGCCAGCGGCCTGGCATACCCGGAGGAGGCGTGCGAGCGCCTGCCGGAGTTCTTCCGTGCCGTTTACGAAAGGGCGCAGGCCGACGTGCCCGGTTCCGTGGTGCAGGTGTGCCCCTGCGGATGCGCCATCAACTTCTTCTACACCCCTTACATGACCCAGGCGGTGGCGTCCGACCCCACGTCGAGCGCGCAGATACGCATGAAGCGTAAGGTGTATGCCGCCATCTGCCCGGACCTGGCATACTATGCCGACCATGTGGAGCTGAGCGACGGCGGACTTGATTTCCCTACCCAGATAGGCGTGGGCGGCGTCATCGGCTCCAAGTTTACCTGGCCCGCCCCCAATCCAACGGTGGAGGGGGACGGCTACGTCCTCACTCCGGAGAAAGAGGCAGCTCTGCGTAAGTGGGTTGGCATATACAACGACAAGAAGATATCCACAGGACGATACCTGAATCTCTACGATTATGGCTTCGACAAGCCCGAGGCACATGTGATAGAGAAAGACGGAGCCATGTATTATGCTTTCTATGCCGACAAGTGGAACGGCGACGGCATAGTGCTCCGCGGCCTCGAGGATCGCAGTTACACGGTCACCGAATATGCTTCCGACGATCTTCGCAGTTATACCGTGGAGGGTCCGGATCCCGTTATCCGTCCCATTTTCGAAGGCAGTTATCTAATTGAAGTAAAATAAACATCTTATAATTATGAAAATGAACTTTTTAGCACTTCTTTGCATCGTTCCCACACTGGTGTGTTGCGATCCCAAACCCGTAGATCCCGTTCAGGAAGACCCCAAGGTCTCCATTAACGGAGAGAAGGAAGTACACGTTGGTTGCGAGGCCGGCAGCGTTACCGTGTCGTTCACCGCCAACCGCGACTGGACCGTTACCCCGGACGATGAATGGTTTACAGTAAGCCCCGAGAGCGGCTCCGCTTCGAAGGATCCGGTTACCGTTACCGTCTCCTATACCCAGAATCCTTCGACTGTCGACAGGGACAGCTATTTCCTGATCGCGGCCGACGAGGCAAGGGAGCCCGTCTACATTTTCCAGGTCGGCGATCCTTATGCAGGAGCTGCGCCTGAGTTCAAGAGCGGCGATGTTCTTCTTGCCTGCAGCCCTCTGGTGGAGAAGTTCCTCACTGAGGTTAATTACGAGGACAAGACCTATACGAAGGATACAAAGGTGTTCGATTATTACGGCGGTTTCGACGGCGTAAACCTCACCTGGGACAACTGGGAGACCGATTGGCCCGACGGCGACAAGCCTTCATCTTACAGTATCCGCTGGAAAGCAGAAGATATGGACGGCAGCAAGATGACCCTGCATCTGGAGGATCAGCTTAACTGGAAGGGCGATATCGAGATAGCCTCCGGCGCCCGTTACGTCAACTTCACCAACCTGGTTCCCAACGATAAGTACACCTACAAGGTGAGCACCGAGAAGGGTAAGGTAATCGCCCAGGGCGAGTTCAGCACCAAGGGCAGCCTGCATCAGGTGTTCTTCCATGGGAAGGTGACCAAGAGAAGGGGAGTGGAGCTTAAGGGAAGCGGCGCCCGCAATGCCCGCGACCTTGGTGGCTGGCCTACTCTCGACGGCAAGAAGGTCAAATACCGTATGGTTTATCGCGGCGGCCGCCTGAACGAGAAGTGGTCTCCCTATCCTCTTGACGCCCAGGGCGAGAAAGAGGTTCTTATCGAGGGCATCGGTGCCCAGCTCGACCTCCGCGGCAACTCCGACGTCATGTTCGAATCTGCCGTAACCAAAGCTAATACCGGACAGGAGCTCGACCACTGCGCGCCTGTTATCGAGCAGGGCGGCAAGACCATGCTCGTCAACGACGCCGCCAAGACCAAGGAGTGCTTTGAGTTCGTGGTCAACAGCCTCCGCAAGGGCAAGCCGGTGTACTTCCACTGCTCCCTCGGCCGTGACCGTACCGGCACCCTGGATATCCTCCTGCTCGGTCTGCTCGGCGTACGTGAAGGCATTATCGCCAAGGAATATGAGGTAACTTACTTTGCCCCCGTAGGCTACAGCGTTTCTTCTTCCGACAAGAAGAGCAACCCCAAGCCTATCTTCAAGAATACCCGCATGCAGTGGGTTTACAGCGATGTGGTTCCTTATTTCTGGGAGCTTGCCGGTGACGGAACCTTCGCTTCCGGTGTAGAGAAATACCTCCTCACTGTTGCTGGCGTTTCCCAGAAGGATATCGATGATTTCCGTTCCATGATGCTTGAATAATATCCATTGATTATGAAGAAGATACGTTATTATTTCCTCGCTTTGCTCGTGCCTTTCATGGTAATGTGCGAGCAACCGGAGCCTGATACCCCGGACACCCCTGACACTCCGGACACCCCTGTCGTGGATCCCGATGAACCCAATCCGGATGATCTGGTGCCAGTGGAATTGAAGAATGGAGACCGTATTCTCGTGACCAACGCGGTTATCGAGAAGTTCATAACTACCATTACTTATCCTGAAAGGGACTACAGCTATTCCGCCATGAAGAGGGGCGAGGAGGCTGATTTCCTGAAGGAACCGTATGTAGATGAAGAAACCGGCGAGACCAAGACCCACCTTTTGATTTCTCCCGGCAAGGAAGATATTTCCCCGTCTTTCACCATCAGATGGCCCAAGGACACCCAGAGCTCGGAGTATACCGCAAAGCTTTGGGAAGGGGACTGGAGCGCCACATACACTCTTGACCCCAATCCCGATCCCGATGTGTCGTTCGGCTTCTGGACTCTGAACAACCTTCGTCCGAACGCCCAGTACAATTACGAGGTCAAGAACGGCTCCACCGTCGTTACCAGCGGCAAGTTCGAGACCTACGGGCATCTGCACCACCTTACTTTCAAGCCCGGCAGCGCCTCCGGCGTGCGTAACGTACGTGACCTTGGCGGCTGGAAGACAAAGGACGGCAAGACCGTCAAGTACCGCAAGGTCTATCGTGGCGGAAGGCCCGACAAGATCAACAGCACCGGCAAGCAGGAGGCAAGGAGAGAGGGTATTCTGGCAGAGCTCGACCTCCGCGGCAAGAGCGACCACCTTGGCGCAACTCCGTTCACGGATGCGACATTCCTTTCTCCTATTATCGAAGAAGGATACGCCCAGATGCTTCGCGACGACAAGGAGAAGACCCGCCAGTGCATGCAGTTCATATTCGATTCCGTAGACCAGGGCAGGCCGGTGTATTTCCACTGCTCGCTCGGACGTGACCGTACCGGAACCGTCGCCATGCTCACCCTGGGTATCCTGGGCGTTGACGAGGGCGAGATTTCCAAGGAGTACGAGATTACTCAGTTCGCTCCCCACGGATACAGCGTGTCCGAAGGCGAGAAAACCAGGATGACCCGTCTGAATGGCATTGATTACGACGGTGCCGCCAAGTTCATCTGGGCCTATGGCAAGCAGGACGACGGTAGCTACCTGCCTTTCAAGGACTGCGTCCAGAAATATTTGATCGAGATCGGCATCAAAGAGAGCGACATAGTGAAGTTCAGGCAGAATATGCTGGAGTAGCTTTGCGTAGCCGGAGGTACATTTGTATGGTCCTCCGGCAGCAAAAAAAAAGGTTAAAAATGAAGCCGGAGGTACAGGTGTGTGTACATCCGGCTACGTTTTTCAAAGCGAGGGCTTATTTCCCGTAGCGTTTGGCCACCACGTCCCAGTCGACGATTTGCCAGAGGGCGGCGAGGTGGTCGGGGCGGCGGTTTTGGTAATCCAGGTAGTAGGCGTGCTCCCAGACGTCGAAAGTCAGAAGGGGCTTGAGCCCGCTGCGGACGGGGTTGCCGGCATTGGCCTCCTGGGTGATGTAGAGCTTTCCTTCTGCATCGGAAGCCAGCCATACCCAACCGGAGCCGAAGAGGCCTACACCCTTCTTCTGGAACTCGGCCTTGAACTCCTCGATGCCGCCGAAGTCGCGCTTGATGGCGGCAGCCAGGGCTCCCGAGGGTTCGGTAGCCGCACCGTATGCCTTGAACTGGGTGAAGTACAGAGTGTGGTTGAGAACCTGTCCGGCATTGTTGAAGATGCCGCCCTGGGACTCTTTCACAATCTCTTCCAGGGATTTACCCTCAAAACCGCTGCCGGGCAGGGCTGCGTTGAGGTTGTTGATATACGCCTGAAGATGCTTGCCGTAGTGGAAGGCGATAGTCTCGGCGCTGATGACTGGAGCCAGGGCGTCCTGCGCATAAGGCAGTCCGACGGGGGCGAAGGTGTAATTTGCTGTAGACATTTGAGTGGGTTGAGTAGTGTTATAATTTTTTGCAATATAAAAAATAATCTATATATTTGCAATCCCAAAAACGCAGGGGCGTAGCTCAGCTGGTTTAGAGCGTTTGAGTCACATTCAAAAGGTCATCGGTTCGAATCCGATCGTCCCTACAACAATCCGCAGAATCTCATGGTTCTGCGTTTTTTGTTTTCCTCCCGTAAAATCATTATATTGCGGAACATGAGTTTCGCGGAAGTTGTATCACAGATCAGCAAGATTATCTGGAGTCCGGCGCTGGTGGGACTTCTGATCTTTGCGGGCCTCTTTTTTACGGCGGGGACGCGCTTCGTTCAGGTCCGCCACATCAAGGATATGCTCAAGTCGCTCTTTGCCGTCAAGGCGGGGAAGGGTAAAGGCATATCGTCCTTCGAGGCCTTCTGCATGGCGCTGTCCGGCCGCATCGGTACGGGTAACATCGTCGGCGTAGCCACCGCCATAGCAATCGGCGGCCCCGGATCCGTATTCTGGATGTGGATCATCGCCTTCTTCGGAGCAGCCACCGCATTCATGGAATCCACACTTGCACAGAAATACAAATTCCAGCACGAAACCGGCTTCCGCGGAGGCCCCTTCAGTTATATCGAGAAAGGCCTCGGCATGAAGTGGCTGGCAATATTCTTTGCCGTAGCAGGCATAATCGGCTATGGCACCGGACTGGTCACGGTCCAGGCCAACGGCCTCAGCACATCGATGCACAACGCCTTCGGCGTGAATCCCCTGTACGTCGGCCTATGCCTGGCTGCCGTCCTCGGCGCAGTAATATTCGGCGGCATAGAGAGCATCTCCCGCGTCAGCTCCATCATTACGCCTTTCATGGCCCTGGGATACATAATTGTGGCCCTGATAGTAGTTTGCTTCAACCTTGAAGCCGTACCGGGCGTATTTAAAACCATCTTCCAGGAAGCCTTCGGGGTTGGAGCTGCGGGCGGCGGCATAATAGGCACGACAATAATGATGGGCGTCAAGCGAGGGGTCTATTCCAACGAAGCCGGACAAGGAACGGGCGCCATAGTATCTGCCTCCGCCGACGTCAGCCATCCGGTACGCCAGGGCTTCGCACAGAGTTTCTCCGTTTACGTGGACACCCTTTTCGTTTGCACTGCAACGGCCCTGATGATACTGATCGCTGCACCCACTGGCCTGGGCGACAATTACGCCGCATATACCCAGAGCGCGATTGACACCATTTTCCCCGGCTTCGGCTCCAAGTTCGTGGGAATAGCCATGGTATTCTTTTCATATACCACCATCATGGCCTACTATTTCTACGCAGAGAGCAGCCTTATCTACCTGATGCGCAACAGAGAAGGCTCCAGGCTGGAGAAGACGCTCGTGGTAGTGTTGCGCCTTACTCTGATGAGCTTTGCCATACTCGGAACCATTTACGAGAGCACATTGGCATGGGACCTCGGAGACATAGCCGTAGGCATACAGGCCTGGGTGAACGTGATAGTCCTACTGCTGCTTTCAAAGCAGGGATTCAAAGCCTTGAGAGATTACGAAAAGGGAGTCTAGGGCCACAGGGCGGACACAGAAAGTGCCTTTACACTGAAGAAATTGTTGCCGTCGCTGTTCAGCAGGCGATACTCCTTGTGGTTGCCCCAGGCTGCAGGCTTGTCTTCTATAACCATGTCCTCGCCGGTATCGTTAGCCACGTACAGCCCGATGGCACCCTGCCATTTCCTGATGCGGAGGGCCGCAGCCTTGTCTGTATTAAGGCCGTTCTCGTCCACACACAGCTCTTTCAGGTAGGAGATGTACTTATCCTTCCATTCCTGATTCTGAAGAATCTTCAGTACCAGAGGGTTGCCGTCCTGCCCCCAGCGCAGCGGAGACTGCCTGCCGGCATCTTTCTGGACTCCGCACACATGGCTCGTCCCAATGGTGTTGTCGTAGTCGAAAGGTATGAAATAGACCTTGCCCTCCGGGGTGAGGTACAGGTAATAGTTGTTGGAGTTGTTCCAATAGTCGTCCCACATACCTACGGCTACATTGACCGCATACGTACGCAAGAAAAGGTCAATATCCATAACAGACTCCAGCCATCTGAACAATTCTTCGCCGCTCTGGGTGTTCAGCTTGGTGATGAAGTTCAGCAGCTGGTCTTTTGCGGCTTCAAGGCCTTGCGGGCCTTCTTTCAACTCATACACATGCTCCTTGCCGTTTTCATCCGCCCCGAAATCTGTGTTGGTCTTGCGAAGGTCGGCCCCGTGGCTGCATTTCCACAGGTTGCCGTCGGCAGAACCGAATTGCTTCCGACGTGCCAGCAGGTAATTCCTGTCTATGTGCTCCATCATTTCGTACACTCCGAAGTATGCCTCTTTGTCGTTTCCGACTTTGATCCACAAGCGGCAGTAGACGTCGTTGATCGCCGTCCACACCCCGAACCGGCGGAAAAGGTCGTAGCAGTAAATCTCGCGTACATACGCAGGGTCGTCTTTGAACCATTTCAGGTCGACCCGCCTCACTCCGTGAAGCGTATGTGAGGGGTTCTTCTCGTAGTAATGATAGTTGAGGCAGAAATGGCAATGGTGCCAGTCCGGACCGGCGCTCTGGTGCTTCTGGCCCCCGCGGCCCTCAGGGCGCCGGCGTGAGGTGTTGCCGCGCAGTCGCAGGCCGGCATTAGGAATACCGATGTTTTCGTCCCCTTTGATGTGCCGGACATCGCAGGAAATATACTCCTTTGTCTGGCTGTTCTTGTCGTACTCCGCCAGCAAGCGGTTCCATTCGTCCACGGAAACGCTTAAATGAATCTCCGGTATTACGCTGTCGTCGAAAACGCAAGCGTAGGCGGACCTCCAGTCCACGTTGTCTGCATTGTCGTCGGAGGGAAGGTAATCGTAGTTTATCCCCCCGCAGCCGTACAGCAGCAGTATGGCGGACAATATGGCTGAAATGCGTCTCATTGCTACAAGATGCCGGCACAAAGGCGCTCGGCCTCTCCAAGGGTGTCGAACTTGCCAACGTCGACAATTCTGAGCTTCTCAGGCACGGCACCGTAGACCGGATGCTCCGCGCATACATTGAGATAGAAGTCGATGATAGGGAAACGGTCGGGGCAGCCCGTCTGCTCGAAAACGTTGAAAATCGCCGGAGAGATGTCGTGTATGCCGGCGAATGCGAACTTGCGGCATTCGTCTGCCTTCAGGCCGGGATAAGGGCTCCTGACTTCGCCGGTTGCTATATTCGTCCAGCCGACAAGGCGCATGTCATCGTCGAACAGCAGGTAGCGCTGAGTCTGGCGGTCGCTGACCAGCAGCGTCGCGAGCGCCCCCGGTCGCCACTGCTCCCGGAACCACCGGAGGTCCAAGTCGGAGATTATGTCGACATTATGTACCAGGAACGGCTCGTCTTTCGCCGTCAGGGGCAGGGCCCTCCGGGGCGAAAGATTTGGGAAAAGCCCCTCCGAACCTCTGCCCCTGCCCGGCTCCGACGATCCTTCCAAGAACGGTCGTGCGTGCATGATTCCTCCGCCGGTTTCGCGGAGAAGGTCGGTTTCGTCGGAGATGGAAATTCTGGCCCCGAAGTCGTGCGTCTCAAGATAATCGCGGATCTGCCCGGCAAAATGGTGGACGTTAACAACTATCTCGTCGTAGCCCGCCAAACGCAATTTGCTCAGGACATGATACAGCAACGGCTTTCCGCAAACCGGCACCAGCGCCTTGGGCATGCTGTCCGTAAGCGGCTTGAGCCGCGTGCCGAGCCCGGCTGCGAAAATCATCGCCTTCATATCCTAGAGAGTCTTTTCAATGTCCAGCTCGCGGTGGGTGAGCTTCACTTTTATGTCGTATTTGGACGCCAGATGCCGTGCCAGATGCTCCGCGCAGAAGACCGAACGGTGCTGGCCTCCGGTGCAGCCGAAGCACACCTGAAGGTGGGTGAACTTACGCTCGATAAAACGCTCCACATGGGCGTCCACCAGCTTGTAAACGCTCTCCAGGAAAACGAAGACCTCGCCGTCGTCCTCCAGGAACTTGATGACCTCGGGGTCGTTTCCGTTGAACTGGCGATAGTGCTCATACTTGCCGGGGTTGTTGATGGAACGGCAGTCGAAAACGTAGCCGCCGCCGTTGCCGGTATTGTCTGCCGGCACACCCTTCTTGTAAGCGAAACTGCAGATGCGTACCTCCAGCCTGCGGTCCTCCGTTATCTCGTAGAACTGGGGCATGTTGGTCAGCTTGGTGAGTATGCCGTTGAGGTAAGGGTAGTCGGAAAAAGGCGTCTTGAGCAGGCTGCGCAGGTTGTCCAGGGCGTACGGCACGCTGGCCAGGAAGTGCGGCTTCTTCTCGAAGTATCCGCGGTATCCGTAGGCCCCCAGTACCTGAAGCGTGCGGAAGAGCACGAAGAGGCGCAGGCGAGCGTAGAACTGCTCCTCATCCACCTCTGTATAACTGCGAAGCGCCCTCAGGTAGCTGCGTATGAGCTCCTGCTTGAGCTCTTCCGGGAAGCGGGAACGGGCCTGCCAGATGAAGGAGGCAACGTCGTAGTAGATGGGCCCGCGGCGGCCGCCCTGATAGTCGATGAAATATGGTTCTCCGTCCTTCAGGATAACGTTCCGTGCCTGGAAGTCCCGGTAGAGGAAGGTGTCCGTGTCGTCCTTCAGCAGGTCGGCCTTGAAGAGCTCGAAGTCGTCCTGCAGCTGCATCTCGTTGAACTCCAGGCCGGTGGCCTTCAGGAAGCAGTACTTGAAGTAATTGAGGTCAAAGTCGACCATGCGGGCGTCGAATTCCCGCTGCGGGTAGCAGATGCTCCAGTCGAGCCCCTCCGCCCCTTTGAACTGCAGCTTTGGCAGCTTCT
Organism: uncultured Bacteroidales bacterium; assembly: GCA_947305645.1. Taxonomy (GTDB): domain Bacteria; phylum Bacteroidota; class Bacteroidia; order Bacteroidales; family UBA932; genus Cryptobacteroides. The sequence goes on along the minus strand of CAMZEC010000018.1, from coordinate 6,286 downwards.
CGATGGTACGGCAGAGCAGGTTGGTCTCGTACGAGTTGTATCGTCCGCTTTCGCGCCCCTGCGACAGCTGGTCGAAGAGCATCTTGTCGCCCAGGTCTTCCTGGATGTAGGCCATACCGTCCTCCGATACAGCCAGCACCGTAGGTACGTTGATGCCCTTTTCCTTGAAGTGGCGGGACAGGGTGATGAAGGCGTTGTTCTCGTCGAAGTCGGTGCCCAGCACGCCTATGATGGAGATGTTGCCGCCGGTCAGTCGGAAGTAGCGCCGGTGGCTGCCGGAAGTAGGCAGCTCCGTCCGTTCCGAGAGTTTGCGTCCCGAATAGGATTCGAAGAGCTGCTGCAGAATGTCTTCAGTCATATCAGTTTAGATTCCCAGCAACTTCTTCCTGGACAGGAAACAGTCGCCGATGACAATAGCCTTGCGGCCGAGGGTCGAGAGGCGTATCTTGGTGTCGGAGCTCACACGCTCCATGGAGAGACGGTTGACGGCGGTGCGGATGGGCAGGATGAGGTGGTCCTTGCCCACGATCAGGCGGCCTCCTATGATTACCAGACCGGGGTTGAAGATGTTGATGATGCCGGAGATGCCGCGCCCGAGCGTTTCGCCGATGATGCCTATGCACTCGATGGCCAGAACGTCGCCGTCCTGTACGGCCTGCAGGATCTCGGAGAGCTCCAGGTCGCCGTTCTCCTTGTAAAGGTTGAACAGGGAGGAACGCCTGCCTGCCTTGAGTTTCTCGATTATCATCCGGTGCAGGGCGGAACCGGAGGCTCCGGTTTCCAGACATCCCACTTTGCCGCAGCGGCACATAATGTCGTTGTCCAGGAGAGGGAAGTGCCCTATCTCTCCGGAGAATCCCGACTTGCCGTAGTAGAGCCGGCCGTCCAGTATCATGCCCATGCCGAGGCCCCAGCTGAGGTTGATGGCAATCATATCTTTGTTGGCGTTCTTGCCGAGCATCATATACTCTCCGTAGGTGAGGGCACGGGAATCGTTTTCTATGCTCACGGGGATGTTCAACTCCCTCTGGAACAGGTCTTTAAGGGGTAAGTCGTCACTCACGAAATAGGTGAGGGAATAGCCTTCCTCCGGGTTCACGCGGCCGGTGAGGCTCACGCCTGCAGAGAGCACTTTGATCCAGGGGACGCCGGCTGCTACCACACAGTCTTTGACCATTCTGCACATTGCCCTGAACGACTGGCTGTTGGACTCGAGAACGAACTCTATGTCCTCTATATACTTGATCAGGTTGCCTTTGAAGTCCGTCACCGCTATGTGGAAGTGGTGGCGGGCGATGTCTATGCCTACGAAGTAGCCTGCGTTGGGATTGAGGCCGAAAATGCTTGGCCTCCTGCCTCCGGACGTGCCAATCTTACCCTCGTCCAGGAGGAAACCTTCGTCTATCAGTTCCCCTATCAGTTTGGTGATGGTGGGGACGCTGATTCCCAGGGTCTTGCTGAAGTACGAGATACTTGACTCATCGTGGCTGATACAAAGCCGGAGGATTGCCCGCTTGATCTGGGCGTTCTTTCCTGTGTTGTCGTTAAGGAAACTATTGGCCATAGTGTGCGTGTGGTATTATGCAAAAATACCAATAATTTCTTATATTTGTGCAGATTTTGTAAAAAATTTTAAAATGAAGCTGTCAATTAAGGCAAAATTGACTTTAAGCCTCTCGGCAATAGCGGCTATCCTCCTGATATCTGCGACAATATCGGTTCTTGAGTACTCCAAGATGAGCACTTACGTCTCCGACCTTATCGCCGATGATATCACCAGTCTGAATACAGCCCATAAGCTTGCAGATATAAGCAACAGATATAACCTGGACATACTTGCGGTCATAGGAGAAGAATCTTACGGCAGGCTTCCCGTGTTCGATCAGGAGTACTTCCTCTCGCATTGCGATACCCTGCGCTCATCTCTGGAATCCAATGTGATTCAGCCGCTTACGGATTCGGTTATATATTCCTGTACTGCATACGTGCTCACTTCCTTGGAGCTGGAAAACGTGCTGGATTCCAAATTCATAGATTCCCGCAGCTGGTACTTCAACCGCCTACAGCCCGGTTTCGCCCAGCTCGATGCAGACATAGACGCCCTGGAAACTGCAATCTACAATGACCTCGAGAAGCATTCCAAGACTTTCGAGCGCGGCTTCTACAGGAGTATCATTCCCGGAATAGTGGCCGTAGCGGTGGGACTGCTTCTGGTGGTTATGCTGCTGCTCTTCATCCTGGCGTATTACGTGAATCCGCTTTACAAGATGCTGGACGCTCTGGACGGGTACCGGTCGTACGGCAAAAAATACACATACACCTTCGAGGGTGACGACCAGCTTTTGAGGCTTAACGAAGGCCTGTCGGAAGTGGCCAACGACAATCTTCAGCTCAGGAAACGGCTGAAAGACCTGAAATCAAGAGTTTCGGATGAACTGGAAAGCAATCAGCCGTAATGTAGGCCTGGCGCTCCTGGTGAGCTCGCTGTTCATGTTGCTATCGGTACTGGTTTCGGTGCTGAACGGTAACGACAGTGCCCTGGCTGCACTGATAATCAGCTTCACCATCACTTTCCTGGTAGGCGTCTTTCCTTTCATTTTCGTGCGCAGGTCGCATGCCATCACCCTTAAGGAAGGCTATGTGACCATCACCCTTTCCTGGCTGCTGTCCTTCGTTTTCGGAATGCTTCCGTACGCACTCTGGGGCGGTCCTTTCACTATCCAGAACGCATGGTTCGAGAGCGTCTCCGGCTTTACGACTACCGGCGCGACCATTCTGGACAACGTAGAGGCCTTGCCAAGGAGTCTGCTGTTCTGGAGAGCAAGTACCCACTTCATTGGCGGTTTGGGAGTCGTAGTGTTCCTTCTGCTGATTATCCCGGACTCCAGCCCGGTCAAGCTGCGACTGGTCAATATGGAGTTAAGTTCCTTATCCAAAGGGGCTTACGCCATGCGTGCCAACCGTACGGTATATATATTTGCATACGTATATCTGGGCATTTTCTGCCTGGCGTTGTTGCTGTATAATCTGGCGGGCATGCCATTCTTCGACTCAGTTTGCCATGCCATGAGCGTCTCGGCTACAGGTGGTTTCAGCACCCGCAACGCATCCATCGGCGCCTTCAATTCCAGGTGGATAGAAGCAGCAACCATGCTCTGCATGTACCTGTCGTCCCTGCACTTCGGCCTGCTGTTCCTGACTTTCGTTACCCGTTCCCTCAAGCCGATGAAGAATGCGGTGGTTACCTATTACACCTCGTCGCTGCTGCTTTTCTCTCTTTTGATGGGCATAGGGCTAAAGACCGGCGGTTTTTGCAAGGGTTGGGGAGAGTCGCTGTGGAACGGTCTGTTCGAGGTGATGTGTATCTCGTCCACGACCGGATTCGCCACTCTGGACAATGCCTCATGGCCTCCTGTGATGGGCGGCCTTATTGTGCTTGCCGCCGTAGTCTGCGGTTGTGCAGGTTCTACTTCCGGAGGTCTTAAGATTGACCGTATCGTGCTGTTGTTTAAGGCTATCGGCCGTCAGCTCAACCGTATTATGCATCCTTCGTCCGTGAATGAGGTCAGGCTTGGCGGAAAGGTGCTGGCCAGCAGCGAAGTCGCGCCCCATGTGCTCTATATAGCTCTCTACGCCGTTCTGCTGTCTATTTCTGCCGTACTCTGCCTGTTCATCGGAGTGGATTGGCAGAATGCCCTTGCAGCCTCGGTAACAAGTATCAGCAACGTCGGCCCGGCCCTCGGCGACATGGGCTCCATGGGCTCGTTCAACGGCGCGCCGGCAGCGGCCAAGATGGTGTATTCCCTGGACATGTTTCTTGGCCGTATAGAAATCTACCCTGTGCTTGCGGTGGTGGCAATGGTGTTCGACAGACACAAGCGCTGATGGACGCTAAGAGCCTCTACGAGGGTTTCCTCAAGACCATGGGCCATGAGCCCACGTCCTGCCAGGATGCGCTTTTCCGCGACCTGGCGTCTTTCCTTACGACCGACGACGGCGACATCTTCGTCATCAACGGATATGCCGGCACAGGCAAGACTACGGCTTTGTCGGCGGTTATCAATTCCCTCTGGCGTGTCGGGATACGTTCCGTTCTGCTGGCTCCCACCGGCCGTGCCGCAAAGGTGCTGTCGGCCATGTCCGGCAAGCCGGCGTTTACCGTACACAAGCACATCTACCGTCAGAAATCGGTGGACAGCTCCGGCTGGGGCCGATTTTCGCTCAGCCCCAACAAGGCCAGGCATACGCTGTTCGTGGTGGACGAGGCGTCGCTGATAGGGGTTGACGACGGCCGCCAGCAGCAACAGTCGCTCTTCGGCTCCGGCAACCTGCTGGAGGACCTGGTGACCTTCGTGCGTTCGGGCGACGACTGCCGTCTCATCCTTCTGGGAGATGCCGCCCAGCTGCCTCCGGTAGGCCTTAATGCCTCCCCGGCACTAACTCCGGAGTTCATGGACAACTTCGGCGGCGTACGCTACGCGGAGCTTTCGACTGTTGTACGGCAGGCCCGTGAATCCATGGTGCTGTCGGACGCCACCGTGCTCCGGCGGCTGATTGAGAAATCGGATCCCGACGAGATGTTCGACCGCCTGCATCTGGTGGCGGGAGAAGGCTGCGAGGTGCATAGAATCGGCGGGGGAGAGCTGCTGGAGGCCATTTCCGATGCTTACGACCGCTACGGCTACGACGATACCGTCGTGCTTTGCCGTTCCAACCGCCGTGCCATCCGCTACAACCTTGGCATACGCGCGCAAGTGCTTTTCAAGGAGGAGGAGCTGGCCCGCGGCGACAAATTCATGATAGTGAAGAACTGCTATCAGTTTGTGGAGGATGTTGACGAGATGGACTACATTGCCAACGGCGACGTGGCGGTTCTGCAGAAGATATGGCATTACGAGGACCGCTACGGCCTCCGTTTTGCGGACGCGCTGCTGCGCTTTCCCGATTACGACGACGCGGAGCTGCAGGCGAAGGTGTGCCTGGATACGTTGCGTTCCGAGTCTGCGTCGCTTACGGCCGAGCAGCAGAACATGTTGTACGAGGGCGTGAGTGCCGATTATGCTGGCCGCGGGACCAGGAAGAAGATTTGGGAGGCCGTGCGCGAGGACCCGTATTTCAATGCCCTGCAGCTTAAGTACGCCGATGCTATAACCTGCCATAAGGCGCAGGGCGGACAGTGGCGTTGCGTCTTCATAGACAATGCTTTCTGGGAGGAGGCGCTGACGGTGGAGGACCTTAAGTGGCTGTATACCGCTCTGACGCGTGCCGTGGAGAAGGTGTACCTGGTGAATTTCAAGGACTGGCTGTTTGCATGAGTTTCGCAGAGATACTTAAGTCTTTGGATGAGGGGGCGGCCCGGAAGCTCGCTACCAAGGTGCCGTCGTGGGCTGGCGTGTCTCTGGAGGTGCCGTCATCCCTGAACCTGCAGCAGTGCTCGGGTGAGACGGCGGCGCGGTACAAGGCTTCGCTGGTTCCTTCGGGCGCCCGGCTGGCCGATCTGACCGGCGGCCTGGGGGTGGATTCCTGGGCTTTCTCGCTCCGTTCGGAGGCGGTTTGGTATAATGAACGAGATGCTGTACTGCTGGAGGCTGTGAAGCGGAATTTCGCGGCCTTGAGGGTCTCCAATGTGGCTTTTAACGGCTACGATGTGGGAGCTGCAGACGGCTTGTGGCTTGATGCCCTGCGTGCATTCGCGCCAGATGTCATTTATCTCGATCCCGCCCGCCGCGATGACTCCGGCCGCAAGGTCTTCCTGCTGGAGGACTGCAGCCCGGACGTGGTTGCCCTTATGCCGTCGCTGCTGTCCGTAGCGCCTTTGGTAATTGTTAAAGTGTCGCCCATGGCGGATATAACCATGCTCCGCCGACGCCTGGCTCCATGGCTCTCGGAGCTCCATGTCGTCGGTGCAGACGGCGAGTGCAAAGAGATCCTCTGCCTCTGCCGCCGCGACGCGATTGCGTCCGCGGGAACCGAGGGCCCGGCTACGTCCATTCTCGCGGCTGCGCCGCTGCGGCCCAGGGAGTTCGAGGGGGACGCTCCCTCGACAGTCAATGGTTGCCGCGCTAGCGGTAACGCCGGACCCTCATTCCCGTCTCCCGCTGGTAATCGCGTCGCGGTGTCGCGAAACTCTCTGGTTGAAATAATACTGGCAGAAGACGGCTTCTTGTATGACTCCGGCGGAACGGATGCAGGAGTTACCTCCGAGGACCGTGGCCGCCCATGGCCACGTGAATGGGAGGGGCCCGCGCCGCTAGGCGTGGGAGGGATGAGCGAAGCGAAGTCATTC